>NZ_WSPD01000004.1:0-333072 GCF_026319105.1 Enterobacter sp. HSTU-ASh6 | reverse complement strand
ATTTAAAAGTTTGATGCTCAATGAATTAAACTTCGTAATGAATTACGTGTTCACTCGTTGAGACTTGGTATTCATTTATTGTCCGAAGACATTAAGAATCCATGTCACTTTGAGTGCCCACACAGATTGTCTGATAAATTGTTAAAGAGCAGTGCCGCTTCGTTTTCGCTGCGGCGCGGGGTGTGCATATTACGCTTTCCCGCTTCAGAGTCAAGCGCTTATTTTCGCTTTTCTCTGCTGACCCGGCGGCGTGTGTGCCGTTGTTCCGTGTCAGTGGAGGCGCATTATAGGGAGTAATTCCGAACCTGCAAGGATAAAGTGAAAATTATTTACTGACTGCTCACTTTCCAGGCAAATCTGACTCCAGACCTCAATTCTCGCCTGGTTTTTAAACAAAAACGAGCCGCAAGCGGCTCGTTTTTGCGTTTTGTGACCTACTGCACTGCCACAATGCGATCGTCGTTGGCTTCCAGACGAATCACTTTTCCTGGAATCAGCTCCCCGGAGAGGATCTGCTGCGCCAGCGGGTTTTCGATCTGCTGCTGGATAGCACGTTTTAATGGACGCGCACCGTACACCGGATCGTAACCATTCTTACTCAGCAGTTTCAGCGCTTCATCGGAGATGTGAATTTCATATCCACGTTCTTCCAGACGTTTATACAGACGCTGCAACTGGATCTGCGCAATCGACGCAATGTGTTTCTCACCCAGCGGATGGAACACCACCACTTCATCAATACGGTTGATGAACTCCGGACGGAAGTTATGGCTTACCACACCCAGCACCAGATCCTTCATATGGCTGTAGTCCAGTTCGCCGAAACGTTCCTGAATCAGATCGGAGCCCAGGTTCGAGGTCATGATGACAACCGTATTACGGAAATCGACCGTTCTCCCCTGCCCGTCTGTCAGACGACCATCGTCCAGGACCTGAAGCAGAATGTTGAACACATCCGGATGCGCTTTTTCCACCTCATCCAGCAGGATGACGGAATAAGGGCGACGACGCACCGCTTCTGTCAGGTACCCACCCTCTTCATAACCAACGTATCCCGGAGGCGCACCGACCAGACGCGAAACGGCGTGTTTTTCCATAAACTCGGACATGTCGATACGGACCATTGCATCGTCGCTGTCGAACATAAAGTTAGCCAGCGCTTTACACAGCTCGGTCTTACCGACACCGGTCGGCCCCAGGAACAGGAAGGAACCAATCGGACGATTCGGGTCGGACAGCCCTGCACGGCTACGACGAATAGCATTCGATACCGCCTCAACCGCCTCGTTCTGGCCAATCACCCGATTGTGGAGATCGTTCTCCATGCGCAGCAGTTTTTCACGCTCACCTTCAAGCATGCGTGCTACCGGAATGCCGGTCCAGCGAGCAAGGACTTCAGCAATCTCGGCATCCGTGACTTTATTACGCAACAGACGCATCGTTTTACCTTCCGATTGCGTCGCAATCTCAAGCTGTTTTTCCAGCTCAGGAATTTTGCCGTACTGCAGCTCGGACATTCGCGCCAGGTCGCCCACGCGTCGCGCCTGCTCAATGGCAATTTTTGCCTGTTCGAGTTCAGCTTTAATGGTCTGCGTACCGGACAGGGAAGCTTTCTCGGCTTTCCACTCTTCTTCCAGCTCGGAATACTGGCGCTCTTTATCGTCCAGTTCTTCATTGAGCATATCCAGGCGTTTCTTACTGGCTTCATCAGACTCTTTCTTCAGCGCCTGCTGTTCCAGCTTGAGCTGAATGATGCGTCGGTCAAGTCTGTCCAGCTCTTCCGGTTTCGAGTCAATCTGCATACGAATGCTTGAAGCTGCTTCATCAATCAGGTCGATGGCCTTATCGGGCAACTGACGGTCAGCGATGTAACGATGCGAAAGCGTCGCAGCCGCTACGATGGCCGGGTCAGTGATCTGCACATGGTGGTGCAGTTCATAGCGCTCTTTGAGACCACGTAAAATCGCGATGGTATCTTCAACGCTTGGCTCAGCGACAAACACTTTCTGGAAACGACGTTCCAGCGCAGCATCTTTTTCAATGTACTGACGGTACTCATCAAGCGTAGTAGCACCGACACAGTGAAGTTCACCGCGCGCCAGCGCAGGTTTCAGCATGTTCCCGGCATCCATCGCGCCGTCCGCCTTACCGGCACCGACCATGGTGTGCAGTTCGTCGATAAACAGGATAACGTTGCCTTCCTGTTTCGCGAGATCGTTAAGGACGCCTTTCAGACGCTCTTCGAACTCCCCGCGGTATTTCGCACCGGCCACCAGCGCGCCCATATCCAGCGCCAGTACGCGGCGGCCTTTCAGCCCTTCCGGCACTTCACCGTTCACGATACGCTGCGCCAGCCCTTCCACAATGGCGGTTTTACCGACACCCGGCTCACCAATCAGTACCGGGTTGTTCTTGGTACGACGTTGCAGTACCTGAATCGTACGGCGGATCTCTTCGTCACGGCCGATCACCGGGTCAAGTTTGCCCTGTTCAGCGCGTTCGGTCAGATCGACCGTAAATTTCTTCAAAGCCTGACGTTGGTCTTCGGCTCCCTGATCGTTCACGCTTTCACCTCCGCGCATTTTCTCAATCGCCTGAGTCACATTGGCGGTGGTTGCTCCGGCAGATTTCAGCAGGTCGGTCAAGGTACCGCGTGATTCAAGCGCCGCCAGAACAAACAACTCTGACGAAATAAAGTTGTCCCCACGTTTTTGCGCCAGCTTGTCGCAAAGGTTCAGCACACGCACCAGATCCTGCGACGGCTGCACGTCCCCACCGGTCCCTTCGACCTGCGGTAAACGGCTCAGCGCCTGATCGATGGCGGTGCGCAACTGGCCAGCATTAATGCCAGCTGACGTTAATAAAGGACGTACCGATCCCCCTTCCTGATTCAGCAAGGCGCTCATTAAATGAAGAGGTTCGATAAACTGGTTGTCGTGCCCCAGTGCGAGGGACTGGGCATCGGCGAGAGCAAGCTGGAATTTATTAGTAAGACGATCCAGACGCATAACTCCTCCCATAACAGGTCAAATTTGCTACTGGAGATTAAATGAGGTCATCCCTCAATTATTCAAGGTTAATGACCTGAATTATGTGAAAAGAAAACAGCACGTGCCGGATCGTCTTGATTCTTTAGGTTATATCAGCCAAATGAAACTTGCCATACGCCCCGTGGTCTTGTCGCGGCGATAAGAGAAAAAATCACCCTTTTCGGTGAAGGTGCAGCGATCGCCGCCGAAAATCTGCGTCACACCAACATTATTCAGACGCTGACGGGCAAGCTGGTAAATATCGGCCAGATATTTATTCCCCGAAGGTTGGAAGGCGTCCACGGCTTGCGGATCTTTTTCCATAAAAGCGTCGCGGACTTCGGGTCCTACTTCAAAGGCACGAGGACCGATGGCCGGGCCAAGCCAGGCCATGATATTGGCGGGGTCATCCTTAAAGCAGGCGACAGTCTCCTCCAGCACGCCTTCACACAGACCACGCCAGCCAGCATGCGCTGCGGCAACCTCGGTACCTGCACGGTTACAAAACAGAACCGGCAGGCAATCGGCCGTCATTACGGCACAAACGGTGCCCGGAGTATTACTGTAAGAGGCGTCAGCACGTTTAGAAGCGTAGGGTTCTCCCGTCAACTTCAGTACCGCTTTACCATGAACCTGTTCAAGCCAGACCGGTTTCGACGGCAGGTTCCCTGCAGCAAACAGGCGTCTGCGGTTCTCTTCAACATGTTCAGGATCATCGCCACAGTGCGCACCGAGGTTCAAAGACTCCCAGGCACCCTGGCTAACGCCGCCAGTGCGGGTTGAACTGCAGGCAGCCACGCCTTCAGGCAATGGCCACTCCGGGACAATCAGTTTGGTCATAACCAGTCCACTTGATCCTTATGTTCTTCGAAATCAGCACGCATCGCGTCAATAAGTTCCACCATATCCTGTGGGATAGGCGCATGCCACTCCATCTGAATACCGGTGATTGGATGGTAAAGGCGCAGCATGGTCGCATGCAGCGCCTGGCGATCGAATTTGCGCAGTACGCTGATGAACTCATCCGATGCGCCTTTAGGCGGACGCGGACGGCCACCGTAAACCTGATCCCCCACCAGCGGATGGGTAATGTGTGCCATGTGAACACGGATCTGGTGAGTACGCCCGGTTTCCAGACGCAGACGCAAGCGCGTATGAATGCGGAAGTGCTCCATAATGCGGTAGTGCGTTACCGCAGGTTTACCCATCGGATGTACCGACATATGAGTACGTTTGGTTGGGTGACGACTGATTGGCTCTTCCACCGTACCGCCAGAGGTCATATGCCCAATGGCTACCGCTTCATACTCACGGGTAATTTCGCGCAGCTGCAGCGATTCCACCAGACGGGTCTGCGCAGGAACAGTCTTCGCGACCACCATCAGACCGGTCGTGTCTTTATCCAGACGGTGCACAATGCCCGCGCGCGGAACATCCGCGATGGGCGGATAATAATGGAGAAGTGCGTTAAGTACCGTACCGTCAGGGTTCCCCGCGCCCGGATGAACCACCAGGTCGCGCGGTTTGTTGATCACCAGGATGTCATCATCTTCGTAGACGATGTCCAGTGGGATATCCTGCGGCTCGAAACGGATTTCCTCTTCGATTTCAGCATTGATGGCGACAGCTTCCCCACCTAACACTTTCTCTTTTGGTTTGTCCCAGATCTTGCCGTTTACCATCACGCGCTGGTCAAGGATCCATTCTTTTATGCGTGAACGCGAATAATCAGGGAACAATTCGGCCAAAGCCTGATCTAAGCGTTGACCGAGCTGATTTTCGGAGACTGTTGCGGTGAGTTCTACTCGTTGTGCCATAAACTGCTTCTTCGTTTAACGTTGGGTTTTACGGCTTTGCCGTTTAATATAGTGTGCTATTGTAGCTGGTCTTAATCGGGAGCAGGAACAGAGTTTCTCCCGGACAAACATTTGAGGAAAGTCAAAACGTCATGACGCGCATGAAATATCTGGTGGCAGCGGCCACGTTGAGCCTGGCTTTGGTGGGCTGCTCCGGTTCAAATGAACAGGTCCCTGACAATCCGCCGAATGAAATCTATGCGACTGCACAACAAAAGTTGCAGGACGGTAACTGGAAACAGGCGATAACGCAACTGGAAGCGTTGGATAATCGCTATCCATTTGGTCCGTATTCGCAGCAGGTACAGTTAGATCTCATCTACGCATACTATAAAAATGCCGATCTGCCGCTGGCACAGGCAACCATCGATCGTTTCATGCGTCTGAACCCGACTCATCCTAACATCGACTATGTCATGTACATGCGCGGTCTCACCAACATGGCGCTGGATGACAGTGCGCTTCAGGGCTTCTTCGGCGTGGATCGTTCCGACCGTGACCCACAGCATGCGCGTGACGCCTTCAATGACTTCTCCAAACTGGTGCGCGGCTATCCGAACAGTCAGTACGTGACTGACGCCACCAAACGTCTGGTGTTCCTGAAAGATCGTCTGGCGAAATATGAATACTCTGTGGCGGAATACTATACCCGCCGTGGCGCATGGGTTGCCGTGGTTAACCGCGTAGAAGGTATGCTGCGCGATTACCCGGATACCCAGGCAACGCGCGACGGCCTGAAGCTGATGGAAAATGCGTACCGTCAGATGCAGATGACCGCCCAGGCTGAAAAAGTGGCGAAAATCATTGCTGCCAACAGCAGCAACACCTGATATGACCTCAATGCAAAACGGCAGCCTTCGGGCTGCCGTTTTTTTATTCATTTCTAAGCATCGCTGAAGCGCTTTAGCCTCAACACATCCCGTCAACTATGACCGCAATTTTTGCCTTCCACAAGGTAAATCTCACCTCTTCCTGCCCTGCCTCACAAAAAAGATTCCCTGACAAAAACCGACAAAATAACGTGATCTAAATCACACATTTTGACATTGGGTCGGGTATGCTGGAATCACCAAGACGGAAAGACAAGAGGTAAAATTTATGACAATGAACATTACCAGTAAACAAATGGAAATTACTCCGGCAATTCGCCAGCACGTCGCAGACCGTCTCGCCAAACTGGATAAATGGCAAACACATTTGATTAATCCACATATCATCCTGTCCAAGGAGCCGCAGGGTTTCATCGCTGACGCAACTATCAATACTCCAAACGGCCATCTGGTCGCCAGCGCAAAACATGAGGATATGTACACCGCAATTAACGATTTGATCAACAAGCTGGAACGGCAGCTCAATAAAGTGCAACACAAAGGTGAAGCCCGTCGCGCCACAACATCGGTGAAAGACGCCAGCTTCGCGGAAGAAGTTGAAGAAGAGTAATCCTTTAAATTGAGTGTACCGCCAACGCGCCTTCGGGCGCGTTTTTTGTTTTTTATTGACAGGGTGAAAACAGTACGGGTACTTTAACGATATCAATCACAGGATGACCTTATGAAACTGACACCGTTCTTCTTCGCATTCTTTTTTACCTTCCCCTGAACGGGAGGCGTTTCGTCGTGTGATAAAGAATGCGAAGACGAACAACAAGGCCTCCCACACCGGGGGGCCTTTTTTATTGATAACGATAAAATGAGACAGGCAACACTATGACACCGGAAAACCCGTTACTGGATCTGCGAGTTAAGATCAGCGCACTGGATGAAAAATTACTGGCGCTGCTGGCCGAACGCCGCGCGCTCGCCATCGAAGTAGGTAAAGCCAAGCTGGACTCCCATCGCCCGGTCCGTGATATTGACCGCGAGCGCGATCTGCTGGAGCGGCTGATTCAGCTCGGTAAAGCGCATCACCTCGATGCCCATTACATCACCCGGTTGTTCCAGCTCATCATCGAAGACTCTGTTCTGACCCAGCAAGCTTTACTCCAGCAGCACCTGAACAAAACCAATCCGCACTCTGCGCGTATCGCCTTCCTCGGACCGAAGGGCTCTTATTCTCACCTGGCCGCACGTCAGTATGCCGCACGCCATTTTGAAGAATTTATTGAGAGCGGCTGTGCGAAATTTGCCGATATTTTCAATCAGGTCGAGACCGGCCAGGCAGATTACGCCGTCGTGCCGATTGAAAACACCAGCTCCGGCGCCATCAACGACGTCTATGATTTGCTGCAGCACACCAGCCTGTCGCTGGTTGGCGAACTGACGATCCCTATCGATCACTGCGTGCTGGTCTCTGGCTCAACGGACCTGAGCAAGATCGAAACCGTCTACAGCCACCCGCAGCCGTTCCAGCAGTGCAGCCAGTTTCTGAACCGCTACCCTAACTGGAAAATCGAGTACACCGAAAGCACCTCCGCGGCGATGGAAAAAGTCGCGCAGGCTAACTCCCCCGCCGTCGCGGCGCTCGGTAGCGAAGCGGGCGGCGCGCTGTATGGTTTACAGGTGCTGGAACGCAACCTGGCAAACCAGACGCAAAACATCACCCGCTTTGTGGTGCTGGCCCGCAAGGCCATTAATGTGTCAGACCAGGTCCCGGCCAAAACCACGCTGCTGATGGCGACCGGCCAGCAGGCCGGCGCGCTGGTTGAAGCCCTGCTGGTGCTGCGTAACCACAACCTGATCATGACGAAACTGGAATCACGTCCGATCCACGGGAACCCGTGGGAAGAGATGTTCTACCTTGATATCCAGGCCAACCTGGAGTCTGCTTCCATGCAGAAAGCCCTGCGCGAACTGGGTGAAATTACCCGTTCAATGAAAGTGCTGGGCTGCTATCCAAGTGAAAACGTCGTGCCGGTCGATCCCATCTAACGTTCGATAAAGCGGCTTTTCTTCATCCCTGCCACGTTAACGGGCAGGGTGAAGATGGCGCCGGAAAGTGGATACTGCGCCACCTCCTGCGCGTCCATATTTTCCCGCGTGGTCGTGATGAACAGCGTTTTCATGTCGTCACCGCCAAAACAGACCATCGTCGGGCAACGTACCGGCATTTCATACTCTTCCAGTTGCTCCCCTTGTGGAGAAAAACGCGCAATACGCCAGCCGTCAAATAGCGCGCTCCAGTAGCAGCCCTCCACATCCATTGCCGCGCCGTCCGGTATCCCCTCGCCCTCTTTAAACTGACGAAACACCTCGCGCCTGCCCGGTTCGCCCTGCGCATCGAGCGGCGTACGGTAAATCACACCATTTGGCGTGTCTGAGGTAAACATCCACTGATTATCCGGGCTAAACGCTAAACCGTTGTGCCCGTGAATATCGCACTGGATCACTTTCGGCGTCAGGTCATTGTCGATACGCATCAGCAGTGCGCCGTTGTAATCCCCCGGTCCCCAGAAGGTCCCCGCATAGAAGCGCCCCTGACTGTCGGTTCCTCCATCATTAAAACGCGCCAACTGCGGATTAGAGGGGTTATCGCACACCTTGCGCTGCAGAAGGCCATGCTTGTCAGCCAGCCAGATGCCAGTGCGCATAGCGACGATAAACCCGCCTCGCTCACGCAGTGCGAAACAGCCCACCTCCTCATGGAAAGAGAGCACGGTATGTTCCGCGGTCGGCAGATGGTATCGGTGGATCTCCCCTTCCAGAATATCCGCCCAGTAGAGTGCGCGCTCTTCTGCACTCCACGTCGGGCATTCGGGCAGATGCCCGGTGTAATTGAACAGCAACTGCGGTTCGGCCATGACGGTTCCCCAAAATGAAAAAAGCCAGCGATGCTGGCTTTCAGTATATACATCATCGCATTACTGGCGACTGTCATTTGCCTGGCGCAATAGCGTGCGGCTCTCACTCTGGAAACGCTGCGCGTAGTCGCCAAACCAGTGTTCGACCTTGCGGAAACTGTCGATAAACGCCTGCTTGTCTCCGTGCTCCAGCAGCGTAATGGCTTCCCCAAATCGCTGATAGTAACGCTTGATGAGCGCAAGGTTGTTTTCGGAGGACATGATAATGTCCGCATACAGTTGCGGATCCTGCGCAAACAGACGCCCGACCATCGCCAGCTCCAGACGATAGATCGGTGAAGAGAGCGCCAGCAGCTGTTCAAGCTGAACGTTCTCTTCCGCCAGATGCAGACCATAGGCAAACGTGGCGAAGTGGCGCAGCGCCTGAATGAAAGCCATGTTTTGATCGTGTTCGACCGCGCTGATGCGGTGCAGCCGCGCGCCCCAGACCTGAATCTGTTCCAGGAACCACTGATAGGCTTCCGGCTGACGACCATCACAGTAGACCACCACCTGCTTAGCCAGGCTGCCGCTGTCCGGGCCAAACATCGGGTGCAGCCCCAGGACCGGCCCGGTATGCGCCGCCAGCATTGCCTGCAGCGGACCATTTTTGACAGAGGCCAGGTCCACCAGGATGCAGTCTTTCGGTAAAGGAGGAAGCTTCCCGATGATCTGCTCCGTCACGTGGATCGGCACGCTGACGATAACCATCCCGGCATCTTTCATGAGCTCCGGAGCCTGTGCCCAGTCCTCTTTTTCCAGAATGCGTACCTGATAGCCAGAAAGGGTCAGCATTTTTTCAAACAGACGCCCCATCTGCCCTGCCCCGCCGACAATCACCACCGGACGCAGTGATGGACAGAGGGTTTTGAAACCCTTGTCGTTTTCGCTGGAATAGGATTCCCGCATCACGCGACGCAGAACATCTTCAATCAAATCCGGCGAAACACCCAGCGCCTGCGCCTCTTTGCGACGGGAGGCCAGCATGGAGGCTTCGCGCTCCGGAACGTAAATCGGCAGGCCGTATTTACTTTTTACCTCACCGACTTCGGCTACCAGCGCCATACGGCGCGCCAGCAGATCCAGCAGCGCCTTATCCACTTCATCAATTTGATCGCGTAATGCGGTCAATTCAGCAACCATAACTAACCTCTTAAGCCAGACGCGCCGCCAGCTGGCCGTTTAAATCTTTATGGATCTCACGCAGCAGGGCATCGGTGGTCTCCCAGCTGATGCAGGCATCCGTCACGGATACGCCGTGCTTCATTGCGCTGCGCGGTTGTTCAGATGATTGATTGCCTTCATGAATGTTGCTCTCAATCATCAGTCCGATAATCGAACGGTTGCCATCTTTGATCTGCGCGACCACGGATTCTGCAACCGCAGGCTGACGGCGGTAATCTTTATTGGAATTACCATGACTGCAATCTACCATCAGTGCCGGACGCAGTCCCGCCTGCTCCATCTCTTTTTCACACTGCGCCACATCTGCCGGGCTGTAGTTTGGCGCTTTACCGCCGCGCAGGATCACATGCCCGTCCGGGTTGCCCTGGGTTTGCAGGAGACACACCTGGCCTGCCTGGTTAATACCGACAAAGCGGTGCGGCATGGCGGCAGCGCGCATGGCGTTGATCGCCGTCGCCAGGCTACCATCGGTACCGTTTTTAAAGCCAACCGGCATCGACAGGCCAGACGCCATCTCGCGGTGGGTTTGTGATTCCGTGGTACGCGCACCAATGGCGGACCAACTGAACAGATCGCCCAGGTACTGCGGGCTGTTTGGATCCAGCGCTTCGGTTGCCAGCGGCAGCCCCATACTGACCAGCTCCACCAGCAGGCGACGCGCAATTTTCAGGCCTGCTTCCACATCAAACGAGCCATCCATGTGCGGATCGTTAATCAACCCTTTCCAGCCAACGGTCGTACGTGGCTTCTCAAAATAGACGCGCATCACCAGATAGAGGCTATCGCTGACCTCCTCCGCTAATGCTTTAAATCGACGAGCGTACTCAATGGCGGTTTCAGGATCGTGAATGGAGCAAGGACCACATACCACCAGCAGGCGCGGATCGCGACCGGCGATGATGTCAGAAATGGTCTGGCGCGAGTGCTCAATCTGAGCCTCCTGCGCGACGCTCAGCGGGAACTCCGCTTTCAGTTGATCCGGCGTGATTAAAACCTGTTCGTCAGTGATATGTACGTTGTTCAGCGCGTCTTTTTGCATGATGGCGATCCTGTAAAGCTCGTTTGCGATAGTTGTTTTCCTCAATGAGGTGACACCACGATACCATAAAAAGTAAACATTTCAATCCAAAATACGTACACTTTAATTTACAGAAGCCATTTTATTGCCAATATCAGCCGGTAAAAACGTAAAGATTAAATTACATACGAGCTATCTTTTGCCAGGCTATGCTGAAGAAAAAAGGAGAATGGCTATGCGTTCAATTGCTCTTGTGCTGTTGTCGCTGTTGTTATCGGGCTGCCAGATCAATCCTTACACCTTCCAGCCCGACTGGACCAGTCCATCCTGGTTTGATGCAGGTAAAGAAGACGCCATGAACGGCCTGCCGGTTAAAGATAACCAGACCCTGGCCGATAGTTTTAACGATCCACACGTTGATCGTAGTGAATATCTTCGCGGCTATGCCGATGGTCAGAAGAAAATTTGCGAAGAAGGCTTTATTCACGCCTGGGGTTTAGCAGGCAAATCTTTTCCTGCCAGTTGCGATACTGTCGAAAATGCCGCAAAACTGCATACCGCATGGCAACAAGGAATGGATGAAAGTATGCGTTCCAGCAGACTGAATTAAATCTGTTTTTATCCATCGAAAAATAAACAACAGTAGGATTTAGCTTAGGTCGGCCGGACGCTATTCCTGACATAATGACGGCTTTGATAAACAATGGTATTCTGCCCGCAACTCTTAAGGACATCTATTTCCGGAGCGTTGTGGCGGATTCTGGTGAGAAATTCATTCTTGAACTCTTTGTTCCGACTTACTCTGGTGCTAATGCTGTTCTTTATGGTGGGCCCGGCGACGGCAGGCACGCTCACGGAAACGGATAAATCGGTACGTTCGATTGTCTCAGGCATAGTGAGCTATACGCGATGGCCGTCACTTTCCGGACAGCCTAAACTCTGCGTCTACGCCACCTCTCATTATACTCACGCACTCAGCAGCAATGAGGGGCATAGCGAGTTACCTTATACTCCCGTTATTGTGCGTAACGATCGGGAAGCCCTGGCCGCGACGTGCGATGCTATTTATTTCGGGTCTGAATCACCGGCCAAACAACTTGAATTAATAAGTCAATATCAGGGCAGAGCATTACTTTTAATCTCAGAGCAAAATCCGGAATGTGTAATTGGCAGCGCGTTTTGCCTGATGATCGATCGCGACCAGGTACGGTTCTCCGTCAATCTGGATGCGCTGACGCGCAGTGGCGTTAGAGTCAATCCGGATGTATTAATGCTTGCACGGAATAAGCAGCATGGATAAAGATTTCACTTCAACGCCACGTCCGACGTTTAAAAGAACGTTGAGGCGAAACAGCATGATAAGCGTCATCATCACGATGACGTTAATATGGGTGTTGCTCTGTTTTGCTTCCGTTGTGACGTTAAAACAATACGCGCAAAAGAACCTGGAATTAACTGGCGCAACAATGAGCCACAGCCTGGAAGCCTCGCTGGTGTTCAACGATTCTCTGGCGGCCAACGAAACGCTTGCGGCCCTGGGTAAACAGGGGCAGTTTGCCGTGGCCGAGGTGGTCAACGCGCATAAAAAGCGGTTTGCTTACTGGTCCTGGAACCCGGAGGATAACAACGACACGCTGGGCGCCCTGGTCAGTCGCTGGCTTTTTCCCGTTCCGGTTGCGCAGCCCATCATGCATAACGGCGCAATGGTCGGCGAAATTCGACTTACCGCGCGAGACAGTCTCATCAGTCATTTCATCTGGATGTCGTTTGCCGTGCTTACCGGCTGCATTCTTTTTGCTACCGTCGTCGCACTCACCATTACCCAGTCTTTGCATCACGGTATGGTGACGGCCCTGCAAAACATCACCGACGTCGTACATGATGTCCGCACTAACCGCAACTTCTCCCGCAGGGTGAAAGATGGCCGCATCGAAGAGTTTCACCAGTTTGGTGAAGACTTCAACAGTCTTCTGGATGAGATGGAAGAGTGGCAGCTAAAACTGCAGGCCAAGAACGCCCAGCTGTTGCGGACCGCCATGCACGACCCGCTCACCGGCCTTGCCAACCGTGCGGCGTTTCGTAACAGCATTGCAGCTTTAATGAACGATCCTTCAGCCAGAACCAACTCGGCCCTGCTCTTCCTCGACGGTGATAACTTTAAGTTTATTAACGACACCTGGGGACATGCGGCAGGAGACTGTGTGCTGATTGAAGTGGCGAGCAGGATGATGGAGTTTGGCGACAAACGTCATCAATCCTATCGCCTTGGCGGTGACGAATTTGCCATGGTGCTCTACGGCGTGCACTCTGAGCTTGAGGTTCAACATATTTGTGCTGCGCTTTCGCAGCAGTTTATTCGTCCGTTTGATCTCCATAACGGACAAAAAGCATCAATGTCACTCAGCATTGGCTTTGCTCTGGCGTGGGAAAATGCTTCCATGGAAGCATTACTGGAGAGGGCTGACCGCAATATGTACCAGGTTAAAAACCAGCGTACAAAAACAATAAGTTAGAAAGGATACACTATGTTAAAACGATACTTAGCGCCGTTAGTTCTGGCCTCAATGGTTCTGGCAGGCTGTCAGTCGCCGCCGGAAGGCAAATTCACTCCTGAGCAAATCGCGGCGATGAAGTCTTACGGTTTTAACGAACTGAACGGTGACTGGTCACTTGGCCTGTCGGATACCATCCTGTTTGATAAAAATGACGCCCGGCTGCGACCGGAAAGTGAAACACAGATCAAGTCCATGGCCTCTCGCCTTGCCGAAACCGGCCTGAACCACGCACGAATGGACGGCCACACGGACAATTACGGTGAAGAAAGCTACAACAATGCGCTGTCGTTAAAACGCGCCAATGCCGTGGCCGACGCCTGGGCGAAGGGAGCGAATATCCCGCGCAGCAATCTCACCACGCAGGGATTGGGTCAAAAATACCCGGTTGCGAGCAACAGTACCCCACAAGGGCGTGCTGAAAACCGCCGGGTTGCCGTGGTTATCAGCACGCCATAGGGTTATTTAGCGGAAGATTCGGCGAGCGTCACCCCTGTTGCCGCTCGCCAGCGTAGCCAGTCCACCAGAACAAACAGCGCAAGACTCACGCCCATGACCGGCAGGGCTACCCCCAGCAGCAGGCTAATCAACCCCGTAATGCCCCTTCCCCAGCCCGACAACGCCAGCCAGCTCTGACAAAGCGTCTGTACCGGACTCACTGTCGATTGCGCCGGACGACGCATCCACCACATCCGGTATCCCCAGATGATGAGCACGCACAGAGCAAGGCCGAACGCTACGAGCAGCAGTTGATTCACCAGCCCGAATAAGATCCCCATATGAAAATCGACTCCCCAGCGGGTCAGTTTTGCCATTAGCGGGAAATCCTCAAATCGGGTTCGGTCCAGCACCTGCATCGTATGCGGATCAACCGCAACGGCATCCACCTGGGTTGGCCAGCTGCGATCGATTTCCGTCACCGTCCAGGCGCGATCTGCCGTTTGCGCCGGGCGGATCTCCAGCTTGCTGGCATCAATCCCCGCTTTACGCGCTGCGCTTAAGACCCCATCAAACTCCGTCAGATCCATCGCCATCTCCGGCATCATCATTCCGCCGTGATGGCCATGGTGTTCGCTATGTTCATCCACGCTCTCCGGCACACCGGAGAGTGTGGTGTTCACCTGAGGGGTGAGCCAGTTCATCTCTGCCCGCAGCTTATCAACGTTCCCGCCAGCCCACTGGGACCAGGTCAGGCCGGTTGCAGAGAATAACAGCATTCCGCCCAGCAAAGCCCAGCCCAGCGTCACGTGCACGCGACGTCGGTTCTGGAAGCGATTGTTGATCCGCCGTTTGGGGCGGGTATAACACCACAGGGCAATGCCACCCAGCGCGGCCACCCACATCCAGGAGGCCGCCAGCTCGCTGTAGAGGCGCCCAATGTCGCCCAGCATCAGAGACGTATGCAGATAATCAATAGTCTGACGCAGCGGTAAAATCCCGCTGGTGCCGTATACCGTCATATCCCCCAGTACCGCCAGATTGACCGGATCGACAAAAATAGCCCGGTGTTCAGATGGTCCAAGCGTCGGGTCAGCGAACATCACGCGGGTGGTTTCACCTTTAACCAGCCCCGGACGAACGGCGTGCAAACGTAAATCTGATCCAACCGTTTTTTCCGCCACGGCGATTTGCTCCGCCAGAGGCTGCGGCTCGCCCACGGAATCCGTGTGGAGCGCATGCCGGTACAGCGCATTCTCCAGCTGCGGGGTGGCCACATACAGCGTACCGGTCAGCGCAGCGAAGAAGATAAACGGGCCGACAAACAGCCCAACGTAAAAATGGAGGCGACGCAGCAGGTTTCCCCATGCCGCGCGCGAAGTGCAGGTCGTCATACTTTTCCTTTTTAAGGCAAAAAGTTATCAATATTTTTTAAAGGGAAAAAGCAGACTGCCGCGGTGGCGCGCGGGTATCAGGGTAAAGCCAGGGGAAAAAGTGCCAGTGGCTGACCGCCTGACGCGGCGGCTTAACGCGAAGCCTCTGCAGCACCACGCTGAGCAGGACGATCAGCGCCAGCATCACGCCAGGGACATGCGCTAACAGCACGCAGTAGCCGCACGCTTCAGCATGGTCGACAGGCATCGTGTGGGACACATCGCCGTGGTGCTCATCCATCGACATCATACTCATGTCATGATGCATACCTGGCATGGCGCTCATGGGATCTTTTTGCAACGAGACGGAGATCAGCGGCGCCACCACGATCAGCAGGATCGCAAACAGCGCGATCAAGGCCGCTGCGCGTTTCCGGTTTTGCTGATGCAGTACGTTATCCACTTCCCCTCCCCTCAAGAGGCAAGCATTGTAAATGATTTATGACGAAAGGGTTAACGCGAGAGGTGCGATAGGATAAAAAAAGGGCCAGCCTTTCGGCCAGCCCTTTCTAACAGGATGTCGCTTAAGCGAATCTTAGTTCAGACGCTCTTTAATACGAGCAGACTTACCAGTACGCTCACGCAGGTAGTACAGTTTAGCTTTACGTACAGCACCACGACGTTTAACAGCAATGCTGTCAACTACCGGAGAGTGAGTCTGGAAGACACGCTCAACGCCTTCGCCGTTGGAAATTTTACGAACAGTGAATGCAGAGTGCAGACCGCGGTTACGAATAGCGATAACCACGCCCTCGAATGCCTGCAGACGTTTTTTGGAACCTTCAACAACCCATACTTTCACTTCCACGGTGTCACCTGGACGGAAGGAAGGTACGTCCTGCTTCATCTGCTCTTGTTCAAGTTGCTTAATAATGTTGCTCATAATTTAATCTCTTATCCTGGGTAAACTGATATTCGGGTGCGTATTACGCATTCCCATCATGTTCATGCTGCTGTTGCGCGTGTTCAGTTTTGAACTCGGCCAGCAACTTTGCTTGCTCTTCAGTCAGAGCCAGGTTTTCCAGAAGTTCAGGTCTTCTAAGCCAGGTTCGGCCCAGCGACTGCTTCAAACGCCAGCGACGTATCTCGGCATGGTTTCCAGACAGTAACACTGCCGGTACTTCCATCCCTTCTAACACTTCAGGACGAGTATAGTGTGGACAGTCCAGCAATCCATCGGCAAAGGAATCTTCCGTTGCCGAAGCTTCATGGCCCAGAACACCCGGAATGAACCGGGCGACAGAGTCAATCAGCGTCATTGCGGGTAACTCACCACCGCTGAGAACGTAATCGCCGATAGACCATTCTTCGTCAATCTCGGTTTGAATTACGCGCTCATCTATCCCTTCGTAGCGACCACAGACCAGAATCAGCTTTTGATTCGTCGCCAGTTCGCTCACGCCCGCTTGATCAAGCTTGCGTCCCTGAGGTGACAGATAAATCACCTTTGCGCCTTCACCTGCCGCGGCTTTTGCTGTGTGAATGGCGTCCCGTAAGGGTTGCACCATCATTAACATCCCCGGTCCGCCGCCGTAAGGACGATCGTCCACGGTACGGTGCCGGTCATGAGTAAAGTCACGAGGACTCCAGCTCTGGATGCTCAGCAGGCCATTCTTTACTGCCCGGCCAGTTACCCCGTAATCGGTAATCGCGCGGAACATTTCAGGAAACAGGCTAATTATGCCAATCCACATAGCGCCGTCTTTTACCGTTTATCCGGAGAATTTAAAAACCAGGATCCCAATCTACTTCAATGGTTTGAGTAGTGAGATCGACTTTCTTGATAACCTGTCCATCGAGGAACGGGACCAACCGCTCCTTGATGCCAAATGCATCTTTCAGGTTTGCCTTAATGACGAGAACGTCATTTGACCCGGTTTCCATCATGTCGATGACTTTCCCCAGGCTGTAGCCTTCAGTGGTCACTACCTGGCAGCCCATAAGGTCTTTCCAGTAGTAGTCACCCTCTTCAAGCTCCGGCAACTGCGACGAATCCACGACAATTTCACAATTAGTCAGGGCATTCGCGGCATCACGATCGTCAACGCCTTTCAGCTTGATGATGATGTCCTGATTGTGGTGACGCCAGCTTTCCAGCTCGACCTCTTCCCACTTACCGCCTTTCTGGATAAACCAGGGCTGGTAATTAAAAATGCTATCAGCGTCTTCAGTGGAGGAAAACACTCTGAGCCAACCACGGATACCGTAGCAAGAACCCATTTTTCCCAATACAATCGGTTCAACAGGTGCTTTATTGCTCATCATGACCACCGTGACAGATTAAGCTGCTTTGTTTGCTGCTTTGATCAGCGTAGCAACGCGATCGGAAACAGTAGCGCCCTGGCCAACCCAGTGAGCGATACGATCCAGATCCAGACGAGTTTCTTCTTCTGCGCCAGCGGCCAGTGGGTTGAAGAAACCAACGCGCTCGATGAAGCGACCGTTGCGTGCATTACGGCTGTCAGTCACAACAACCTGGTAGAACGGACGCTTTTTAGCGCCGTGACGTGCTAAACGAATAGTTACCATAACATCCTCTTGTGTGAATAAAACAACCGGGCCCCATCGAGGAACGGAGCCCGGGTGTCATATTAAAAGCCCGAAAATTTTACTCATTTTCGGGCAAAAAGCAATCTCAAAAGCGATTAACGCCCTGGAAAACCGGGAGGCATCATACCTTTCATGCCGCGCATCATCTTCGCCATGCCGCCTTTCTTCATTTTCTTCATCATGCGCTGCATGTCGTCGAACTGTTTCAGAAGACGGTTAACGTCCTGCACCTGCATGCCGCAACCGGCTGCGATACGGCGTTTGCGGGAACCTTTGATGATATCCGGGTTAGCGCGTTCCTTGAGGGTCATCGAGTTGATGATCGCCTCCATCCGCACCAGCACCTTGTCATCCATCTGCGCTTTCACGTTGTCCGGGATCTGGCCCATGCCCGGCAGTTTGCCCATCAGGCTTGCCATACCACCCATGTTTTTCATCTGACGCAGCTGCTCAAGGAAGTCGGTCAGATCGAAACCATCACCTTTTTTCAGCTTGCTGGCCAGCTTCTCAGCCTGCGCGCGGTCAACCTTGCTCTCAATATCTTCGATCAGCGACAGCACGTCGCCCATGCCGAGGATACGGGAGGCAATACGATCCGGGTGGAACGGCTCCAGCGCTTCGGTTTTTTCGCCCACGCCGAGGAATTTGATCGGCTTACCGGTGATATGACGAATGGAGAGCGCCGCACCGCCGCGGGCGTCACCGTCCACTTTGGTCAGCACCACGCCGGTTAAAGGCAGCGCTTCGTTAAACGCTTTTGCGGTATTCGCCGCATCCTGACCGGTCATGGCGTCAACAACAAACAGAGTCTCTACCGGGTTAATAGAGGCATGCACCTGTTTGATCTCGTCCATCATCGCTTCGTCAACGTGCAGACGACCGGCGGTATCCACCAGCAGCACGTCGTAGAATTTCAGCTTCGCCTCTTTCAGCGCCGCGTTAACGATATCGACAGGTTTCTGGGCGACGTCTGACGGGAAGAAATCCACGCCGACCTGCTCAGCCAGGGTTTCCAGCTGCTTGATCGCCGCCGGGCGGTAGACGTCCGCAGACACCACCAGCACTTTCTTCTTGTGCTTCTCACGCAGGAATTTACCCAGCTTACCGACGCTGGTGGTTTTACCCGCACCCTGCAGGCCTGCCATCAGCACCACGGCCGGTGGCTGAGCCGCCAGGTTCAGGACCTGGTTCTCTTCGCCCATCGCCGAAACCAGTTCGTTACGAACGATTTTGACGAACTCCTGACCCGGGGTCAGGCTCTTGTTAACTTCATGACCAACCGCCTTCTCTTTAACGCGGTTGATAAAATCACGAACAACCGGCAACGCGACGTCTGCTTCCAGCAGCGCCATGCGCACTTCGCGCAGCGTTTCCTTGATGTTGTCTTCGGTAAGGCGTCCGCGGCCGCTGATGTTGCGCAGCGTGCGCGACAAACGATCGGTTAAATTATCAAACATTGTCTCTCGCCTGAGTAGAAACGTTGGGCCGCCATGAGCGACACATACACAGAATTTTGCCGGAGTATAACATGAAGGCGCCTTTGTTGTTATGCAACGGTTGGAGCAGGCGTCACGTAACGTTATACTGCTTCTCTTTCTTATTAAGACAACTGTCGATGCCTATATGCCTGTTTTCGCACTGATCGCCCTTGTTGCCTACTCTGTCAGCCTCGCGCTGATCATTCCCGGACTGCTGCAAAAAAACAGCGGCTGGCGGCGCATGGCTATTCTTTCGGCGGTAATCGCACTGATTAGCCACGCGTTTGCGCTGGAATCACGTATTATCCCCGGCGACGGCAGCGTGCAAAACCTGAGCGTCCTCAACGTCGGCTCGCTGGTCAGCCTGATGATCTGTACGGTGATGACCATCGTGGCCTCTAAAAATCGCGGCTGGCTGCTGCTGCCGATTGTGTATACCTTCGCGCTGATCAATCTGGCCTTAGCCACCTTTATGCCTAATGAGTTCATTACGCATCTGGAGGCGACGCCAGGGATGCTGGTGCATATCGGCCTGTCACTCTTTGCCTATGCGACGCTGATCATCGCCGCGCTCTACGCCATGCAACTCGCCTGGATTGACTACCAGCTGAAAAACAAAAAGCTGGCGTTTAATCATGAGATGCCACCGCTGATGGTGATTGAGCGTAAAATGTTCCACATCACCCAGGTGGGCGTGGTGCTGCTGACCCTGACGCTCTGCACGGGTCTGTTTTATATGAAGAACCTGTTCAGCGTGGAGAATATCGATAAAGCGGTGCTCTCCATCATTGCGTGGTTTGTCTATATTGTCCTGTTATGGGGCCATTATCACGAAGGCTGGCGCGGTCGCCGCGTGGTCTGGTTCAACGTCGCGGGTGCGGGTATTCTCACCCTTGCCTATTTTGGCAGCCGCTTCATACAGCAATTTGCTGGCTAAGAAACAAAGGAGTTCCCCCTGGAACACATCTCTACCACCACGCTGATCGTTATCCTGATCGTCATGGTGGTCATCTCCGCCTATTTCTCCGGCTCGGAAACCGGCATGATGACCTTAAACCGCTACCGGTTACGTCATCGTGCTAAACAGGGTAACCGTGCCGCACGTCGCGTTGAAAAGCTGCTCCGCAAGCCGGATCGCCTGATTAGCCTGGTGCTCATCGGCAACAACCTCGTCAACATTCTGGCCTCTGCCCTCGGCACCATCGTCGGGATGCGCCTGTACGGCAACGCCGGGGTGGCGATTGCCACCGGCGTGCTGACGTTTGTGGTGCTGGTGTTTGCCGAAGTGCTGCCGAAAACCATTGCCGCGCTTTACCCGGAGAAAGTCGCCTACCCGAGCAGCTTCCTGCTGGCACCGCTGCAGATCCTGATGATGCCGCTGGTCTGGCTGCTGAACATGGTGACGCGCGTCCTGATGCGGATGGTGGGGATCAAAGCCGATGTCACCATCAGCAGCGCGCTCAGCAAAGAAGAGCTGCGCACCATCGTGAACGAATCCCGCTCGCAGATCTCCCGACGTAACCAGGACATGCTCCTCTCGGTGCTGGATCTGGAAAAAGTGAGCGTGAACGACATCATGGTGCCGCGTAATGAAATCGTCGGTATCGACATCAATGATGACTGGAAAGCCATCGTCCGTCAGCTGACGCACTCGCCGCACGGGCGCATTGTACTGTATCGCGACTCGCTGGATGACGCCATCAGCATGCTGCGCGTGCGCGAAGCCTACCGTCTGATGACCGAGAAAAAAGAGTTCACCAAAGAGGTGATGCTGCGCGCCGCCGACGAGATTTACTACGTGCCGGAAGGCACCCCGCTCAGCACGCAGCTGGTGAAATTCCAGCGTAACAAGAAGAAAGTTGGCCTTGTGGTCAATGAGTACGGCGACATTCAGGGCCTGGTGACGGTCGAAGATATTCTGGAAGAGATTGTCGGAGACTTTACCACCTCAATGTCCCCTTCCCTTGCGGAAGAAGTCACTCCGCAAAATGACGGCTCGGTACTGATTGACGGCAGCGCGAACATTCGCGAACTCAACAAAGCCTTTAACTGGCATCTGCCGGAAGATGAGGCTCGCACCATTAACGGGATGATTCTGGAAGCGCTGGAGGAGATCCCGGCGGCAGGCACGCGAGTGCGCATTGAGCAGTACGATATTGATATCCTGGACGTGCAGGACAATATGATTAAGCAGGTGAAGGTCCTGCCCGTAAAACCCCTGCGCGAAAGTATCGCTGAGTAAGGTTGTAGGCCGGGTGAGCGAAGCCGCCACCCGGCACTACGCGTGCGGCAAATTACGCTTTCGCTTTCGCCACGGTTACCATCGCAGCGCGAATGGTACGGCCGTTCAGGGTGTAGCCTTTCTGCATCACGCCCAGCACTTTACCGGCTTCAATCTCTTCAGATTCCACCATCGCAATGGCCTGGTGAACGTTTGGATCCAGCGGTACGTCGGTATCGGCAATCACTTCCACGCCAAACTTACGCACCACGTCGAGCATGGATTTCAGCGTCAGCTCGATGCCTTCGATCATCGCCGCGTTGTCCGGATTCGCTTTGTCAGCGACTTCCAGCGCGCGATCGAGGCTGTCGATCACCGGCAGCAGTTCGTTGACGAATTTCTCCAGCGCAAACTTGTGCGCCTTCTCAACGTCCTGCTCGGTACGACGACGCAGGTTTTCCATCTCCGCCTTGATGCGCAGAACACTGTCGCGTTCGCGATTCTGTGCTTCTACCAGCTGGGCTTCCAGATTCGCAATTTTTTCATCGCGCGGGTCCACCTGCTCAGCAGATGCGTCTGGCTCTACAGCCTCAACTTCATCGTGCTGTTCCGTGATAATTTCTTCAGGGGCTTGCCCCTCAGGCGTTTTCTGTTCTTTACTACTCATGAATTTCTCCGCGTTTTTCTGCATTCATCTCGCTAACTTCGCTTATTATGGGGATCAGTTTCCGGGATTCAAGGGAACAAGACAGATTGTCATCATTCATCAGGCACAAGGACCTCCAGAAAATGAATAATCATTTCAGGTGTATTGGGATCGTCGGGCATCCGCGTCACCCTACCGCATTGACGACACATGAAATGTTGTATCGCTGGTTGTGTAGCAAAGGCTATGAAGTGATGGTCGAGCAGCAGATTGCCCAGGAGCTGCAGCTGAAGAGCGTCAAAACCGGCACGCTGGCGGAAATTGGCCAACAGGCCGACCTCGCCGTAGTGGTGGGCGGCGACGGCAACATGCTCGGCGCGGCCCGCACGCTGGCGCGGTATGACATCAAGGTCATCGGCATCAACCGTGGCAATCTCGGCTTTCTCACCGACCTCGACCCGGACAATGCGCAGCAGCAGCTGGCCGACGTTCTGGAAGGCCACTATATCAGTGAAAAGCGCTTTTTACTGGAAGCGCAGGTGTGCCAGCAGGACTGCCAGAAACGCATCAGCACCGCGATAAACGAGGTGGTCCTCCACCCCGGTAAAGTGGCGCACATGATTGAATTCGAGGTTTATATCGATGAAATCTTTGCCTTCTCCCAGCGTTCTGACGGGCTGATTATCTCCACCCCGACCGGCTCAACCGCCTACTCGCTTTCTGCCGGCGGGCCGATCCTGACCCCGTCTCTGGATGCCATTACCCTGGTGCCGATGTTCCCGCACACGCTCTCTGCCCGGCCGCTGGTCATCAACGGCGACAGCACGATACGTCTGCGGTTCTCGCACCGGCGTAACGACCTGGAGATCAGCTGCGACAGCCAGATAGCGCTGCCAATCCAGGAGGGGGAAGACGTCCTTATTCGCCGGTGTGATTACCATCTGAATCTCATTCACCCGAAAGATTACAGCTATTTCAACACATTAAGCTCAAAGCTTGGCTGGTCAAAAAAATTGTTCTGATTTTGCATCCAGCACTTTACTGTATATAAAACCAGTTTATACTGTATGAAAACACAGTTATGGTTTTTCATACAGGAAAACAATTATGCTGGCACAACTGACCATCAGCAACTTTGCCATTGTTCGTGAGCTTGAGATCGATTTCCACAGCGGCATGACGGCGATCACCGGGGAAACCGGTGCTGGTAAATCCATTGCCATTGATGCCCTCGGCTTGTGCCTTGGCGGCCGAGCAGAGGGCGACATGGTGCGCATGAGCGCGAACCGTGCCGACCTGTGCGCCCGTTTCTCCCTGAAAGACACCCCTGCTGCTCAGCGCTGGCTGGAACAGAACCAGCTTGAAGATGGACGTGAGTGTTTACTTCGCCGCGTGATCAGCAGCGACGGTCGCTCCCGTGGCTTTATCAACGGCACGGCGGTTCCGCTTTCCCAGCTGCGCGAACTCGGCCAGCTGCTTATCCAGATCCACGGTCAGCACGCGCATCAGCAATTGGTTAAACCCGAACAGCAGAAAGCGCTGCTGGATGGCTATGCGGGTGAGTACGCGCTTACTCAACTGATGGCGGAGCACTATCGCCAGTGGCATCAAAGCTGCCGGGAACTTGCCCAGCATCAACAGCAAAGCCAGGAGCGCGCCGCTCGCGCAGAGCTGCTGGAATACCAGCTGAAAGAGCTGAATGAATTTAACCCGCAGGCGGGTGAGTTTGAGCAAATCGACGAAGAGTATAAACGCCTGGCAAACAGCGGCCACCTGCTCTCAACCAGCCAGAATGCGCTCAACCTGCTGGCGGATGGCGAAGATGTGAACCTGCAGAGCCAGCTGTATAACGTTCGTCAGCTGCTTACCGAACTGGTCGGCATGGACAGCAAACTCTCTGGCGTCCTGGATATGCTGGAAGAGGCGGCCATTCAGATCTCCGAAGCCGGTGACGAACTGCGCCATTACTGTGAACGTCTCGATCTCGACCCGAACCGTCTGTTTGAGCTGGAACAGCGTATCTCCCGTCAGATCTCGCTTGCACGCAAGCATCACGTCACGCCGGAAGAGCTGCCGGGCTACTATCAGTCTCTGCTGGAAGAGCAGCAGCAGCTTGACGATCAGGCTGACTCCCTGGAAACCCTCTCTCTGGCAGTGAGCCTGCACCATGAACAGGCGCTGGCGACAGCACAAAAACTGCACGACATCCGTCAGCATTACGCTCAGGAGCTGAGCCAGCACATCACGGACAGCATGCACACGCTGGCGATGCCGCACGGCATCTTCACCATTGATGTTCGCTTCGAAGAAAACCACCTGACGGCAGAAGGTGCGGATCGCATCGAGTTCCGCGTCACCACCAACCCGGGGCAGCCGCTGCAGGCAATCTCCAAAGTGGCCTCCGGCGGTGAACTGTCGCGTATTGCGCTGGCAATTCAGGTGATTACCGCACGTAAAATGGAAACCCCGGCGCTGATTTTCGATGAAGTGGATGTCGGGATCAGCGGCCCGACGGCGGCGGTAGTCGGTAAACTGCTGCGCCAGTTAGGCGAATCAACGCAGGTGATGTGTGTCACCCACCTGCCGCAGGTAGCGGGCTGTGGACATCATCACTTTATCGTCAGTAAGGAAACCGACGGCGAGATGACCGAAACGCACATGGAGCCGCTGGATAAACGTGCACGTCTGCAGGAGCTGGCGCGCCTGCTCGGCGGCAGCGAAGTGACGCGTAATACGCTCGCGAACGCGAAAGAACTGCTGGCGGCATAAACTTTTTCGGGATCTCAGGGTCATACAGAACAACAAAAACGCCGCCAGACCGGTTTCAAAGTGGGGCAAGGTCTATTATCATCGGCATATTACATATGAGCCGCGTTCTGCTCGGGCCCGAAAAGGAATCAAATCACTATGCGTTGTAAAATGCTGACCGCTGCCGCAGCGGTTCTTCTGATGTTGACCGCAGGCTGTTCCACTCTGGAGAAAGTGGTTTACCGTCCTGACATCAACCAGGGGAACTACCTTACCCCTAACGATGTGTCTAAAATCCGTGTGGGGATGACACAACAGCAGGTCGCTTATGCACTGGGAACCCCGATGATGTCCGATCCGTTCGGCACTAACACCTGGTTCTATGTCTTCCGTCAGAAGCCGGGCCATGAAGATGCAACCCAGCAGACCCTGACGCTGACCTTCAGCAGCGCTGGTGTGTTGACTAACATCGACAATAAGCCTGCCCTGACCAAATAACACGGTGTCAGAAATGCAAAAAGGTGCTCATTGAGCACCTTTTTGTTTTCTGTTGATCCCCTCGCCCCATTGGGGAGAGGGTCAGGGTGAGGGGAAGAAACCGCTACTTACCAGATTTCTCCGCACGCTGGCGACGCAGCTCTTTCGGGTCGGCAATCAGCGGACGATAAATCTCCACCCGGTCGCCCTCTTTCAGCACATCGCCGAGCTTCACCGGACGGCTGTAAATCCCGACCTTATTTTTCGCCAGGTCGATATCGCTGCGAAGCTCAAGGATACCGGAAGCGCGGATAGCCGCTTCGACGGTCGCCCCCTCTTCCAGCGTCACGCGCTGCAGGTACTGCTTCTCCGGCAACGCATACACCACTTCTACCGCAATCTTATGCGACACTGTAAACCTCTTTGGCGCGGGTGGTGAACGCCTGAACCATGTTCGAGGCCAGCTCTTTAAAGATGCGGCCAAACGCCAGCTCAATCAGCTTATTGGTAAACTCAAAGTCCAGATGGAACTCAATGCGACAGGCGTCAGCGCTCAGGGGCGTAAATTTCCAGCCTCCCATCAGCTTTTTAAACGGGCCATCCACCAGATGCATCAAAATACTCTGATTGCTCGTCAGCGTATTACGGGTGGTGAACGTCTTGCTGATCCCCGCTTTGGAGACATCCACTGCCGCCGTCATCTGCGTCGGGCCGGACTCCAGAACGCGGCTCCCGGTGCATCCCGGAATAAACTCTGGATAAGACTGAACATCGTTCACTAACTGATACATTTGTTCCGCGCTGTAAGGCACAAGCGCAGTACGGCTAATCTGAGGCATAGCATTTCCCATGGTCACACAACGGACAAATAATAACATTTATCACCTGTTAAAAAAACGCTAAGCCTCATCTCGTGCTAAGATAGCGCGTTAGACCTCACAGGACGCAATGAGGTGACTTTTTGAAATCAGATTACCGACGGCTTTACGACACTTATGACGAAGAAAAAAGCACATAAACCAGGCTCGGCGACCATTGCGCTCAACAAGCGTGCTCGCCACGAGTATTTCATTGAAGAAGAATTCGAAGCGGGCCTTGCGTTGCAGGGCTGGGAAGTAAAATCGCTGCGCGCCGGAAAAGCCAACATCGGCGATAGCTACGTGATCCTGAAAGATGGCGAAGCCTTCCTGTTCGGTGCGAACTTTACGCCGCTGACCGTCGCCTCCTCACACTACGTGTGCGACCCAACACGCACCCGTAAGCTGCTGCTGAACAAGCGTGAGCTGGAATCCCTTTACGGGCGCATTAACCGTGAAGGTTTCACCGTGGTCGCCCTGTCGCTGTACTGGAAAAACGCCTGGTGCAAAGTGAAAATTGGCGTCGCGAAAGGTAAAAAACAGCACGACAAACGTACTGACCTGAAAGAGCGCGAGTGGCAGCTCGACAAAGCGCGCATCATGAAAAACGCAGGACGTTGATTCTGCACACTTATTGTACTATTCAATAAGTTAGCGTTCCGGGCTGGTATCCAGGAAGTGAAATCTGGTATACTTAGTTCAACACTATTGGGGCTGATTCTGGATTCGACGGGATTTGCGAAACCCAAGGTGCATGCCGAGGGGCGGTTTGCCTCGTTAAAAGCCGCAAAAAAATAGTCGCAAACGACGAAAACTACGCTTTAGCAGCTTAATAACCTGCTCTGAGCCCTCTCTCCCTAGCTTCCGCTCTTAAGACGGGGATCAAAGAGAGGTCAAACCCAAAAGAGATCGCGTGGAAGCCCTGCCTGGGGTTGAAGCGTTAAAACTAATCAGGCTAGTTCGTTAGTGGCGTGTCTGTCCGCAGCTGGCGTGCGAATGTAAAGACAAACTAAGCATGTAGTACCGAGGATGTAGAAATTTCGGACGCGGGTTCAACTCCCGCCAGCTCCACCAAAATTCTCCATCAGCGATCACCAGAGTCGACTGATGAAGTCCTGAAAGCCCGCACGGCGCAAACCTTGCGGGCTTTTTTGTGTCTGTAGTTGCAGAAAAACAGCAACAGATAGCTTTAGGCAGTATTTTTTCGATTGTTGCAAACAACAGGCTCCAGCTCAAAAGTAAAAGCATTACCCCTGATTACTCAAAAGCCATTCGGCACCGTTAAAAAATCCAGCGACCAGCATTCGCCGATTCAATAAGCATACTCACTGTCAACGACTCGGGCGCATGATGATCGGTTCTTAGATAGCGGGGCAATATCGCATTTGGCAGGAAGCGAAACCCCTCATATGGAAAGTAACGATTAAAGACGAAGCCAGACATATCCACATCCAGACTTTCTGAATATTCCTCAAGGAAGTCAGACATGTCTTCCGGCAGTACACTTTGTTTCCCTGTGCTTACAGAGGTATCGTCCGCCATTTCCCAGAAGTGTTTTTTAATGAGTTCCCTGACGAGTGCGGCTTTGTCTGTCATTACCTTTCTCCTGGCCCAACGATAAGCTGATAACGGTGAATAACGTTATGGGTGATCATAGCAAGATCATAGGCCGTCAGTACGGCACCAACCCAACGGAGCCATCTCCCGATGTATGCCCCTATACTGGTTGTGTATGCCCACTCGCCACCTAAGCGTTTTGCCCAGGTGATGGTTCTACGGCCCTGCTTAAAACGCTGTCGGATAAGCGTATGAAGCCCAAGAGAAAGCGGGCTTGTTCCCCTGTTTGCAGCACCTGCCCCCAGTTTCCCGCTAACAGGGATTACCGGCAAGCTGACCAACATGGAAGCAATTGCCAGCAAGTCAATCACATCTCTAAACTGCTTTTTAAATTCATCCAGAAGAAGCTCCTCTTTATCGACGCTCATTCCATCAAAGAAGTATGTTCCGTTTAACTGTTCGGTCGTATCCATAACCTTTCCCTGTTTAAGTTGACGAACTAAATCCTAATACTGGCCTTTGGTACCGTCCAGAACATACACCTTAACGTTATCCTAATTTTGGGTTCAGACGATGCCACGACAAAAAATGTTGGGAAAAGATGCAAACCAGGTTCCCGGCATGAACAACTTTGCGCGTATTCAGGCTTCAATGGATACCAGAAATTGCCAGACGGCCTTATCATTCAATAGGGGGCGTTGGCACAACTATCGATGGCTTCGTCGGCAGTGCTTTTGCTGCATGGGTAACAGGACGTTTGTGGAAGTGATTATGCAACAGGTTAATTCAATATCTCTGGTTAAGGTTCGCGAAGCTACCGATGTATCCCAGGCTCAATCTGACGTTGTGCTCAATGGTAAAAGCACCGGCATTTTTGTACCGGGGAAGGTGCTTGAAGCAGCAGTCCAGGTTAATGAGCAGCGCTACATCCTGTTTCTGACAGATGACATTATTTTTGAAGAATCCCTGACGATAGCACTTATTGACGTTCAAGACGGGCTTAAAGAAATTGTTCATTTAGGAAATGAAGACTCGACAGGAACGTTTGCGGATCTCCAGGTTACTGACAATAGCGTGGATTTCAGGTTTATTGGGGATTATATCTGGACACTGAAAGTATCCGATTCACCTCGTCTGCGGCTTCCTTTTGTTTCCGATCCCAAAGGTGTTAAACGGGCGTCAGGTCTGAAAAAGTACATAACGATAACTGCCGCACCGGCGTCGGAAAACGTAAGCTGAAGTCACTATTTAACAGAATGAAAAAGCTTTCCGCTGAGCTGGATAAATGCTCCTGAGAAGTATGCAGACTCAGCGAATGATGAAGACCTGAAAGCCCAGAAAATTTCCCGGCGACACTGAAGCATCACCCCATTAAACATTCGTCCTCTCATGCTCAATGAGCCATTCTTTGCGTGAAATTCCCCCTCCGTAACCCGTCATCGCGCCATCTTTTCCAATTATCCTATGACAAGGGATCACAATCGCAATCCGGTTTGCACCATTAGCAGCAGCGACGGCGCGCACAGCATTTGGCTTATTAAGCCGCAGTGAAATGGCCTGATAGTGTGAGGTCTGTCCATAGGGAACTGCACGCAGTTCTTGCCAGACGGATTGTTGAAAATCACTGCCCGGAGCATCTAAAGAAAGATCAAACTGTCGGCGCGTTCCGGCAAAATACTCGCCAATCTCTTTTACTGCCTGCCGGGTATGGCTGTTTTCTCCGGTGACAATTCTGGCGTTAAATAACCGCTGAATATCGCGAAATTCTGTTTCTAACATCCGGCGATCGGTAAACTCCAGCAGGCAGACTCCCCGCTCTGTCGCACAGACAAACATCGGCCCAAGCGTGGTGGTAAACCGGTGAATAACAATCACCTGGGTTGTCTGAGTCGGCGCTGCGCCAGTAAGCCGCTTGTAGGTATAACCAAACCCGCTCAGGGATTCATAGCCATTGTCCAGCGCAACGTCCGTCGCCGCGCGTCCGCTTTTCAGCTCCTGCAGGGCAATGTTGACCCGCTGCATTCGCTGGAAAGCCTGAAAAGTGATGCCGTGATGTTGCAGGAACCAGCGCCTTACCCGCTCCGGACTGATGCCATGCTGACGAAGCTCCGCGTCGGTTACGCGGGATTTAATATCGCGCCTGACAAGCGCAAGCGCCTGTTCAACAAATAATGGCGCGCTGTGCGCATTTTCAGCGGGTCGGCAGACCTTACAGGGACGAAAGCCGGCCGCAAGGGCAGATTTGGCATCTTTATAAAACTCAACATTTTCGCGTTTGGGTTTTCGTGCCCGACATACCGAAATGCAGAATACGCCCGTGGTTTTGACGCCAACAAAAAATACGCCAGTATATTCTGAAGCACGCTCAAGTAATGCCTGATACCAGATATCGCATAAATTCTTATCGGTTATTTTCATCACTAAAAAGTCCTTCAAACGTCTGACGAGATCGGATCGCATGCATGACGTCAAACAGCGTTGACTGCATGGCCGAATGAACAAAATTGCCCATTGAAATGCGGCTTACCCCGGCCCGTTTCAGCCTGTCGAATGACGGAAGATCGGGCATGCACATCACATTCAGAGGCAGCCCCGTTGCCTCTGCAATGAGGCTGATGTCTTTCTCTGACGTCAGGCAGGGAACAAAAAGGCCGTCAGCCCCTGCAGCTTTATAGCGCTGACCCCGTGATATTGTCTCCTGCAACGCATCTTTATGCCCGAGCAGGTAAGTATCAGTCCGGATGTTCAGAAACAGGCGACAATTTTCGCTTCTCAGCGCATCACATACTGTGCTCAGAATACGGGAAAAATCAGAGGCATCGTCAAGCTGACGCACCCCGTTTATGACTCTGCTGTCTTCAAGGTTAACGCCTGCTACGCCTGTCTCAGCAAGGCGCCTGAGATTAGCTGCTATCTCTTCGGCTGAATCCCCATACCCTGCTTCCATGTCAACGCTCAGGGGCAGTTTACTGACAGCCTGGATACGGGTGACCATATAAAATAGCTCATCAAACGGCATTCCCTGCCCGTCTTCATATCCCAGTGTGGACGCGATTGCTGCGCTGGACGTTCCCAGTGCCTGATAACCTGCTTCTTGCGCTGCGACAGCACTGGCAGCATCCCAGACGTTAGCGATAAGAAGGGGATCATGCGGGTTGTGGAGGTCTGCAAAGTTCATATTCATATCCTCTCGATAGATTGAAAATGAATCTAAGCATTCCGCCAGAGTGTCACAACCGAAATTCAGACGACCATTTTTTCGCAAACGTCATCTGAACGCGGGGGCGAACCAGAGTGATACCTTTCAGGGTCACGTTCTGGCTTTCAGCATGGCAAGCACCGCCCAACAGGCAGATAAGCAGACGAGGCTCTCCGACATGTTCCCCGGTGAAAGCATGGAGCAGATGGCCCAGTGTTCCGGCGAGCGCAAAGCGCTGCGCCATGAACAAGCGAGCCGCCAGCGAGAAGGGAGTGGATCCGCGAATCAGCCTGAAATGTAAGCCTGAGTTGCTCTGCAAAACTTCTGTGTAACTCGGGTAATGTACTAAGCATACTTTTTCCTGTTCACAAAAAAGACAAAGCATTACAGAATATCGAGTGATTTATATTCAGGCCAGAAATTTTGAAGGAACAGTCATTTTTCATTAAATGAACAGAGGGTTAATTCGCTCTTATTAAACGCCAGGCTTTATACGTTAATTTGAGGGGAGTCATCCAACAGAAGATCCCAAAGATAAAGAGTACAGCAACACCTGATGAAATGATATTTTCGCGGGAAGCGAAGCACACCGCCAGGATGAACAGAACAGTGAGCACGATTGAAAGAATGAAAGTACCTTTAAAACGGTTTGATAGTGCCGGAAGCAAAATATCCAATGTGGTATTTTGTGTATCCACATAGCGTTTTAGCTTTTGCAGCTCTTCTTTGGTGAAACCCGATCTAAGCAACGTTTCTTCCGTTATCGCCATACCATTCCTCTTCCCTCTAATCAAAGCCAGTATACCGTTACCTTTGCAAAAAAAAACCGACCAATTGACCAGTATTTTATATTGCTCCCCCCATCCCTTTGACCAACATCAACGACACCTCCCCTTCCCCTGTGGAGAATAAAAAATCCACACCACCCAGCGCTACGGATTAGCCGCCCCAACCCGGAAGGAACCTCACCATGTACAGACCCATCGTCGTCATTCTCTTCATTCTCCTGACCCTTGCCGCCCTCATTGAAACAGGCGTTTTATCCTTTGGATAATCCTCAAGAGAAATACCGCTCATCACGGCACATTGATCTCATTACAGTTTTTTCCTAAAGCCATCCCGTTTCGTCTGTGCCAGGCTGAATCACGCTCATAACCGATAACGTTAAATGAGGATATTATGAAAAAAACAATTATCGCATTATCTGCCGTTCTGCTGGCTTCTCCAGTATTTGCTGCGACCACACATGCAACTGACGATACCGTCGCGGCGGCGAACGCAAACGCCAACGAGGCGAAGCAAAAACTGCATGAAGAGCAGAACAAAGGTGAAGAGCTGAAGCTGAAGCAGAAACACGCTGCGGAAGGTAAAAGCGAAAGCTTTGGCAGCAAGGTCAGCGAAGATTCCCAGAAAGCCTGGCATAAAACCAAAGAAGGCACCGAGAAAGGGTGGGATGCCACCAAAGAAGGCGCTGAGAAAGGCTGGAACAAAACCAAAGAAGGTGCCAGCGAGCTGGAAAAGAAAGTCACTGAGTAATCCCTCCGAAAGGCCGCCCACGCGGCCTTTTTTATTCCCTGCCGCTTTGCTTCCCAACGTCTACACTACTCACAAGACGCCTCTGATAACGCAAAAAAAAGTCGAATAGATCCCGGGGGTGACGCGTTTACTCCCAGCCCCCCTGACTGAGATCCTGAGATGCTACGACGCCTGGTGATATTGCTGATTCTGGTTTGTCCGTGGGCGTTGGCTGCCCCGACAAGCTACCTTATCGATACCGAAAACACCGCCATTCGGCTTTCGTGGCATGCCTTCGGCGGTATTCTTTCCTGGGCGACATTCAGCGGCGTGACGGGTGCCGTAACGCTCAATCCGGATAACGACCTCGACGACCATATCCACGTCACCATACCCGTGGCTACCCTGGTGGCCTCAAACAAGCTGCTCACCTGGCAGCTGAAAAGCGATATGTTTTTTGATGCAGAGCACTACCCGACTATCGAGTTCATCAGCTCCCGGGTGGTCGCCCGGGGCGCCGGGCGGTTCAGGGTGTTCGGCACGCTGACCGTACGCAACCTCGCCCGCCCGGTGATCCTGGAGGCGATAGTGAAAGACCCGCATGCGCTGGCCCTCACGCTGGATGCCACCACCGCGATATCTCGCGCGTCCTACGGGATGGATAAATTTGCGCTGGTCGTTGACGATCGGATTGCCATCGCCATTGCGATACAGACGAACACGGTGCCGTCATCCTGAGATCGCACGCTGCAGCTGTTCCGCGTTTTCCCGCAGGTGAGACGACGGGTTGCGGCCAATCAGGACAAACTGGTAGCCCGCATCCTGCCACCACGCCAGGTTCATACTATGCCGCTGCTCCTGACGCAAAGAGGCCGTTGTCTTCTCATCGACAGGAGAGATACAGAGCGCCATCGGGCCGTAGTCGGCGTTGATCCACGCAACCTGCGCGATCGAGGTGGTTTCATAGCGCAGCATCCGCACCATTCTCAGCTCTGCTCCCTGCAGGGTTAGCTGCGCCATCTGCAGTTTTATACCGATATCCTGCGCGGCCCGTTCCAGCCCGCGCTGCAGGACCGGCGCTGCGCTGTCCATATCCAGCAGGGTCTCCACGCTGTACAGGGACATATATTGTGCTTCGAGGTCGCGGATATGGGCGTTCTCATCGTCAGGGGCGGAAGCAGGACGCAGCAGATACCCCAGCCCGGAACCCACCAGCAAAAAACTGACCGAGGCGGCAATCAGCGCCCGCCTGCTGACGCCGGGCGGTGTGGAGGCCTGCGGGTCGGGAAGTGCCGCCAGACGCGCCTCCATCTCTGCCAAAGGCGCGTCGTCCAGCAGAGAGGCAAACGCTCCGGCGTAATCCTCGCTGCTTTTCATCAGCTCGGCAGTCCGCCCGGAGAGGCGTTCGTCACGCTTCAACTGTTCTTCAAACTGCTGCGCGTCGGCGCGGCACATCTCGCCATCTATCCATGCCACGATAGCTTCGTCGTTATAGGGCGGTGTAAAACGGTGCGAGTTCAAGAGCGTTTCTCCTTTACCGGAGGCAATACATCGGCGGACCTGGCAAGCGTTGCCCGTGCCGTGGCCAGCCGGCTCATCACGGTACCGACTGGCACCGCCAGGGTGTCCGCCGCCTCCTGGTAGGTAAAGCCTTCGACATAAACCAAAAATACCGTATTGCGCTGAGCTTCAGGCAGCGCGTTAACGCGCTGCATCACTTTCAGGTAATGCAGGCGCGTTTCAGCCTGCTCACGGGTGTCCGGTGCCAGAAGCTCGTCGCTGGCGACAAATCCCTGCCCCTGACGGACATGCCGCGCCCGGAGCTCGGAGATCCAGATGGAGTGCAGGATCGCGAACAGCCACCTGTCGATGCGTGTACCCGGCGTATACTGGCTGCTTCTTTCAAGCGCGCGCACGCAGGTGGACTGAACCAGCTCTTCGGCGATATCCCGGTTTCGCGACAACACCAGCCCATAGCGCCAGAGGCGCGGCAGGTGTGCGGCGAGCTGTTGACGAACCTCACGGCTAGCGATGGGTTTTCCCTCCACGAGAAAATCAGGATTCCGGATGTCCGTTAATGGCCGCCTGCAGGTCACGGTACTCCTCGCAGGAGTGGCCACAAATACCGGCAATCACCTTCAGTTGTTCTTTCGCGAGGTCAGGCCGTCCTTTCACCATCCACGCTTCACCGAGGTATTCCCGGGCTTTGGCATAATCCGGGGCGATAGCCAGCGCACGCTGGTAGTAACCAATCCCTTCATCCGTGCGGCCAAGCTTACGGGTGGCATACCCGCGATAGTTCCACGCTTCTGCCGTGTTGCCGTTTTTCAGGGAATCCAGCAGGTTCAGCGCCGCCTGGTACTCTCCTTTTTTCGCGAGATGGTACGCATAGTGGGTTTTGTCCTGGTCGCTGAGGCTGCTGCTCTTGTCCGGCACGCATTTCTGGGTTGAGCTGTCATACACCTGTCCGGACGGACAGTCAGGCGTTTTGCTCTCGGTACTATTATCGCCCATGGCCAGCGCCAGCGGAGACAGCAGGGAAAAAATCAGCAGCGGGACAAGACGAAACGAGGTGGTGTTCATATTTAGCTCCTGAGTCAGAAGAGAGTGACGTCAGTAAACGCCCGACTGATGATTTTTATTCATTTTCCGGTTCATTTTTTTACGGTCTTAACATCAGGCTGACGTTATCGCCGCAGTGAAAATGAATCAGGTTATATTCATTTTTGTCTTCTTAATGTTATTCGTTTCGCGTGATAGCAGAAATTCAAGCGGGCATAAGAATATATTTCATTTTTTAAGTGATATAATATATCTTATATCAAAAATGTTACCCTAACTTAAATGCACATTAAGCATGATTAAATAGTACCGTTTTTAATTATTTTCACCCCGCCTCCCTACCAATTATCACACTACATCAAAAAAGAATTTAACAGCGTCTGACATTCAAGCAAAAACCTTTAAAAACATAAAGATAGATATGTTGTTTTATAAACACCATGAATACATTAATACACCTTTGATTTTTACCTCGTTATTTCCCAACACTTAAGTTGCAGATTCAGAGTTTTCTGGCTATATCATTTTTATATCCTCGAAAACCAATTCCTCTATTAATTACAGGGTTTTATACGACGAAAAACACGAATTAAAACTGATCGCTTTCATATGTCATTAGATTCGCTCTGATGTTGCCACTCTGAATCCTGGCGGGCATCGTGCGCCCTAAAAATAACGGTGAGTGCTGCTTTATAACAGCCACTCCGCCGGGAGCGCGCTTTACCCTTCACGCAGATGGCTCATCTCGCTCGCCGTTCACGACAACGCTGCTGGAGTCAAAAATAAATGAGCCAAATCTCTGTTATATCGAAACTTACCGGTGTGGAAACCACCACGGAAGGCACTCAGGTAACCCTGAACCATTCCTCTATCGTTGAGCTTAAGGTTGAGCGAGCTAATGTCGCCGATTTCGCCCGCAGCGGTAACGATCTGGTGATCACGCTCCACTCCGGCGAGGTGATTACCCTTAAAAATTTCTACGTCACCGATGCACAGGGGGCGAGCCAGCTGGTTCTGCAGGACAGTGAAGGCGTGCTGTGGTGGGTCCAGGATCCCGCCGGTGCGGCCACCTATGAATCCATTGCCTCTACTGATGTCCTGCTTGCGGCGTCAGGCAGTGATGCCGGTGGTGCCGCCATCTGGCCATGGGTACTGGGTGGCATTGTCGCCGCGGGCGGCATCGCGGCGGCGGCAAGCACCGGAGGCGGTGGTGGTGGAGGTGACGATGACAACAACTCGAACCCCGGCACGCCGACAAACCCTTCCGATCCGGATACCACGCCGCCGAATGCCCCAACCGGCCTTCAGTTCTCTGCGGACGGTAAAACCGTCACCGGTAGCGCCGAACCTGGCAGCACCATCACGCTGAAAGACGCCAACGGCAACGTGATCGGCACCGGCAAAACCGGCAGCGATGGTAAATTCACCGTCGACCTGGGAACACCACTGACCAACGGCGAACAGATCACCGCCACCGCAACGGATCCGTCGGGAAATACCAGTCCAGGCACGACGGTAACCGCCCCGGACACCACCGCGCCGGATGCCCCGGATATCCTGATCGTGAACGACGATGCGGGCGCCACGGCTGGCCCGCTGGAAAACGGCCAGCGTACTGATGATGCCCGCCCGACCTTCAGCGGCATCGGCGAGCCCGGCAGCACCATCACCTTTACGATAACGGCAAGCAGATTGGCACCACCAAAGTAGATGCCAAAGGGAGCTGGAGCTTTACCCCCACCAGCGATCTCGCCAACGGCAGCCACACCATCACCACCACCGCCACCGATGCGGCAGGCAATACCAGCCCGGCATCCGGTGCCGTTAACTTTATCGTGGATACGGTCGCGCCAGGCGCACCTGTTATCACCAGCGCAACGGACGATGTTGATCCGGTGACCGGATCAATCAGTAACGGCGGCAGCACCAACGATCGGCGACCACAAATCAGCGGCACCGCAGAGGCGGGCTCCACGGTGACCATTTATGATGGCTCTGTCGCCATTGGCACGGCGGTTACCGGCAGCAACGGCGTCTGGACCTTCACTCCGCCGGTGGATCTCAGCGAAAGCACGCATCAGCTTACCGCCCGGGCAACGGACGCCGCCGGTAACAACGGTCCGGCGTCCCCGGTCTACACCATTACTGTCGATCTCACCGCGCCTGGCACCCCGACTGCGATTGTGCTGAACGATGATACGGGTCTCATTAAAGGGGCGATTACCTCGGGCCTGTTCACCGATGCCTCTCAACCGATTCTGGCAGGGCGAGGCGAGCCCGGCGGGACCATCTCCCTCTACGATAATGGCGTACTGGTGGGCACAATTAAGGTCCAGCCTGACGGCACCTGGAGCATCAAGCCAGACAGCCCGCTTGCAGAGGGAGCCCACTCGATCACCGTACAGGTCACCGACGCGGCCGGTAACACCAGCGCGATGTCGCAGCCGATCAATTTCATTGTGGATACCACTCCGCCAGCCATGCCTGTCATTGCCCTTAACCCTGAGGGCACGCAGATCACCGGCACCGCCGAGCCTAACAGCACCATTGTGATCACCAACAGCGACGGCGTTGAGATCGGCCGCACGAAGACAGACGGCAACGGTAATTTCGTTGCCACGCTGACGCCTGCGCAAACCAACGGCCAGGAGATCTCTGTCGTGGCCTCCGACGCCGCAGGTAACCAGAGCCCGGCCGCCACCGTCACCGCCACAGACACCACCCCGCCTCAGGCACCTGGCAACCTGCAGGTCTCGGAGGACGGACAAAGCGTCAGCGGCACGGCGGAAGCTGGCAGCACCGTGACCATTAAAGGGCCGGACGGCACGGTTATCGGCACAACCACCGCCAATGATGATGGCACCTTCAGCACACCGATCAGCCCGGCCCAGACCAACGGTGAGGTGCTGACCGTCATCGCGACCGACGGCGCCGGCAATGCCAGCCTGCCGAACACGGCCACGGCACCCGATAACACTGCTCCTCTGGCACCGGACAACGTGGTGGTTTCCGGCGATGGCACCACCGTTACCGGGACCGCAGAAGCGGGCAGCACCGTAACCATTCGCCAGGGGGATGTCATTGTCGGCCAGGCCGTTACCGACGACCAGGGCAACTTTAGCGTGACGCTGAATCCGCCAAAAGCCAACGGTGAAGCCCTGACCGCAGATGCAACCGACCCTGCCGGTAATACCGGGCCAACCACGCCGGCTCTCGCGCCGGACATTACCCCGGCGCAAACCCCGGTGATTGTCTCGGTTGTCGATGACGTCCCGGGCACCACGGGCACCATCGCTCAGGGTGGGCTGACCAACGATGCAACGCCAACCATCAGCGGCACCGGCGAGGCGGGCACGCGGCTCTATATCTACAGCGGCAGCGATCAAATCGGCACGCTGATTATCCCCTCTTCCGGCCAGTGGAGCTTTACCCCGACCGTGCATCTGCATGAAGGCGGCCATGTGCTGAGCGCGACGGCCATCGACGCGGCAGGCAACGCCAGTGGGACGTCTAACACCTGGAGTATCACGGTCGACAGCGTCGCCCCTGGCACGCCGGTCATCACGCAGGTGGTGGACAATGTTGAAGGCCGCACCGGTGCGCTTGACGTGGGTGAAACCACCAACGACCCGACCCCGACGCTCAACGGCACCGCTGAACCGGGCGCGACGGTCACCATTCGTCTGGACGGTAACAGCATTGGCACGGCGGTCGCCGACAGCAACGGCGCATGGAGCTTTACCCCCGCCACCCCGATTAACAATGGCTCACATACCTTAACCGTCGTCGCGACCGATGCGGCAGGTAACAGCAGTTCACCTTCCGGCGGCTTTACCTTTACCGTCGATATCACGCCGCCGCCTGCGGCGACCATCGCCACCGTGACCGATAGCGTGGGCGACGTGCAGGGCCCGCTCAGCAGTGGCGATACCACGGATGACACCCTGCCGCAGCTGCAGGGCAGCGCGCCAGCGGGTACCATCATCACCGTCTATGACGGCGATACCCTGCTCGGTACCGCTGACCTCGACGGCAACGGCGGCTGGAGCTTTACACCAACGACTCCGCTCACCGATGGCCCGCATTCGATCACCGTCCATGCCACGGATGCCGCCGGGAACACCACCGTCTCCGATCCGTTCGAGCTGGTAGTGGACACCGTCGCCCCTGCCACGCCGGACACCCCGGCCGTCACCGTTAATCCGGATGACACAACGCCAACGCCGCTGAACCCGGGAGAAGTGACCCGCGATACCACCCCAACGCTGAGCGGCACCGGAGAGGCGGGTGATACCGTCGCTATCTATATCGGCGGCGTCAAAGTTGATGAGGTCCCGGTAGGCAGCGACGGCAACTGGAGCTGGACGCCAACGACCCCGCTGGATAACGGCACCTATGACATCACCCTCACCGTCACCAACAAGGATGGCGCGGGCAATGAAAGCGCCCCGTCCCAGCCGGTGACCATCACCATTGATACCGACGCACCGGCCACGCCTGATGCCCCTACCGTGACCGACAGCGTGAGCCAGATAACCGGCCCGGTTGCCGATGGCGAAACCACGAACGATCCGCGTCCGGTACTCAGCGGCACCGGTACGGCAAACGACGTGATTATTATTTATGACAGCATTAATAATCAGCCTGCCACCGAAGTGGGTCGCGTCACCGTAGACAGCAATGGCAACTGGAGCTGGCGTCCTGAGAGCGATATTGACGAGGGAAGCCACCAGTTTACCGCCACGGCGACAGATGAGGCGGGCAACGTTTCGGCCACCTCACCCGGCATTACGATTACCGTTGATACCGTGGCACCGGACGTTCCGGTCATTGGTGCCGTCGGCGGCGGAGCAAATGGCAGTACGATCACGGACGCCACGCCTACCGTTGGCGGAACCGGCGTCAACGGCGAGACGGTGATCGTCTATAACAACGGCGTCGAGGTGGGACGTGTTGACGTAACCAATGGCGAATGGTCCTTCACCCTGCCGGCCCAGACCGACGGTCCGCTGAACATCACCGTGGCGGGCGTTGACGCGGCGGGTAACGTCAGCGCCACCAGCCCGGTCTTTACCGTCACGCTGGATACCGTTGCGCCTGAAATACCGCAGATTAACGCGATCTCAGACAGCCAGTTCGCAAACGACACGCTTTACACCCGCGACAGCACGCCAACCCTCACCGGTACGGGCGAACCGAACAGTACGGTGATCGTCTCCGTGGACGGCGTACCATCACCTGTAACGGTGACGGTACAGCCGGATGGCAGCTGGAGCTGGACCGCGGGCAGTACGCTGTCGGATACCCCCCACACCTTTACCGTCTCTGCGGTTGACCCGGCGGGTAACGCCTCCGGCAGTTCTGCACCGCTTAGCGTAACGGTGGATACCTTCGCGCCGGCAGACCCGATCAATATCAACGTGGCCGCGCAGGGCACGCCACTGACGGGTACGGCGGAAGAAGGTGCCACCATCACCGTAAAAGACGGTAATGTGGTCATTGGTACCGGTGTCGCCGCCGCTGACGGCAGCTTCTCCATCGCACTCAGCCCGGCCCAGCAGGACGGTAAAACGCTGACCGTGATCGCCACCGATGAGGCAGGCAACGGCAGCCCCGGCGCGAGCTATACCGTCACCGGTACGTTGCCGGGCCTGCCGGAAGTACCGATCATCACCGACATCACTGACAATATCGGGGACGTAACGGGCAACGTGCTGGGTAAAACCTCGGACGATACCGCCCCGGTCATCAGCGGAACGGCCCCTGCCGGCAGTCTCGTCACGCTCTACCTGGACGGCAGTTTGATCCCGCTGACCACAATTACGGCGGGGTCAGGCGGCACATGGAGCTATCAGCTGCTCGTACCGCTGAGCGCAGGCGATCACTTCTTTGAAGCGACCACCACGGTCCTCCCCTTTACCAGCGGCCGTTCCCCGGCCGCCACGGTGACCATCGACCTCACCGCCCCAGACACCCCAACCATAGGCGCGGTGATTGATGATGTCGCGCCGGGCACCGGCCCATTGACCAACGGCCAGGCCACCAACGACAACCAGCCGACCCTTACCGGCACCGGCGCGGTGGGCGATACCATTTCCGTCTACAGCAACGGCGTGCTGCTGGGGACCACGCAGGTTGGCAGTACGGGCACCTGGAGTTACACGACGCCTGTGCTGGCGGAGGGTAATAACGTCCTGACCATCCGCGAGACCGATCCGGCCGGAAACCAGAGCGGAGATTCGACGGGCTTTACCATCGTGGTTGATACGCTCTCCACCACACCGGTGATCACCAACGTCACCGATAATGTCGGCAACGCCCCCACCACCGTGGTCAGCGGCGATCCGACTAACGACGCGACGCCAACGATTACCGGTACGGCAGATGCGAACAGCGTCGTGACGATCTTCGATGGCGGCACGCAGATTGCCGTGGTCACCGCGGATGGCACCGGCGCATGGTCGTTTACCCCTGAAACCGCCCTCGGTGAAGGGCTGCACAGCTTTACCGTTATCGCCACCGATCCGCAGGGTAACGTCAGCCAGGTCTCCAACACCTGGGGCGTGGTGGTTGACCTGACGGCTCCCGGGGTTCCTGTGCTGGATACCGTCAGCGACAACGCGGCGGGCGGGATTGTCGGGAATCTCACGACCGGCCAGGTCACCAATGACGCGACGCCAACCCTCACCGGGAGAGGTACCGCGGGCAGCACCATCCACATTCTGAACAACGGCGTGGAAATTGGCACCGCCCCGGTAGACAGCAACGGCAACTGGAGCTTTACCCCTGACCCGGCGCTGGGGGATGGCAGCTATAACATCCGCATCAACGCCAGCGATGCCGCCGGTAACGTCTCCGCCAACTCGCCGGTCTTCGTCTTCACGGTCGATACTACGGGCCCTTCCGCGCCGGGGATCACCAGCGTGATTGACGATGTCGGCCCGGTGACCGGTACGCTCACGTCAGGTAACAGCACCAACGATGCGCGTCCAACCTTCAACGGCACGGGCGAAGTCGGTTCCACGGTGCATATCATTGTGGACGGAAGTGAAATTGGTACCGCGGTGGTCAACGCTCAGGGGAACTGGACGTTTACTCCGGGCACCGCGCTCGGCGAGGGGGCACACGCCATCACCTTCAACGCCACCGACGCCGCAGGCAACACGGGCGCCACCACGGCACCGTTTAACCTGACGGTGGACACTGTCGCGCCGTCAGCACCGGTGATCTCCACCGCGGCGGACAATGCCGGCAGCGTGCAGGCCCCGCTCACCTCCGGCCAGAGCACCGATGACACCACGCCAACGCTGACGGGCACGGCGGCGGCCAATGCCACCATTACGATTTACGAGAATGGTCAGCCGGTCGGCACCGCCACGGCGAACGGCAGCGGCGCATGGAGCTTTACGCCGTCCACACCGCTGGCGAATGGCAGCCACACCTGGACCGCCACGGCCACCGATGCGGCGGGCAACGTCAGCCCGGCCTCCTCTGGCTTCACCCTGGTGGTGGATACTACCCCGCCAAACGCGCCGGTTATCAGCCAGGCGATTGACGATGTGGGCAGTATCACCGGCGCACTCAGCTCCGGGCAGACCACCGACGACACCGTGCCGCGCCTTGTCGGAACCAGCGAGCCGTTTGCCACCGTCAATATCTATGAAGGTGCAACACTTGTGGGAACCGGCACCGCGGACGCCAGCGGAAGCTGGAGTATTCTGCTTAACACCACCCTGGCGACGGGCGCGCACAGCTTCACGGCCCGCGCGACGGATGCGGCAGGCAACACCAGCGTTCCGTCAGCGACCTTCAGCCTGACTATCGACACCACACCGCCTGCGCAGCCTTCGCTGAGCAGCATTGTGGATGACGTCGGTAATGCCGCCACGCCGATCGCCAACGGCGGATTAACCAACGACGCGCAGCCGACCCTGACCGGTACGGCGGAAGCGGGCGCGACGGTGAAAATCTTCGATAACGGCGTGCAGATTGGCAGCGTGACCGCCACAGGCGGGGCGTGGAGCTTTACGCCAACCACACCGCTCGCGAACGGCCAGCACAGCCTGACCTTCACCGCCACGGATGCGGCCGGCAACGCCAGCACTCCCACCACCGGGTATGTGATCAACGTCGATGCCACCGCGCCAGCGGCGCCGGTCATCAGCTCGGTCGTGGATGATGTGGGCAGCATCACCGGACCGATAACCGGCGGCAACCCAACCAACGACGCGCGTCCAACGCTGAACGGTACCGCGGAAGCCAATGCCACCGTGCGCATCTACGACGGTGCTACCCTGGTTGGCACGGTCACCGCCGATGCCAACGGCAACTGGACGCTGCCGCAAACCACCACTACGCTGGCGGAAGGCTCGCATACCTTTACCGCCACCGCCACGGATGCGGCGGGCAACACCAGCGTGGCATCGGCTCCTACCACCATAACGGTGGATCTGACCGCACCTGGCGCACCGGGCAGCCTTGCGGTCATCACCAACGGGACGCACGTGACCGGTACCGCCGAAGCGGGCAGTACCGTCACCATCACCAGCAGCACCGGCACGGTGCTCGGTACCGCAACGGCGGACGGCAGCGGCAACTTTAACGCGACCATCTCCCCGGCACAGACCGACGGTGAATCCCTGCTGGTCTACGCCACCGACAAGGCCGGTAACGCCAGCCTCAGCGCCTCGGTCACCGCGCCTGTTACGCCGATCCCGAACGCGCCGGTTATCGCCAGCATCAACGATAACGTGGGCACCGTGACCGGCAATCTGACCAACGGCAAAACCACTGATGACACCACGCCAACCCTGAGCGGGACGGCCCTGGCGGGCTCCACCGTCACGCTGTATAACAACGGCGTGTCAATGGGCACCGTGGTGGCCGACGGTTCGGGCAACTGGAGCTTCACCACTCCGGCGTTAAGTGAAGGCGCTCACGCCTTTACCGCCACCGCGAGTAACAGCGCCGGTACCAGCCCGGTCTCCGGCGCGACCACCGTGATCGTCGATCTCACCGCCCCAACGGCGCCGACGGGCACCTTCAACGCCGACGGCAGCGTGTTGACCGGCAACGCGGAGGCCGGCAGCACCGTCACCATCCGTCTTGCTGACGGCACCACGGTGACCACCACCGCGGGAAGCAACGGGACCTACAGCTACACCTTCCTCAACAAGCAGACGGAAGGCCAGACGCTGCAGATCACCGCCACCGATGCCGCGGGGAATACCTCGCAGCCGGGTTCAGCCCTCGCGCCGGTGGTGCCGCTCTCCGCCAGTAATAACGTCGAAGAGCTGGATCTCAGCACCACCGCCACCGTCACCAACAGCCAGTACAGCGATTACGGCTTCCTGCTGGTGGGTGCGGTGGGCAATGTCCTGACGCTGCTGGGGAATGACACCGCTCAGGTGGACTTCACGGTAGGCAGCGGCGGCAGTGCCGACATCGTGGTGAATGCCAACGCCACCGGCGCCGTGCTCTCTCTGCTCAACACCCTTGAGCTGGTGGTGCAGCGTTTCGATACCGTCAATGGCACCTGGACCACGGTGGTCGATACCGGCCAGCCGCAGTTCGCCGACCTGCTGACACTGGGGGCCACCGGCGTATCGCTGAACCTCACCGGGCTGGCGAACGGTGACTACCGCGTGCTGAGCTATAACACCAACCTGCTGGCCACCGGCTCGTACACCAGCCTCGACGTGGCGGTGAAAGAGACCAGCGCGGGCACCGTCACCGGCGACACCAGCCTGAACGGCAACGTGATCCTCGATACCGACCCCACCGCGGGGAGCGACAACGCCCCGGCAGGCACGACGGTCTCCGCCGTCACCAACGCGCTGGGGGTCACCACCAGCGTGAACGCTGACGGCACGGTCGTACAGGGGCAGTACGGTACGCTGACCATTAACCGCGACGGCAGCTACACCTACAACCTCACCGACACCAGCGCCGCGGTGATAGGCCGCACGGAGAGCTTCACCTACACCATTACCCATAACGGCATCAGCGCGTCGGCAAACCTCGTGCTGTCGCTCGGCGCGGGCAGCGTAACGAACGGCATTGTCGCCGTTGACGATACGGCTTCCCTGACCTTCGACACCAGCGTACACGCCATCGACAACGGTACCTCGTCGCAAAGCGGCTTTACTCTGGTGGGGATCAATCTCGGCAACACGCTCGGGCTGAACCTGCTGGACGACATGACCAACCCGATCATCTACAACGTGGAGGAAGGCACCACCCGCACCATGACCATCCAGGCCTCCGTCGGCGGCGTGGCGCTGGCGTCGGTGTTCGATCTGTACGTCTATAAGTTCAACAACGCCACCCAGACCTTCGAGCAGGTTCGCGTTGAATCGGGCTGGCTGCGCGCCCCGCTGCTGGGCGGCACGTCACCACAGCTGACGCTGAACCTGCCTGCCGGGGAGTATCTGTTCCTGCTCAATACCGCGGCGGGGATCACCGCGCTGACGGGCTATACGCTGAGCGTTCTGCAGGATCATGTCTACAGCGTGGCGAGTATCAGCGAGACAACCACGGGCGACGTGCTGACCAATGACCCGGTTCCGGCAGGGACGGTAGTCTCGGAAGTGAACGGCGTGGCGGTCAACAGCAGTGGCACCACCACCATTCAGGGGGAATACGGCACGCTGACCATCGATTCGTCCGGCCAGTACACCTATACCCTGAAGAGCGGCATGGGCGCGGACCATATCAGCACCCCGGATACGTTTGTCTACACCATTACCGCGCCAGACGGGTCGAAGGATACGGCGACGCTTAACATCACCCCAACCGCGCGGGCGATGGATGCGGTTAATGACGTCAGCGCCGCGATGGACGTGACCTCGGTACACCACACGTCTACCTACTCCGATACCACCGTGGGCAGCGCCCAGTGGACGACGGCGCTGTTCTCGTCCACCCAGGGCAGCGGAAGCGGCACCTTTGTGGTGGATCCAAACACCGCGCTGCATAACGCGTCGCTGCACTTTAGCGTCTCCTCGCTGCTGGCGCTGGGCGGTCTGACGGTGAACTGGGCGATCAGCGACGCCAACGGGGTGATCCGTAACGGCTCCTTCAGCGGCGGTTCGCTGCTCGGCGGCAATATCGACGTTCCGCTGACCGGGCTGGACCTGAGCGCCGGGACCTATACGCTGAGCTATACCGGCAGCGTACCGGGGCTGAGCGTGGGCACCATCACCATTACCCCGAGCGTCAACGGCACCACCTACTCGCTGACCCAGTTCGATTCAACCAGTGGCCACACGGTTGACGGCAACATCTTCGACGGCACGGATTCTGCCGGGGCGATGGATCAGCTGCACTCGGTGGACACCCGCGTAAGCATTACCGGGTACAACGGCGTGACCACCACGCTGGATCCGTATACCGGCAGCACCACGGTGAACGTGGTGGGCCATTACGGCACGCTGGCGATTGGCGCGGACGGCCACTACACCTACACCCTCAATACCGGGGTGTCGCTCTCATCCATCACCTCGAAGGAAACCTTCAACTACACCCTGACCGATGCCAACGGGAAAACGGACAGCGCCACGCTGACCATCAATATGGCGCCGCAGTTCATCAGCTCTGAACATAACGACGTCATAACCGGTACGGCCTACGGCGATACGCTGATTTACCAGGTGCTGAACAGCACCGCAGGCAACGCCACGGCGGGGAACAGCACCGGCGATCACTGGACCAACTTCTCGCTGGCGCAGGGGGATAAAATCGACATCGGCGATCTGCTGGTGGGCTGGAACGGTAGTGCCTCAACGCTCGGTAATTATCTCCATGTTACTAATAGTAATGGCAATACCGTGATCTCCATCGACCGCGATGGGACAGGAACCACCTACGCTAATAGTGCACTCGTTACGCTTGATGGCGTTCAGACCACCTACGACGAGTTAGTCAACCAGCACCACATCGTTACCTGATAGCACCTGTAGTACCTGACCCGGGCGCACAGCGCCCGGGCATAAACAATAAAGCTGTACTTATTTTATTAGGGACATGACATGGGAATGAAGATGCCTTACTGGTGGCTTTCGTGCTGCCTGATCTCTGTACCCGCTCTCTGCGCGAACCCGGCGGCAACGATCAATACCGGACAACTTCGCGAAACGCAGGAACTCCCCTCACTGAATGGCCGCGTGGCGCCTGTCGCGGGCAATGCCGCCCCCGGCACGCTGCAGCTGAGCGACGCCGTTAACCGCGCCGTGACCTGGCACCCGGCGATTAGCGAAGCGGTGGGAAAACTCTACCAGCAGAGCGAAGAGGTGGACGTCGCGAAATCAAAATACTATCCACAGATTAATGCCGGAATGGACAACGGCTACAGCCATGACGGCGACGATAACGGCTTTACCCCGTCGCTGGTTCTTTCTCTCTCCCAGATGCTGTATGACTTCGGCAAAGTGGCAAGCCAGGTGCGTGCCGAAAGCGCCGGAGTGGCCCAGCAGCAGGCGAACGTGCTGGTGAGCATCGACACCATCGCCCATGATACCGCCATCGCTATGGTGCAGGTGCAAACCTGGCAACAGATGGTCGACACCGCCAAAGAGCAGCTCGACGCCCTCTCCTCGATTGGCAAGCTGACCCGCCAGCGTAACGACGAAGGGGCAACCTCGCTTTCTGACGTGGTACAGACCGATGCCCGCATCGAAGGGGCCCGCGCCCAGTTGATGCAGTACCAGGCCAGTCTGGACAGCGCCCGCGCCACGCTGATGAGTTTTCTCGGCTGGAATTCACTGAACGAGGTAGGAAACGATTTTCCGCAAAAGCTGGCCCGCAGCTGCGACGTCGCCGAGCCGGACGATCGTCTGGTGCCAGCGGTGTTAGCGGCATGGGCGCAGGCGAACGTCGCCCAGGCCAACCTTGACTATGCCGACGCGCAGATGACGCCCACCGTCTCGCTGGAGCCGGAGGTGCGCCATTACCTCAACGACCGCTACGCGGGAAACGAAACGCGGGATCGCACCCAGTACTCCGCGTGGGTGAAAGTGCAGATGCCGCTCTATCAGGGCGGCGGCCTCACCGCCCGGCGTAACGCCGCCGGACACGCGGTGGAAGCGGCGCAGTCCACCATCCAGCGCACCCGGCTTGAGGTACGCCAGAAGCTGCTGGAGGCGCGCAGCCAGGTGATGAGCCTGCTCAGTACACTGCAGATTCAGGGCCGCCAGGAGGCGCTCAGCGCCCGCACCCGCGAGCTGTACCAGCAGCAGTATCTTGACCTGGGCTCACGCCCGCTGCTCGACGTGCTCAACGCCGAGCAGGAGGTCTATCAGGCACGTTTCACCCAGCAGCAGACCCTCGGCCAGCTGCACCAGCTGCAGCTCAACTGCCTCTACAACACCGGGCAGCTGCGTCATGCGTTTGACCTTGATAACCGCACCATCCAGACCGTGGAGATCCAGCCATGAAGCAGCGTGAGATTCCGCAAGGTGAAAACATGACGGATGAGGCTCTGGTCCAGTGGGCGCAGGCTTTTGGCTTTGTCGCCACGCGCTACCGCGTTGCCTGCTCCCCAGGCGCCCTGCTGGCGGGCGCGCCGTGGCTGAAAGGCAAACCGATGGTACCCGCTCTTACTCAGCTTGCCCGTGAGGCGGGGCTGTCGTTTCAGCTGCTCACAGCCGATAAGGCGTCGCTCAACAGCTGGCGTCTGCCGGTAGTCGTGGCGCTGAACGACGGCAGGATCGGGGTGATCGAACACTTCGACGGCGACGATACGCTGGAGGTCAGCTTTTTCGACGACCAGACCTACACCAACCGGCTGTCGATGACGGGGATGTTGCCCGCCATCCGTCACGTTATCGCCCTGCGTCCACTGGCAGCGCTGAAGGACAGCCGGGTGGACGCCTATATCTCGAAATACCGACCGGACTGGCTCTACCGGCTGGTAATGCGCGACCTGCGCCCCTACAGCTGGGTGATGCTCGCCGCGCTGTTTATCAACGTGCTGTCGCTTTCGGGGATTGTCTTTTCTATGCAGGTATACGACCGGGTGATCCCCGCCCAGTCCTATCCGACGCTCTACGTCCTGACCATCGGGGTACTCATTGCCACCCTGTTTGGCTTCGTGCTGCGCGTGGCGCGCGGGCACATTATGGATCTGCTGGGCAAACGCTCGGATCTGCGCGTCTCGGACCGCGTTTTCGGTCACGCCCTGCGGCTGCGCAACAGCGCGATTCCGCGCTCCACCGGCAGCTTTATCTCACAGCTGCGCGAGCTGGAGCAGATCCGCGAGATGGTGACCTCCTCCACCATCTCCACCATTGTCGATCTGCCCTTCTTCCTGCTGTTTGTTGTCGTGCTGGCGATCATCGCCCCGCAGCTGGCGTGGATCGCACCGGTTGCCGCGGTGATCATGGTTTTGCCCGGCCTGCTGCTGCAGAAGAAGCTGGCGGCGCTGGCGAAGCAGTCGGCACATGAATCGACCCTGCGCAACGCGGTGCTGGTGGAGAGCGTGCAGGGGCTGGAGGACATCAAGCTGATGCAGGCGGAAAACCGCTTTTTGCAGCAGTGGAACAGCTATATCCAGATCACCGCGGAATCCGGCCTGCGCACCCGCGAGCTGACGCAGAACCTGATCAGCTGGGGAATGACTATCCAGAGCCTGGTTTACGCCGCCGTGATCGTGGTCGGCGCGCCGATGGTGATCGACGGCACCCTGACCACCGGTTCGGTGGTGGCCGCCTCAATGCTGGCCTCGCGGATGATTGCCCCCATGGCGACACTGTGCGGCGTGCTGGCCCGCTGGCAGCAGGTCAAAGCAGCAAAAGAGGGGCTGGACAGTATCATGCAGCTTCCCACCGAGAACCAGCGCGAAGAGACGCCAATCCGTCAGGACGTGCTGCGCGGGCACTATCTCTTTGAACAGGCGCAGTTCCGCTATCACCCGGAGGATCCGCGCATGGCGCTACGCATCAACCGTCTGGAGATCAAACCGGGCGAAAAAGTGGCGATCCTCGGTCGCAACGGCGCCGGGAAATCGACCCTGCTGCAGGCGATGGCGGGCGGAATGGATCTGGCGGCCGGCGAACTGCGACTCGACAACTTCAGCCTGCCGCATCTCGACGTCGCCGACGTGCGGCGCAACGTCGGCTTTATGACCCAGAACGCGCGGCTGTTTTACGGCACCCTGCGTGAAAACATCACCCTCGGCATGCCGCGCGCCACCGATGAAGAGATTTTCGAGGCGCTGGAGCTGACCGGCGCGGCGGGCTTTGTGCAGAAGCTGCCGAAGGGTCTCGACTACCCGATCATGGAAAACGGCGTGGGACTCTCCGGCGGGCAGCGCCAGTCGATTCTGCTGGCGCGTATGCTGCTGCGCGACCCGAATATCGTGCTGATGGATGAACCCACCGCGTCGCTGGACGAGCACACCGAGCGGGAGTTTATCCAGCGGCTGGGCGACTGGCTCGGCAACCGCACCCTGATCGTCGCCACCCATCGCGTACCGGTGCTGGAGCTGGTCGAGCGGGTGGTCGTGCTCAAGGATGGCATGCTGGTGATGGATGCCCCGAAAGCGCAGGCGCTGAACAACAGTCGCATGCAACAACAGCAGGCAGCCGCCGCAAGGGAGTGGAAAAATGAAAATCAGTCAGCGTGACGTTGCGGCAATGGACGATCTGGATAACGCCCTCGACTCCGAAAGCGGCTACACCGGCGCGCGTCGGATCGTGATTTTTTCGTTGCTGATGTTTGTGGTGCTGGGGGTCTGGGCGTGGTTTGGCGTGCTGGACGAGGTATCCACCGGCTCCGGGAAGGTGATCCCCAGCTCGCGCGAGCAGGTATTACAGTCGCTTGACGGCGGGATCCTCACCGAGCTGAACGTCCACGAGGGCGATCAGGTGCAGGCCGGGCAGGTACTGGCGCGCCTTGATCCTACCCGTTCCGAGTCGAACGTCGGCGAAAGCGCGGCGCGCTACCGCGCGTCTCTGGCTTCCAGCGCCCGCCTGTACGCCGAAGTGAACGATCTGCCGCTGAAGTTCCCCCCTTCGCTGGCGAAATGGCCGGTTCTGATTGCCGACGAAACGCGGCTCTTCAACTCGCGGCGTGCGCAGCTGGAGGATACCCAGCGGGAGCTGCGCGCTGCGCTCGATCTCGCCAATAAAGAGCTGGCCATCACCCAGCGGCTGGTGAAAACCGGTGCCGCCAGCCACGTGGAGGTGCTGCGCCTGCAGCGGCAGAAAAGTGATCTGGAGCTGAAGCTCACCGACGTGCGTTCGCAGTATTACGTGCAGGCGCGCGAGGCGCTTTCCAAAGCCAATGCGGAAGTCGATATGGTCGCGGCGGTTCTGAAAGGTCGTCAGGATTCCGTCACGCGGCTGACGGTGAAATCCCCGGTGCGCGGGATCGTGAAAAACATCAAGGTCACCACCATCGGCGGCGTGATCCCGCCCAACGGCGAGCTGATGGAGATTGTGCCGGTGGACGACCATCTGCTGATCGAAACCCGCCTCTCGCCGCGTGATATCGCGTTTATCCATCCAAACCAGGAAGCGCTGGTGAAGATCACGGCCTACGACTACGCCATTTACGGCGGGCTGCACGGCGTGGTCGAGACCATTTCCCCGGACACCATCCAGGACGAAGCCAAGCCGGAGGTGTTCTACTACCGGGTGTTTATCCGCACCAGCCAGGATTATCTGATGAATAAGGCGGGCAGGCGCTTCTCGATTGTGCCTGGAATGATTGCGACGGTGGATATCAAGACTGGTGAGAAAACGGTGCTGGATTACATGATTAAACCGTTTAACCGGGCGAAAGAGGCGCTGAGGGAGCGGTGAAAATTGTGGGGAAGGGTTTGGCCGCCCTTCCCCTCGTCCCTTTGGCGATGTTGGTCGTTAATGAACCAGTACGGCCTTCATTCATCACCTTATTAATCATATAACCACCTGCCAGCCTTTGCGGATTCGGCAAACATCCTGACGGTTAACGGCTTTGAAATCTGTTTTACGGGTTTATTAGTAAACCACTTCCTGAAAAACCATGTGCGAAACCAGGGGTAGTAAGCGTTGTAATTCATCAGCGTGATATCAACATGGAACTGAATACTGAATTTATCCATACAAAAGGCCAGATCATCATCTTCTGTATAATCCTGCAGGATATCATCTAACTGCAAGGGAATAAGTTTTCCGGTGAACGTTCCCAGCACCGGTAACTCATTCCGGAAAAATGTTAAAACGTCTTGTTCATTTACCATATGCGATCTTTCTTATGTGCAATCGTGTTGTATTTTATAAGTGTTTTATAGCATATTTGAGCCAAATCGCTGGCAACCAATGTCCAGCCGAGCACTGGCAGGCTTCTGCCAACAAAGGCTCCCAGATTTGTAACATACTTCGGTTTTAAGGTGGTAATGCTCGCTTGTGTTAACGTCGGTAATCTTACTGGTAATGCTACGTTGAGATATTGACGCAAATACTTTGAAGCTATCGAGGTGCCTGCTGTCGTTCCGTAGGGTTTATTTCTGGTCTTTAATAGCGGTAATCCTAAAATGATACAACTCATCATTACAGCATCCTCTATACCGCCAAACTGCTCTTCGATCACATCTAATAGAATCCAGAAAAATAATTCACCAGCCGATATATTGCAAATTCCTTTATAGAAATATGTCCCATTGAGTTCCTCGACCGTATCCATACATGCCTTCATATCAGTATTTATTAATCACATATACCTTACGCCACTTCAGCTGATATGTTGATAAAAGCGACCTTTATAAATTCCTAATTTCTCCCTGGCGTAATTTACACATACGACAACAGATAATGATTTATTGATTTGAACAATTATTAATGAAACACGTTATTTATTATCCATTTTTCTGAAGCAGCCTCGCAGAATGTTACTTCTTTTTTCACACCCTCTTTTGCTTAGGATTTAACGGGCGTATGTTTCTCCCACGCCAGCAAAATCTGGCGTCGGGATTGGCATCCCGGTTAAACTTAATGGCGGCGTAAGCGCTTGTTGCGCCGTGCGTCTGGCTACATTCCCATGTTGGGCTGGACGGGGGCGTCGCAAGACGCGCCGGTGTCCATTAAGGCCGGTAATGCCAACTCCGTTCAGTCCTGCCACCCGGGAAATTGGCATTTCTCTGGCAGTGTCTTAATCACTTAATGGAAACTGTCATATGACCACCAGCAACGCACTTTTCACGACCCCTTTCGACCACAATACCGACTTCACCGAACTTGCTGACAACTGCCAACGCTATTGCGAAGCGCTGGTGGAAGAGACCGATCCTGCAAGAAAAATAGCGCTCTGCGGTCGTCTTGCCTCAACTCTCGCCCTACTCCGCCCGCGTGATGGGGGATTTACTCTTTGAGCTGACGGGCTACTTTGCCGACCAGCTCACCGCCCCGCGCTGGCTGAGAACGGAGGCTGGCGTCGCGTTGCTGGGTTGAGTCTGGATTGCCGGGTGACGGCTTCGCCTTACCCGGCCTACATTCCCGTAGGCCCGTGCAAGCGTAGCGCCACCGGGCAACATGTATGAAGCATTCAATCCTCCGTTGAAAGGCTATTTTTCAATCCGGGTCAACAAACAATACAGGCTCGTATTTCGCTGGACAGCGGGTAAAGCAGACGATATCTACCTCTCTCCACACAAGTACACGCAACACAAGTGAGGCATCATCTATGACACTTCAGCAGGCACTCCGCAAACCCACCACGCCGGGCGACGTGTTGCAGTACGAGTACCTTGAACCGCTCAATCTTAAAATCAGCGATCTGGCGGAGATGCTTAATGTCCACCGCAACTCCATCAGCGCATTGGTCAATAACAATCGCAAGCTTACTGCCGATATGGCAATAAAACTGGCAAAAGCCTTTGATACCACTATTGAATTTTGGCTGAATTTACAACTGAACGTCGATATCCGGGAAGCGCAATCTAACTCCAGGACGCAGGAGGAATTAAGCCGTATAAAGACCGTTGCAGAAGTCATGGCTAAAAGGAAATCTGGTCAGCCGGATGTCGCCTGATCCAGCCACGCGCATTACCTTCGCCCAAAAGGGACGTCTTTAACCGCCCACTGTCCCGGCGTTTTACCGGTCCATGCTCTGAAAACCTCAATAAATGCGCTGACGCTGCTGTAACCGCACGACAGCGCGATCCACCCCACCGGTTTTCCCGCCGCGAGCCACTCCATTGCCTGCATAACGCGCGCCAGCTGCCGCCAGTTGACGAAGTTCATGCCGGTCCCGGCGCGAAACCGACGGTTGAACGTACGCACGCTCATCCCCGCCTGGCGGGCATGGTCCTCAACCGTCTGGTTATCATCGACGAACTGCAGCAGATGCCTGACCACGTGCTTCAGGCGCGAATCTGTCGGTACAGGCAGGTAATAACGGACCTGTGGCGCCAGGGCAAGTTCATCCAGCAGCAGAGCGAGCTTTCGCGGATCGCCTTCACTTCCTCCCGCGCTTACACGCGAAAAGAGCGCATGCGTGAGATCGTCGGGTTCGAAAAGCGCAGGCGCACCGGGAAGCGCAGCACACTGCTCAGGATCAAGGTAGATCGCGCAGCCTTCAACGGCGCTTTCCGCAAAAGCGGCGTGCTGCTGGCCGGGCGGGATCCAGCCGATATGTTTTGCCGGTACCACCGCGCGTCCCTGCTGCGTCTCAATCACCAGCAGCCCTGTTTGAATGCACCAGAGCTGGCCGGGATGATGGCTGTGCCACGGAGTACGATAGCCGCCGGGATGACTGAGTATCTCAGTGCTGAACATCGCATTTGACCGAAAATCGTTATTCATCGACGTATTACAGAAACTGCGCCTTCCTCTGTCAAGGATAATGGTGGCTCACCTACACAAGGAGTCATCATGCGTATTATTACATCCCTGCTCGACCCTGCAGAAAACAGCGCACAGCGCGAGAACATGGCCTGCCTGCTGACGGGTCTCTTTACAGGCGAAATCGATCCGGCAGAGGTATTCACTGCCGACTACCAGCAGTTCACAGACGGCCATACGCTTGATTATCAGGGTTTTGTGCAGCACCTGAACCACGTTCGCGCGCAGATCCGCGAGATCGCATTCACCGTGGAGGAGATAAGCTGCCAGAACCACCTTCTGGCAGACCGGCATATCGTAACGGTGACCTATCCGGAGGGTCATCAGGCCGTACTGGAGGTGTACATGTTTGCGGCACTGCGTGAAGGAAAAATCTGGCGGATCCATGAGGTCACGCGAGCCCTCAGCGGCAATGCCTCAGACCGCGCGCTGGCCCACGCGACACAGTAACGTTACTCCGCCGGGTTCAGGGCGACGCTGTTATACACCCCGACATAGCGCACAAACTTGCCGATAAATACGCCCGCAAAGACGCCGCCGGAGACAATTGCCAGCGCGCTCATCGCGGGCTGCTGCAGGGTCTGGGGAGAGATGGCGCTCATGACGCCCAGCACATATTTCACCCCAAACGCCAGCATCATAAACGGCAGCGCCGTGTAATCAGCCTGACGGAACAGGGTGCGCGGCGCATCCGTACGCGTGACAACCGTCCGCTTAATCAGGACATACCCCAGCGCCGCGCCGATAACGATCCCTGCGAACCACAGTGCTAACGTCACAAGGGTCAGCTGGCGATAGACCACCAGATCGTAGATATCCCAGACAAGAAAAATCCCTGGAATGATGGCAAGCCGCTCCAGGGTCACGGTCGCGGGCTTGCGGGCTTTTATGCCGCGAGAGAGAAGGAAGAGAAACAGCACCCACACCCAGACGGGGGTGTGCGTCACAACACCGATCAGAAATTCAAACATGGAGATCACCATGAACGATCGCGGCCTTGCCGCCCTGAACGCCTGTTGCGCATAACGGCAGAACCACCGTTATGCGCAGGTCTTTTACAGCGATTTTTTCAGGCGACGAACCGCCTCTTTCAGATCTTCATCCGTTGGCGTGACAAACGACATACGCAGCGTTGAAGGGTCTGGCTCATTGCAGTAGAAAAATTCGCCCGGTACAAAGACTACGCCATTACTTAACGTTTTTTCCAGCCAGCGGGTGGTGTTCATGCCGTTGTTCATTTTCGCCCACAGGAACATGCCGCCCTTTGGCTTGTGGAACGACATCACATCGCCCAGCTCCGCCTCCAGTTCCGTCGCGAAGGTCTGGAATTTCTGACGATAGGCCTCACGGATCATTTTAATCTGATCCGGCAGACGGCCGGTTTTCAGGTATTCGTAGGTCATCAGCTGCGACAGGGTGCTGGTATGCAGGTCAGTGGTTTGCTTCAGATTTACCACCGCGCGCTTCAGCCACTCCGGCACCAGCACCCAGCCTACGCGCGTGCCCGGCGCGAGAATTTTAGAGAAGGTGGAGGTATACACCACGTTCTCTTCGTTACCGATAGCTTTGGCATGGGCAAGTAACGGACGGAAGAGCTCATCGGTGTAGTTAATTTCGCTGTACGGATCGTCTTCGATGATCACGAAGTCATGGCGCTTCGAGAGTTCCACCAGCTTTTTACGACGCGCTTCAGAAAGCGTAACCCCGCCAGGGTTGCCGAAGGTCGGCACAATATAAACCGCTTTAATGGCTTTTTTGCTCACCAGCGCTTCGAGTTCGTCGACGATCATGCCGTCGCCATCAGTGCCTACGGATTCAAAATTCGCCTGCGCCAGGCCGAACACCTGCAGGGCAGCGAGATAGGTTGGGCGCTCGACAACGACGGTATCGCCGGGGTTAATCAACGCCCGCGCCAGCACGTCCAGAGACTGCTGCGAACCGGATGTCACTACCACGTCATCAGCTTTGCAGGCAATGCCGCGCCCTTCACAGATGCGCTGAATTTCTTCGCGCAGCCCCGGCACGCCTTCGGTCAGACCGTACTGAAAGGCTTCGCCAAAATGCTGTGAGAGTACGGAATCCGCGGCCATTTTCAGGCCTTCGTGATCGAATAAGGCCGGGTTAGGGATCCCCCCGCCCAGCGATATAACGCCTGCCATTTTGCTATGTTTTAATAATTCACGGATGGCAGATGATTGCAGGCCCTGCGCGCTGCTGGCGAGTTTATTCACAGACATTGTTTGCTTACCTTCTTTTTTTATAGTGTGCCCAATCTTAGCAGAATATGAGCGATAAATTCCGTAAGCTTAGGCAGCGGGCGTAAATCCTGGCGCCACAGCAGATGCACCGGCCTCGGCTGCGGGATGTAATTTTCCAGCACCCGTACCAGCCTGCCGCTTGCCAGCTCTTCCGCCACCAGCACTTCCGGCTGCAGCAACAGCCCCGCTCCGGCGCGTGCCGCCATCCGCAGCCCGTAACCGTCGTTGCATCTTAATACCGCATCCCGCTTCCAGCGCACCTCCCCTTCGACCCCCGGTAGCCGCCACTCGTTGCGCTCAGTCCATACGCTGTGGGAGAGGCAAAGGTGATTCACCAGGTCGGCGGGCGTTTGCGGCGTGCCGTAGCGCGCCAGATAGTCCGGCGCGGCGCAGATCACCATCCGGTATGGGCAGAGATATTTCGCCACCAGATCGTCGTGATGAATATCGCCAATGCGAATGGCCAGATCGACACCCTCCTCCACCAGATCCACCATCCGGTTGGTCAGGTCCAGCTCCACGCGCACGTCCGGGTAGCGCTGCAAAAACGTTGCGGTTAGCGGGGCAATAACACAGCCCCCAAACGAGGTGGGTGCCGTCACGCGCAGCGTACCGGCCGGCGCGGCGCGCAGACGCTCCACCGCGCTTTCGGCAATCGATACCTGCTCCAGCACCCGCTTTGCTTCGTCATAATAGACCCGTCCGGCGTCGGTCAGACTTTGCCGCCGCGTATTACGCTCCAGCAGACGGGTGCCGAGCTGCGATTCCAGCAATGCAATGTACTTCCCCACCATCACTGACGACATCTCCAGCCGGGATGCGGCACCGGTAAAACTGCCGCTTTCCACGACCGCGATGAAGGTCTCCATGCCGCGAAGCTTATCCATATTCCAAACCTCTGGTTAGCAATCTTCTAACTTTAGCCCAGTTTATCCGGTTTTTAATTTATTAAAGAATGGAGGCTCACAACAGAAGGAGTCGGTTATGAAAATCGTCATTATTGGTGCCAGCGGTACAGTGGGTCGTGCGGTAAGTGAAGAGCTGAGTCGTCGCCACGAGGTGATCCGCGTGGGCCGCACGCAGGGTGACTATCAGGTGGATATTACTTCGCAGGCAAGCGTCCAGGCGCTGTTTGAAAAAATCGGCCCGGTGGATGCCATTGTCTCCGCCAGCGGCGGACTCTACTTTGGCCCGCTCGTGACCATGAAGGACAGCGACTTCAATCAGGGCTTACAGGATAAACTGCTCGGCCAGGTGCGCCTGGCGCTGACCGGCCAGCACTACCTGAACGAAGGCGGCTCGATCACCCTGATAAGCGGCATCGTGGCGCACGAGCCGATCGCTCAGGGCGTGAATGCCACCACGGTGAATGCGGCCCTGGAAGGGTTTGTGCGCGCCGCGGCCTGCGAGCTGCCGCGCGGGATCCGCATCAACCTGATTAGCCCGACGGTGCTCACCGAATCCGTCGAAACCTACGATGGTTTCTTCCCGGGCTTCGAAAGCGTGCCTGCCGCGACGGTGGCGCAAGCCTATCGCCGCAGCGTGGAAGGCGTGCAGAGCGGGCGGGTGTATAAGGTGGGGTATTAAGCCTTTCGCGCGGCGATCAACACCAGCATCGGGCGTTCCGTCTCTTCGGCAAGCGCAGGCCAGGCGTCAATCTGCGCCTGCGTTGGGCCCCACTCGTTGACTTCACTTATCGTTAGCCCGGCCCTGATGAGCGCGTTAAGCGTGGTGCCCAGCGTGCGGTGATACTTGATCACCCCGTCTGCCAGCCAGTTGCTGACGCGCTTACCTTCGTTCTGATAGCGATTCACACCCCAGAACCGCTCGCCGTTGTCATCGGTCAGCCAGCCCTGACGCGTGGCGCTGGTGTAAATGGGGTGTTCCATCGAAAAGACCAGGCTGCCGCCGGGTTTGAGCGCGCGCTGAACCTTAGCAAACAGGGTGTCCAGCTCTGGCAGGTAGTGCAGCGCCAGGGAGCTATAGACCAGATCGAGGCTGTTCTCGTTAAGCGTCAGCGATTCGAGATCGCTACGCTGGTAGTGGATCCGGGCGTCATGCGTCAGCTCAGCGGCGCGGGCAAGCATCTTTTCTGAGATATCCACGCCGGTCACTTCAGACGCGCCCAGCTCACGCGCGGCGCGGCAGAACCAGCCGTAGCCACAGCCGAGATCGACAACCGATTTACCGGTGAGATCGGGCAGCATGCTTTTCAGCGCGGGCCACTCCGGCGCGCCGTCCAGCCCCTGTACCGAGCGCGGAAGCTGGGCGTAGCCTTCGAAAAACGCGGGGTTGTCGTAGATGTTTTGTGCCATGGCAGATCCCTCTTTAAGAATGTGCATAACAGTATACTGCATTGTCGGGTGGCGGCTTCGCCTTACCCGACCTACAAAATCTCCGAACCGTAGGCCGGGTAAGCGCAGCGCCACCCGGCTCGCTTTTAGCCCACCGAGCCCCAGACCAGATTGCCGTTATGGAAGGTCGCGGTACGCGGGGAAATGCGCGCCACGGCTTCGGCGGAACAGGAGGCGTCCACCAGCACAAAGCTGGCGTCGTCCTGCGCTTTCGGCCACACGCGCTCGCCTTTGTCGTTGAGCGGCAACACGTCGCCGGTGGCAATACCTAATGCGCGAGAGAGCGTCTGCTCGTTCGGACGGATGTAGAGCTGGGCATAAAGATTGGCTTTTTCCAGCATGTCCCCCAGGCCGTATGGCGACCAGTGGTCGATCACGCTGTCGGTGCCCGTCATCACAAACACGCCTTTATCCCGCAGCTGCTTCAGCGGCATATGCAACGTGCCAATTGGCACGGTAGAGGCGATGGTGACCTGCTGCGCCGCCATGCGGGTGGCGATCTCATCCACCTGCTGTTCGTTAAGCGTCGCCAGCGCAAAGGCGTGACTGATGGTCAGTTTGCCCTTCAGCGCCGGCGTTTTTTCCACGGTTTCCACCATGTAATTCACCGCCGCCACGCCCGCCGGGCTGGTTTCATGCAGATGAATATCCACCCCTTTGTCGTAGTCCAGCGCAATCTGGAACATGGTGTCGAGGGATTTCTCCATCGCGCCATCGACGTTGGTAGGGTCCAGCCCACCCACGTAGTGCGCCCCGGCCTGCATCGCCTCACGCATCAGCTTTTCGGAATTTGACAGCAGCAGCCCGTGCTGCGGGAAAGCGACGATTTCACAGTCAAAGCCGGGCTTGCGGCGCGATAAAACCGCCTGCAGGTTTTCCAGATTCTTCAGGCCGGAGGTCGGCTCGATATTGCAGTGGCTGCGGGCGATGGTAGAGCCTTTCGACTGGATGAGGTCGATCAGCTTTTCCGCCCGCGCCTGGGTGTACGGCTGCAGCTCCGGCAGCAGCTTCTGCTCAAGACGGATCATGTCCTGAATGGTGGTGCCCGCCGGGCGGTTGAGCGACCGCCATGGTCCGCCGTAAAAGGTTTTATCCAGGTGGATATGCATGTCGCGCATTGCCGGAAGCATCAGCTTGCCGCCCGCGTCATAGTGCGGCAGCGAGGCGACCGCGTGGCTTTTGTTGTCGCGCAGGGCGACGATCTTGCCGTCTTTAATCTCCAGCGTTTTCAGCTCAGTGCGGGTACTTGTCGCCACGCTGCCGTCAAAGTTGAACCCGGCTTCAAGCAGCACGTTGTCCAGATAGTAATGTTTTGCGGTGATGGTCATCGGTTTACCGGTCTCGCAGAGTGGCTTTGCGGAATCAGCAGCATACGCGACGGATCCGGTCGCGCCAAACAGCGCGCAGGCGGTGACCATTTTGCCGCTCTGGCTAATGAATTCACGGCGGCTTTTGTTCTCACTCATCTTATCTTCCTTCATTAACAATGTGGGTGCCGGTTTCCCCGCGCAGCGCGGCGGGCAGGCAGTCAGGCGAGGTGATGATCACGCGCTTGCCGCCGTGGTGTAAAAACGCCAGCGAGGCGACAATTTTGGGCAACATGCTGCCCGCCGGGAAATGTCCCTCTTCCATGTAGCGCGTCATCTGCGCCACGTTGACGGTGTCCAGCGCCTGCTGGCTCGGCTTGCCGAAGTTGACGCACACCTTCTCCACCCCGGTGGTGATAACCAGCACGTCGGCGCGGATCTCGCGCGCCAGCAGCGCGGTGGAGAGATCTTTATCAATCACCGCATCCACGCTCTGGTAATCGCCCTGCGCCGAGCGCACAACGGGGATCCCGCCGCCGCCCGCGCCGATCACCACAAAGCCTTTTTGCGTTAACGCTTTGATAGCCTCCGCTTCAACGATGCGCAGCGGCTGGGGTGACGCCACCACGCGGCGATAGCCCCGGCCTGAATCTTCAACAAAGTGCCAGTCCGGGTGCGCCTGCTGCAGTTCATCACGCTGCGCCTCACTGAAGAACGCGCCGATGGGTTTGGTCGGATGGCTGAAGCCGGGATCGTTTTTATCCACCTCCACCTGCGTGACGACCGTGACCGCTTTTTGCTCCCCGCGGGCGGCCAGGCGGTTGTTGAGCGCCTGCTGGATCAGATAGCCGATTCCTCCCTGCGTGTCCGCCACGCAGTTCGCCAGCGGCGTCAGCGGCAGCCCTTCCCGCTCGTGAGCGATTTCGGCGCGGCGCAGATCCAGCCCGACCTGAGGGCCGTTACCGTGGGTCAGCACGATGTCATAGTCCGAGGCCAGCATTTCCAGCACCGACTCTGCCACCGCTTTTACCGCCTGCGCCTGATGCTCGACCGACTGGCTGGCGTTGTCTTTGATAATGCTGTTGCCGCCAATGGCGACGACCATAAGCGCTTTCATACGTTTTCCTTCACAATCGGGCCGGGTTCGACGCTCGCCGTTTCGCGGCTATCCAGTACATGCTTCACCACAAACATACCGCCCATCATCAGGTAGGCCGTCACGAACATCAGCGAACTGCCTTCGGCAAAGCCCACTACCGGGGCGTGGATGACGCCAAACAGCGCCAGCAGCGCGCCCCCCGCAGCAGAGACAGCCCCGCGCAGCGGTTTGTTAATGATGGCAAAGATGGCGATACAGCCCCAGAGCATACTGGCCAGCGGCGCGCCGTTGCCGAGATGCATCAGCCCTTCGTAGTAGATCCCTTTGCTGTGCAGCACGTCGGTACCGATTTTCGCCGCACTTGTCCCGGCCGCGCCCATCACGCTGTTCATCATGGTCAGCGCCCAGTTGGCGATCCACGGGAACAGGCAGATGAAGATGACGGGGACCTCCACCTTCGGCGTTTCCCGCACCACCTGGTTGGCGGTGACGACGCCGATAAACACCAGAATCGGCACGATGGCGGTCATCGGAATGATGGCGAGCATAAACGCCCCCAGCCCGAACAGCGGCACGATGAACATGGTCACGCCGGAAGCCAGCGTGTAGCCGATGCTCGCCCCCATCGCTTTCCAGCCCGGATGGCCGACATAGACCGTGACCGGGAACGGGTTGCCCATCAGGCAACCAAGCATCGACGCCAGACCGTTCGCCAGCATCACTTTACGCGTCGGGTATTCGTCCCCCGCCGCGTGGGCGCTTTCGATGTTCTCCAGGTCAAAGATATAGTTCGCCAGGCCCAGCGGAACTGCCGAGGCAAGATACGGCAGCGCGTGCGGCAGCCCCTGCAGGAACCCTTCCACATGCACCTGCGGCGGGTTAAAGCCGAACGATGACATCGAGGCTTTAATCGCCTCCGGGCTTTGCAGGCCGGAGATCCACGCCAGGGCCGTGCCGGCAATCAGCAGCAGCAGCCCTGTCGGGATGCGGGCAAAAATGGGCTTTTTACCGAACCAGTTGATGAAGATCAGCAGCAGGACGATGAAGGACACGGTGGGCGCTTCGAACGCCTGCAGCATCGGGTTCATCGCCAGCAGCAGCAGGCCCAGGCCGGACAAGCACGACAGCAGTACGGTACGCGGGATCATCTTGCGGATGGTTTCCCCTAAAAACGAACCGCCCGCCAGGATCATCGCCTCAACAAAGCACCACACCAGGCCAATCTGAATGGCGAACTCCGCATCGCCCGTTTGCTGATATACCGGCATCAGGACTAGGAAGGTCACGGTAAAAATTGACGGCGCGCTGGGGCCGGACGGCAGCGCGGTCACATCCGTGCGCCCGGTCTGGCGCGCCATCTGCATGCCGAACCATGCGTAGCAAATACTCGCCGCCAGCACCGCCAGCCCGAAGGCGGGCGCAATGCGTCCATAAACAATCTCCTTCGGGATGCCGACGACAAAAATGAGCAACCCCATCATGGTCAGCAAATTGGTCAGGTTGTTGGTCATCAACCCGAAATAGGCCGCCCAGTCACCTCTTTTCCACTCCAGTTTCATGTTTTTCATGGATGCATGCCTTATAAAAAGTAGCGATCGCGGAAGGTCAACAGCGCCTTTTCAAAACAGCTAAACGGCGGGTGGACAATGCCCGCCCCAATCATGCCGATGCCCGCGTCTTTGTGGGCAATGGCGGTGTTGATGACCGGCAGAATGCCGCTGCCGGCGACTTTGGTGATGTCGATGGCGCTCGGGATGCCCATAAACGAGAGCAGCGGAATGGTGACGTTCGGGTTTTCGCCGAGGGTGATTTCACGCATCTGGCGGGAGAAGTCGATGGCTTCCTCCACCGTGCCACCCACAAGGGCGACAATCGCCGGGGCCGTTGCCATCGCAAAGCCGCCGATGCCGTAGGTTTCGGTAATTGCACTGTCGCCAATGTCCAGCCCGGAATCTTCCGGCTTATAGCCCGCAAACATAGGGCCAATCACCTGCTGCGCCGGGCCGGTGAACCACTGTCCCGGCAGGCCGGAAATGCGCAGACCAAACTCGTAGCCGTTACGCGCCATGGTGGTGACCACGGTGCTGTATTCAATGCCGTGGGCGGCATCCAGCGCGGCCTTACACATTGCCATCCACGTCGGGCCGGAGAAGTAGTCGCTGCTGGCAACAAACTCAAACACCTCGCGCTGCTGCTCAACCGGGTAGCCCGCCTGAATCAGCCCCGGCGTCAGCGCCTGGATCAGCAGCGTGGTGCCCGCGTTGTTGCGGTTGTGGCACTCATCGCCCATATGCAGCGCCTGGGCCAGCATCAGACGCAGGTCGATTTCACCGATAATCTTCATGGCATCGCGCAGCATCGGGCCGAGCACGTCGCGCATCCAGTTCAGACGGTCGATCACGCTCTGGTCGTTGGCGCCCATGCGCAGGATCTTCGCCATCTGCTCGCTGAGGTTGGTGAACGCGCGGTTGCCATAGGTTTTGTTCTCAACGATGTGCATAAACATCGACGCGGAGGTGACGCCCGCCATGGAGCCCACGCAGTCGTGCTCGTGGCACGGCGAGAAGGTGATCTCCCCGGAGGCCGCCAGCCTAGCCGCGTCCTCCAGATCCGTCGCCAGCCCTTCAAACACCAGCGCGCCGGTGACAGCACCCTTCATCGCTCCGCACATGTTTTCCCAGGTCACAGGCGGACCAGCATGCAGGATGGTAGTGCGGGTCATCCCCGGCACAACGTTAATCGCCTGGTCATAGCCCACCAGCACCGGATGAGACTGAATAATGCGCTCAAGAGCGAGTTGGTTGGCGGCGGCGATCTTCTCCGCCAGCGGTTTTTGTGCCAACTGGTCGAGCGCCTCAACAACCTGCATATTGCCCTGCCCCGGCGGCGTCCAGTCGAGCTGGGTGACGGGAACGTGCTGTTTTTTGAGATCGTCACTGAACATCGCGATGCCGACGTTAATCACGTCCAGCGGCTGGTTAAATAAAGTGGTCATTATGCTTTCTCCCCTTTGCAGACAAATTCACGGGCCAGTAATCCGGTGTTAGTGCTGCTGCTGGCCCAGATGACGCCGGCATCGGTGAGCCGCTGGCACTGCTGCGCCAGCGGCTGCGGATCCTGATCGGTACCCAGCACGTAGCCGAGGATCTCCAGCGGACGGTTATCGGCTTTCGCAATGGCCTGCGCCTCTTTGATGGCGTCGAGCATCACCCCAACCGGATCCTCGTGCGCGCCGAAGCCCAGCACGAAGTCCATCACAATCACCCCCACTTCCGGATCGCGCGCTTCCTGCAGCAGGCGGCTGATGCGGTTGGTCGGGTCGATCATCGGGTGCGGCTTGCCGTTGGTGAAATCGTCATCGCCAAAATCGAGGAAGGTATGGGCCTGGCTGACGTTGATATCGCGCAGGCGCTTCGCCGGATCCGGTTGAATGTTGCTGTAGACGTCGTCGAATTTTTCCAGCGCCGCGAACATCGCTTCATCGCACAGGGTGCCGCCGCAGAACAGGCCGCGAATGTATTTCTGCTGCGGGGTCAGGCGGGCGCGCACCGCTTCAATCAGCGGCCAGTTGAGCGGGTGCAGGTCCAGGGAGGTTTTTTTAATGCCGGTGAGCAGGACGGCCTTCAGGGCCGCCTCTTTGGTACCGCGCGCAAACTGCAGCCCGTCTTCATCTGCTGGCGGCTCATTGCGCCCAAGGAAACAGACGACAACGGGCTTGCGGCAGGCGCGCGCCCGGGCCAGCACTTTTTCGGCCACGGCGGGGGCCGGCGGCTTGGAGATCAGCGCAATCACCTCTGTGCCCTCGTCGGCCTCCAGCATCCCGATGGCGTCGAGCATCATCAGGCCGCCGATCTTCTCGCTGAGATCGCGCCCGCCGGTGCCAATCAGCTGCGATACGCCGCCGCCAAATTCATGGATGCGCACGCTCAGCTCCTGGCTGCCGGTACCGGAAGCGCCGACAATCCCAATGGGCCCGCGGCGTACCGCGTTGGCGAAGCACAACCCCGCGCCGTTGATAATGGCGGTACCGCAGTCTGGCCCCATCATCAGCAAGCCTTTCTGGTGAGCCAGCTGCTTCAGCGCCAGCTCGTCGTCGAGCGACACGTTATCGGAGAACAGCATCACGTTAAGATTGTTTTCCAGCGCCTGGCGCGCTTCACGGGCGGCAAAGGTCCCGTTGACCGAAATGACCGCAAGATTGGCATCAGGACGATGGGTTTTGGCGCTGGCAATCGTGGCGTAGCGTGCTTCATGGGCCCCCTGGCGTTCTTTACGCGTGAACAGCGCCTCAATTGCCGCCAGGGTTTCATCATTGGCCGCGTCGCCTTTAATCACGATCATCAGATCGCCGTTTTTAGCCTCATTTAATTCCGGCGTTAACAGTCCGAGGTTTTTTAAGACGCCTTTATTCATCTCCGTCGCCATGGCCACAAAGGCCTGCTCGACGCCCGGCAATTTATTGGCTTTGGTGGAAACGGACATTAATGAGACGGAGTCAAAATACGTGTTCTTTTTAATCACGATTTTCGTGGGCATTATTTTCTCCTGAGAGCGGATAAAAGGGGGCCGCCGTCGTGCGAAATACACGTCGGTAAAAATGCGTTTTTAATTACTGGCCAGCCGGAAAAGGCTGGCCGAATACGTTATGCGCCCGCCGCCAGCAGCAGGTCGGCTATCTCGTGGTAGCCTTTTTCCCGCGCCAGTTCGAGCGGCGTTTTGCCGTATTTGTCGGTCATATGCGGGTTCGCGCCGTGTTCCAGCAGCAGCTTCACAATCTCCTGCTGCTTCGCTCCGCCGTCATTTAATACGATGGCTTCCAGCAGCGGCGTCCAGCCGACAAAGTTGGTGTGGTTGACGTTAATATCGGTTTTTTCCAGCAGCTCACGCACAATGTCCACGTGCCCTTTTTCACTGGCAGGGGTAATGCCCACGCCGCCGAAGCGGGTCAGGCGGTCGAGGTCCGGGTTCGCGGGTAATATCAGCCGCAGGAGGGTGATATCGTTGGTCAGGCAGCTAATCAGGAAGGGGTTAAAACAGGTCTGGTCCTGTTTATCAATATCCGCGCCGGCATCAATTAATAAGGACACGCAGGAATAATGTTTGTTCAGGCTGGCAAGAATAATCGCGGTTCTTTTCTGACGGTTGGTGGCGTTAATATCCACGCCTTTCTCCAGACAGGCTTTTAGCGCGTCGGCATTGCCCTGCTCTGCCGCCAGCAGAAATTCAGTAACGAGTTCGTTCGCAGACATAAAGACTCCCGATGATGTGTTGCTGATGACCTGAGAATAGCAACAGCCCTTTCAGAAAAGAATCCGCTTAAAAATCATTCATCGACAGTCAATTCATTGTTGAGTTAAATTCAATAGTTCAGCTAAAACGTGCGTCTGTGCAACCTTTTCCTTATGGCTGGCCGCTTTTTATCGCCGCAGACGGCATTGTTCTTATGGCTGATAAAGCCTTGCACGACAAGGCCTGTAGTAAATCATCAGAACTGTGACCGACGTCAAATACCGTGTTGCGAGGCTGTTAAAATATGTTCAAAACTGATGGCAACCTGGAGCCGTAATATGAATTCGATCTTTACTGAAGAGAATTTGCTGGCCTTCACGACCGCGGCACGTTTCGGCAGCTTCAGCAAGGCGGCTGCCGAACTGGGCGTTACCACTTCGGCCATCAGTTACACCATTAAGCGGATGGAGACCGGGCTGGACGTGGTGCTGTTTGTCCGCAACACGCGCAGCATTGAGCTGACCGAGTCCGGTTTTTACTTTTATCGCAAAGCGACCGACCTGCTGAATGATTTTCATGCCATCAAGCGCGGAATTGATACCATTTCTCAGGGCATCGAAGCGCGGGTGCGCATCTGTATTAATCAGCTGTTATATACCCCGCGCCATACCGCGCGGCTGCTGCAGGTGTTGAAAAAACAGTTTCCTACCTGCCAGATCACCGTCACCACCGAGGTGTATAACGGCGTCTGGGACTCGATCATTAATAACCAGGCCAATATCGCCATTGGCGCCCCGGACACGCTGCTCGATGGCGGGGGGATTGATTACACCGAGATCGGCGCCATCCGTTGGGTGTTTGCCATCGCGCCGGAACACCCGCTGGCCTTCGTCCCGGAACCGATAGCGGAGAGCCAGTTGCGCCTGTATCCCAACATCATGGTGGAAGATACGGCACATACCATTAACAAGAAGGTTGGCTGGCTGCTGCACGGACAGGAGGCGATTCTGGTGCCGGACTTTAATACCAAATGCCAGTGTCAGATTCTGGGGGAAGGGATAGGATTTTTGCCGGAATATATGGCGCGGGAAGCGGTGGAAGACGGGCTGCTGGTGACGCGACGTATCAATAACCCGCGTCAGGACTCGCGCATGCTGCTCGCCACGCAGCATGCCGCAACCGGCCAGGTCACGCGCTGGATCAAACAGCAGTTTGGCCCACAGGGCGTGCTGACCGGGATCTACAGCGACTTACTCTGGCGCGCTTAGCTTTTGCTTTGTACCCAAAACGCGTGAATGAGGCCGGGGAAGTAGCCCAGCAGCGTCAGAAGAATGTTGATGATAAACGCCCAGCCAAGCCCTTTGCCCAACAGAACGCCCAGCGGCGGCAACAGGATGGTAAAAACAATACGCCAAAAACCCATAAAAACTCCGTACAAGCTAATCCATTGAAAATAATAAAAGAACACCCTCTAAGCGTAGTCAGTTTATCGGTATGCGCCAGTTCCATGCCTCGCTTTTACCCTCTTTTACGCTTTTGACACTGGCTTAATGCCCGCAATTACTTTAGCATTACCTTAATTAAGTAAATGCTAAATCATCATGACTGAACTCGAACAGCTTCAGGCCAGCGCAGAGCAGGCCGCCAACCTTTTAAAAGCGATGAGCAACCCACGCAGGCTGCTGATCCTCTGCACACTCTGCGGCGCGCCGGGGACCAGCGCAGGCGAACTGGCCCGCGCGACCGGCCTTAGCGCCTCTGCCACGTCGCAGCATCTGGCGCGTATGCGTGAAGAGGGTCTGATCGACAGCACCCGCGACGCGCAGCGCATTCTCTATTTCATTAAAAACGATGCGGTGCATCAGCTCATCAGCACCCTGAAAACCGTTTATTGTCCGTAAGGAGCCGCCATGTCACTTCCTCTGATTTCACCTCAACAGGCCAGCGCGCGCGTCGCAGAAGGGGCAAAACTGATTGATATCCGTGATGCCGACGAATACGCCCGCGAGCATATTCCTGTCGCCCGGTCCGTGCCGCTGGATACCCTGCCCGCAGGGCTTAAAGCCGAGGCCGGTGACACGATAATTTTCCACTGCCAGTCCGGTGCCCGGACCTCGGGGAATGCCGATCGCCTTGCCCGGGCAGCCTCGCCCGCTCAGACCTTTGTGATCGAAGGGGGGATTCAGGGCTGGAAGCAGGCCGGGCTGGAGACCGTCGAAGACAGATCCCAGCCGCTGCCGCTGATGCGTCAGGTGCAGATTGCCGCCGGGCTGCTCATTCTGTGCGGCGTGGTGCTGGGCTATAGCGTCTCCGGCGGCTTTTTCCTGCTCAGCGGTTTTGTCGGAGCCGGGCTGCTGTTCGCCGGTGTGACGGGCTTTTGCGGTATGGCGAGACTGCTCAGGGTGATGCCCTGGAACCGGCGTACCTCGTAATCCGTCATCGGTGAAATACGCTGTACCCGACGTCCTGCGTGGGCTAAGGTGAAGATCGCTAAAACGATGAGGAGGTTCTATGTTTGCTGTCGGTGATTATGTACAACCGCGTCAGGGCGGGCCAAAACTGAAAGTGCTCGACGTGAAGGGGGATAGCATTGTGGCGGTGCAGGCCAGCAATGAAGAGGGTGAGAAATTTACCCTGAAAGCAGCAGAAGTCGTGCTGTATAGCGAAGAAGGTGATTTCGGCGTCTGCTAAAGAGACATCCGGGCGGACGCTTCCGCCCGGCTCACGGATTAGATCAGAAAATCATCCAGTGATTTACCGTTAGCCAGTGCGCTGGCAATAGGCTTCGGCGTACGCCCCTGGCCGGTCCACGTTTTCTCTTCACCGTTCTGGTCAATAAAGCGATATTTCGCTTCACGCGGTTTACGTTTTTTCACCGTTTTACCCGCCAGCGCCCGTTCAGAGTTCAGCAGTTCGGTTGGAGAAATACCATCGGCTTTCATCAGTTCCAGCAGGGCATTAATTTTTTCCTGCTGCTCAGCGCGCTGCTGTTCTAATTCCGCCAGCTCACTCCGTTTCTCTTCGGCAACGACCCTGACCTTTTCCAGCATTTCCTCAAGAACGTCCAGGGATAATTCACGCGCCATGGCGCGCAGAGTTCGGATATTATTAAGATTCTGTAACGTCAAAGACATATTATTTGAAAACCTTTTCTTTGGGTAAATAGATAAATCACCGAAAGAGTAATTCATTTCAGCGAAAATATCTACCCACGGGTCCGCTCTGCCAATAATGCCAATACCTTTATATGTCACCCTTTATATTATCATATACGGTTTGCGGGGTATGTTTGCATTGATCTCTGACCACACTATAAATGGTCAACCTTAAGCCAAATTACAGCATTCTGCGCCCCCCCGGAACGACACTTATACACGCGTCAGCACCACCACCAATAACCAATTGTTTTTAAATAAAAAAGTATTAAGCGGGACAGATTATAACGAACCGGTCAAAAAACAATCATTTTTAGAGAATTTTGTGGACAAAACGCGATTAAATAAAAATTAATCACTAGTTGTTAGTTCAAACACAGAGAGATACGCTATACACGTCAAACAAACCAACCTAAAGCACTATGCGCTGCGGGAAAATCGTTTCTTTTGTGTTCTTCTCAAGGAGTTCAGCCATGTTCTCACCGCAATCACGCCTGCGCCATGCGGTAGCGGATACTTTCGCGATGGTTGTCTACTGTTCCGTCGTGAACATGCTGATTGAAATATTCCTCTCCGGAATGACCTTTGAGCAGTCACTTTCCTCTCGCCTGGTGGCGATCCCGGTCAATATTATTATTGCCTGGCCTTACGGTTTATACCGCGATGCGGTAATGCGTTTTGCGCGGCGACTCAGCCCCGCTGGCTGGGTGAAAAACCTGGCAGACGTTCTGGCGTATGTGACCTTCCAGTCTCCGGTTTACGTGGCCATTCTGCTGACGGTGGGGGCGGACTGGCACCAGATCGCGGCGGCAGTCAGCTCAAATATTGTGATTTCAATGCTGATGGGGGCGGTGTATGGCTATTTCCTCGACTACTGTCGCCGCCTGTTCAGGGTCAGCCAGTACAGCCAGGCAAAAGCGTAATGTGAAGCGACTGGCGAACGCCAGTCGCAAGTTTACTGTACGTCGCCAAACAGGCCTTTCAAAAACCGTTCCAGCGCCATACGCGAGCTGAAGCCATGCGGAATACCATAATGCTCATGCGTCTCGCCGCCTAAATAGAGCGGGAATTGCTGATAATGATCGCAGGTTTTAATATCCGAGGCTGGCTCAGCAAATGACAAACTTCTGTCTTTCAGCGTCGGGTGAATAATGAGAGCGGTACGTCCCATTCTTGCTTCACGATTAACGTAAACGTAATTCTCGCCACGGCGATAACCATACGCTTTTGGTGTCACCTCATCCATGGTGAATCCCTCTTTTTCAAGAACGCGCGCCACCTCATCAGGTCGTAAATACATATCTTTTCCTCGTTATCTTTTCCTGCCCGGCAACCTTACAGTATTCAGCATTAGCAGGGCTTTCAGAATAGTCCATAAACTGCCGTATAACGCGTGATGCGCTTCAGATATTAAATTTCTGAACTAAACTGAACGGGAACACAAGATTACGGAGGAACGTATGTTTAACAGACCGAACCGAAACGATATTAATGACGACGCGCAGGATATTCGTAATGATGTCAGCCAATTAGCGGATTCGCTGGAAGAGGTGCTGAAATCCTGGGGAAGTGGCGCGAAGGACGAAGCGGATGCGGCTAAACGTAAGGCTCAGTCTCTGCTCCGTGAAACCCGTGCGCGTCTGAACGGACGTACCCGTACGACTCAGGCGGCCTGCGATGCGGTCAGCTGCGCAACCACCTTCGTGCGCGAAAAACCGCTCTGCACGCTGGGCACGGTAGCGGCAGTCGGGATTTTCGTCGGAGCCCTGCTTAGCCTGCGTAAATAACGCCTTGTGAGATGTTTTTCTGCCCCGGTGGCCAGCGGCTACCGGGGCTTTTCTTTGCCCGAACGCCTGAAAAACCCGTACAGCCCGCCCTGCCCCGCTGTGCTCATCACAGGGGCGATATCAATCTAAATTTCCCATATCTTGTATGGTTGAAAGTTAAGGCAACTACATCTAGTATTCCTTTTAGCAAGAGACACACAACCTGACGCGATGATTCGCGCCGCTCTCTCATTTTAAATGGAAATACGAATCATGAGCATTATTATTTACACACGTAACGATTGTGTTCAGTGCCACGCCACAAAACGTGCGATGGAAAGCCGTGGTGTGGCTTTTGAGATGGTGAATATTGATCAGCAGCCCGAGGCCGCCGATACCCTGCGTGCGCAGGGGTTCCGTCAGCTTCCTGTCGTTGTCGCCGGGGAGCTTAGCTGGTCTGGTTTCCGTCCGGACATGATCAACCGCCTGAGCGCGCAGGCCGTCCGGGCATGAGTGGGCTGGTTTTCTTCTCCAGCAGCTCGGAAAACACGCTTCGTTTTATTGAGCGCGTCGGGCTGCCAGCGGTGCGCATTCCGCTCAACGAGCGGGAGCGCATCCGGGTAGAGGAACCGTACATTCTGGTGGTGCCGAGCTATGGCGGCGGCGGCACGGCGGGGGCCGTTCCCCGTCAGGTGATCCGCTTTCTCAACGATCCTCATAACCGCGGGCTGATCCGCGGCGTGATTGCGGCGGGCAACCGCAATTTCGGCGATGCCTTTGGCCGCGCCGGGGATGTCATCTCTCAAAAATGCGGCGTGCCGTATCTCTATCGCTTCGAGCTCATGGGGACACAACAGGACGTCGAAAACGTGCGTAAAGGAGTGAACGAATTTTGGCAACGACAACCGCAGAACGGGTAATTCAGGCGACGCCGGATTACCACGCATTAAACGCAATGCTTAACCTCTACGATCGTCAGGGGCGCATTCAGTTCGGGAAAGATCGCGAGGCGGTGGACGCCTTTTTTGCCGCCCATGTGCGGCCCAACAGCGTGACCTTTGCGAGCCAGAATGAGCGCCTCGACTATCTGATCAAAGAGGGCTACTACGACGCTCGCGTCCTGTCCCGCTATCAACGCCCCTTCGTTGTGAAGCTTTTTGAACGCGCGCACGCCAGCGGTTTTCGTTTCCAGACCTTCCTTGGTGCATGGAAGTACTACACCAGCTACACCCTGAAAACCTTTGACGGTAAACGCTACCTGGAAAGCTTTGAAGATCGCGTAGTGATGGTGGCGTTGACGCTGGCGCAGGGTGATGAAGCGCTGGCGCAACAGCTAAGCGATGAGATCCTCTCCGGGCGCTTCCAGCCCGCCACGCCAACCTTCCTCAACTGCGGCAAGGCCCAGCGCGGCGAGCTGGTCTCCTGCTTCCTGCTACGCATTGAAGACAATATGGAGTCAATTGGCCGCGCGGTGAATTCAGCGCTACAGCTTTCCAAACGCGGCGGCGGCGTGGCGTTTTTGCTCTCTAACCTGCGTGAAGCCGGGGCGCCGATCAAGCGCATCGAAAACCAGTCCTCCGGGGTGATCCCGGTGATGAAGATGCTGGAAGATGCCTTCTCCTATGCCAACCAGCTTGGCGCGCGTCAGGGTGCAGGCGCGGTTTACCTGCATGCGCACCATCCGGATATTCTGCGGTTTCTGGATACCAAACGCGAAAACGCCGACGAAAAAATCCGTATCAAAACCCTGTCGCTGGGGGTGGTGATCCCGGATATTACCTTCCGGCTTGCCAAAGAGAATGCTGAGATGGCGCTCTTCTCGCCGTATGACATCGAGCGAATTTACGGCAAAGCCTTTGGCGATGTGGCCATCAGCGAGCGCTACGACGAACTGGTGGCCGACGATCGTATTCGCAAAAAATATATCAACGCCCGCGATTTCTTCCAGACGCTGGCCGAAATTCAGTTTGAGTCCGGCTATCCGTACATCATGTACGAGGACACGGTGAACCGCGCCAACCCGATTGCCGGGCGCATCAACATGAGCAACCTGTGTTCGGAGATTTTGCAGGTCAATAGCGCGTCCCGCTATGACGAGAACCTCGACTACGCGGAGATCGGCAAGGATATCTCGTGCAACCTCGGGTCGCTGAATATTGCCCATACCATGGATTCCCCCGACTTTGGCCGCACGGTGGAGACGGCCATTCGCGGCCTGACGGCGGTGTCGGACATGAGCCACATCCGCAGCGTGCCGTCCATTGAAGCAGGTAACGCCGCGTCGCACGCTATCGGCCTTGGGCAGATGAACCTGCACGGCTATCTGGCGCGGGAAGGCATTGCCTACGGCAGCTCGGAAGGGCTGGATTTCACCAATCTCTATTTTTACACCATCACCTGGCATGCGCTGCACACCTCGATGATGCTGGCGCGCGAGCGTAACCAGCGCTTCGCGGGCTTTGAGCACTCCCGCTACGCCAGCGGAGAGTATTTCAGCCAATACCTGGAAGGCGACTGGCAGCCGAAAACAGCGCGAGTGCGTGAGCTGTTTGCCCGCGCCGGGATCGTTCTGCCGACGCGCGAGATGTGGCAGCAGTTGCGAGATGACGTGATGCGTTACGGCATCTATAACCAGAACCTGCAGGCGGTGCCGCCAACCGGGTCAATCTCCTACATCAACCACGCCACGTCGAGCATTCACCCGATTGTGTCAAAAATAGAGATCCGCAAGGAAGGCAAAACCGGGCGCGTTTACTACCCTGCCCCGTTTATGACCAATGAGAACCTGGCACTGTATCAGGACGCGTACGAGATCGGACCGGAGAAAATCATCGATACCTACGCCGAGGCGACAAAACATGTGGATCAGGGGCTGTCGCTGACGCTCTTCTTCCCGGACACCGCCACCACGCGGGATATCAATAAAGCGCAGATCTACGCCTGGAAAAAAGGCATTAAAACGCTCTACTACATTCGCCTGCGCCAGCTTGCGCTGGAAGGCACCGAAATTGAAGGCTGCGTGTCCTGCGCGCTGTAAGGAGAAAGGATGAAACTATCACGCGTGAGCGCCGTTAACTGGAACAAAATCCAGGACGACAAAGATCTGGAGGTGTGGAACCGGCTGACCAGCAACTTCTGGCTGCCGGAAAAGGTTCCGCTCTCCAACGATATCCCGGCCTGGCAAACGCTCAGCCACGCCGAACAGCAGTTGACGATCCGCGTCTTTACCGGTCTGACGCTGCTGGACACCATCCAGAATACCGTCGGCGCACCCGCCCTGATGCATGATGCGCTGACGCCTCACGAAGAGGCGGTGATGTCCAACATCAGCTTTATGGAGGCGGTGCACGCCCGCTCCTACAGCTCGATATTCTCCACGCTGTGCCAGACCAAAGATGTGGATGCAGCGTACCGCTGGAGTGAGGAGAGCGAGTCATTGCAGCGCAAGGCCCGCCTGGTGCTGGACTATTATCAGGCTGATGAGCCGCTGAAGAAGAAAATCGCCAGCGTGTTTCTGGAATCTTTCCTCTTCTATTCCGGCTTCTGGCTGCCAATGTACTGGTCGAGCCGCGGCAAGCTGACCAACACCGCCGATTTGATTCGCCTTATCATCCGCGATGAAGCGGTACACGGGTATTACATCGGCTATAAATATCAGAAAGGACTTGAGAAAGTCAGCGAGACGAAGCGTGAGGAGCTCAAAGGGTTTGCGCTCGATTTGCTGATGGATCTGTACGACAACGAGCTGAGCTATACCGAGGAACTGTACGCCGGTACCGGCTGGGAGGAGGACGTGAAGGCCTTCCTCTGCTACAACGCCAACAAGGCGCTGATGAACCTGGGGTACGACGCGATGTTCCCGCCGGAGATGGCGGAGGTCAACCCGGCGATTCTGTCCGCGCTGTCGCCCAACGCTGACGAAAACCACGATTTTTTCTCGGGCTCGGGGTCGTCGTACGTGATGGGTAAAGCGGTGGAAACGGAGGACGAAGACTGGGATTTTTAATGAACGCTAACGTTCGTTAATTTAATATAAACCCAACATTTTTCTCTCGAATATTTACAAAGCGACTACACTGTCATTTCCACGTCATATTCGCCTGAATCGTCATGTTCAGGCGAAATTCCCCGATGCCGCAGCAAAAAATTGAGAAAAATTCAAACCACGCTCAGCCCTTTACTCATGGGAAATTCAGCCGTTTCGCTTACCTGAAAATTCACGTCATAAGCAAACACAGGGTTGTCTCAGATTCTGAGTATGTTAGGGTTATGCCCGTTAACAATTTACCATGGTAATCATATCGACATAAACAAATAACAGGACACTCTCTATTGCATGGCAATTAAATTAGAAGTGAAAAATCTTTATAAGGTATTTGGCGAGCATCCACAGCGCGCATTCAAATATATTGAGAAAGGCCTTTCGAAAGAGCAAATTCTGGAAAAAACCGGGCTATCGCTTGGCGTGAAAAACGCCAGTCTGGCCATTGAAGAAGGCGAGATTTTTGTCATCATGGGATTATCCGGTTCGGGTAAATCCACTATGGTTCGCCTTCTCAATCGCCTGATTGAACCCACCCGCGGGCAGGTGCTGATTGACGGCGTGGATATCGCCAGAATATCCGACGCTGAGCTTCGCGAGGTGCGCAGAAAGAAGATTGCGATGGTGTTCCAGTCATTCGCGCTGATGCCGCACATGACGGTGCTGGATAATACCGCCTTTGGCATGGAATTGGCCGGTACGCCCGCTCAGGAACGTCAGGAAAAAGCCCTTGATGCGCTGCGTCAGGTCGGGCTGGAAAATTATGCCCATGCGTACCCGGATGAACTTTCCGGCGGTATGCGCCAGCGCGTGGGATTAGCCCGCGCATTAGCCATTAATCCGGATATTTTATTAATGGATGAAGCCTTCTCGGCCCTCGACCCATTAATTCGCACAGAGATGCAGGATGAGCTGGTAAAATTACAGGCGAAACATCAGCGCACCATTGTTTTTATTTCTCACGATCTGGATGAAGCCATGCGAATTGGCGACCGTATTGCCATTATGCAAAATGGTGAAGTGGTGCAGGTCGGCACGCCGGATGAAATTCTCAATAATCCGGCCAATGATTATGTGCGCACCTTCTTCCGTGGCGTGGATATTAGCCAGGTCTTTAGCGCCAAAGATATTGCCCGCAGAACGCCCAACGGCATTATCCGTAAAACGCCCGGTTTTGGCCCGCGCTCGGCCCTCAAGCTGCTGCAGGACGAAGACCGTGAATACGGTTATCTGGTTGAACGTGGCAATAAATTTGTTGGCGTTGTCTCCATCGACTCTCTGAAAACCGCCCTTGGCGAAAACCAGGGAATCGATGCGGCGTTAATTGACGCTCCGCTTGCCGTGGACGCCGAAACGCCGCTCAGCGAGTTGCTCTCTCACGTCGGCCAGGCGCCATGCGCCGTGCCGGTCGTGGGTGAGGAACAACAGTACGTCGGCATCATCTCAAAACGCATGTTGCTGCAGGCTTTAGATCGCGAGGGGGCAAACAATGACCGATCAATCTAACCCGTGGGGTACCACTGAAGCCGCGGACAGCGCGGCGCAATCTGCCGATGCGTGGGGCTCCACGCCAGCTCCTGCCGACGGTGGGGGTGCAGCAGACTGGCTGAACAGCGCGCCCGCGCCTGCGCCAGAGCATTTCAATATTATGGATCCGTTCCACAAGACGCTGATCCCGCTGGACAGCTGGGTCACGGAGGGGATCGACTGGGTGGTCACTCACTTCCGCCCGCTCTTCCAGGGGATCCGCATCCCGGTCGATTACATCCTTAACGGCTTCCAGCAGCTGATGCTGGGCATGCCAGCGCCGGTGGCGATTGTGCTGTTTTCCCTGATCGCCTGGCAGTTTGGCAGCACGGGGATGGGGATCGCCACGCTGATCTCATTGATTGCGATCGGTGCCATCGGAGCCTGGTCGCAGGCGATGATCACCCTGGCGCTGGTGCTGACCGCCCTGCTCTTCTGCATTGTCATCGGCCTGCCGATGGGGATCTGGCTGGCGCGCAGCCCGAGGGCGGCGAAGATCATTCGTCCCCTGCTTGATGCGATGCAGACCACGCCGGCGTTCGTCTATCTGGTACCTATCGTCATGCTGTTCGGCATCGGCAACGTGCCGGGGGTCGTGGTGACCATTATCTTCGCCCTGCCGCCGATTATTCGTCTGACCATTCTGGGCATTAACCAGGTCCCTGCGGATTTGATCGAAGCGTCACGCTCGTTTGGCGCCAGCCCGCGTCAGATGCTGTTTAAGGTTCAGCTCCCGCTGGCAATGCCGACCATCATGGCAGGCGTTAACCAGACGCTGATGCTGGCGCTGTCGATGGTGGTGATTGCCTCGATGATTGCCGTAGGCGGTCTCGGTCAGATGGTGCTGCGCGGCATTGGCCGTCTCGACATGGGGCTGGCTACCGTTGGCGGCGTCGGGATTGTGATCCTCGCCATTATTCTTGACCGCCTGACCCAGGCCGTCGGTCGTGATTCACGCAGTCGCGGCAACCGTCGCTGGTACACCACCGGCCCCGTCGGGTTACTCACCCGCCCATTCATTAAATAAGGAACAACGATGCGACAGAGCGTACTTTTTGCCACAGCGTTTGCCACCCTTGTCTCCACCAGCGCATTCGCCGCTGACCTGCCGGGCAAAGGCATTACCGTGCAGCCGGTGCAGAGCACCATTTCGGAAGAGAGCTTCCAGACCCTGCTGGTCAGCCGCGCGCTGGAGAAGCTGGGCTACACGGTTAACACGCCGAGCGAAGTGGATTACAACGTCGGCTACACCTCGATTGCCTCCGGTGATGCCACCTTTACCGCCGTAAACTGGCAGCCGCTGCACGACGATATGTATGCCGCCGCCGGCGGCGATAAGAAATTCTACCGCGAAGGCACTTTTGTAACCGGTGCGGCCCAGGGGTATCTGATCGACAAGAAAACCGCCGACCAGTATCACATCACCAATATTGCGCAGCTGAAAGATCCGCAGATCGCGAAGCTGTTTGACACCAACGGCGACGGTAAAGCCGACATGATGGGCTGCTCGCCGGGCTGGGGTTGTGAAGCGGTGATTAACCACCAGAACAAAGCGTTTGATCTGGCGAAAACGGTCGAGGTGAGCCACGGCAACTATTCGGCGATGATGGCCGACACCATCGCCCGCTTCAAAGAGGGCAAACCGGTGATCTATTACACCTGGACGCCATACTGGGTGAGCGACGTGCTGAAGCCGGGTAAAGACGTGGTGTGGCTGCAGGTGCCGTTCTCCTCCCTGCCGGGCGAGCAAAAGGATATCGACACTAAACTGCCGAACGGCATGAACTACGGTTTCCCGGTGAACACTATGCACATCGTCGCCAACAAAGCCTGGGCAGAGAAAAACCCGGCGGCGGCGAAGCTGTTTTCGGTGATGAAGCTGCCGCTGGCGGACATTAACGCCCAGAACGCAATGATGCATGCGGGCAAATCCTCTGAGGCGGATGTGAAAGGTCATGTGGACGGCTGGATCAAAGCCCACCAGCAGCAGTTTGACGGCTGGGTGAAAGAGGCGCTTGCAGCGCAGAAGTAAAAATACCCCCCTCACCCGGCCCTCTCCCCAAAGGGGAGAGGGCCGGGTGAGGGGCCCAAACCGCACAATCCATCACGTAACAATCCCACACTATTCACAATCATTAGCTATTATGGTTTCCGGAAAAATAATCACTTCACTAACGATTCCTGAAACTAATGACCAAAACAACTCAAGGGCTTAGCCCCGCACTCATCCTTTTAATGTCCGTGGCAACGGGTCTGGCGGTCGCCAGCAACTACTACGCGCAACCTCTTCTCGACACCATCGCCCGCGCGTTCAACCTCTCTGCCAGCTCCGCAGGCTTTATTGTTACGGCCGCGCAGCTCGGCTATGCCGCCGGGCTGCTGTTCCTGGTGCCGCTGGGCGATATGTTTGAACGCCGGATGCTGATTGTCTCAATGACCCTGCTGGCCGCCGTCGGGATGCTGATCACCGCCAGCAGCCAGTCGCTGACGATGATGATCGTCGGTACCGCGCTTACGGGGCTGTTCTCCGTGGTGGCACAAATTCTGGTGCCTCTCGCGGCGACCCTCGCCTCCCCGGAAAAACGCAGCAAGGTGGTGGGTACCATCATGAGCGGCCTGCTGCTGGGGATTTTGCTGGCGCGTACCGTTGCAGGACTGCTGGCAAGCCTCGGCGGCTGGCGCACCGTTTACTGGGTGGCGAGCGTCCTGATGGTCGTTATGGCGCTGGCGCTGTGGCGCGGCCTGCCGAAGGTGAAGCAGGAGAACCACCTGAACTATCCGCAGCTGCTGGCCTCCGTGTTTAGCCTGTTCACGCAGGATAAACTTCTGCGCACCCGCGCCCTGCTCGGCTGTTTCACCTTCGCTAACTTCAGCATTCTGTGGACGTCGATGGCGTTTCTGCTTGCCGCCCCGCCGTTCAATTATTCCGAAGGGGTGATTGGTCTGTTCGGTCTGGCCGGTGCCGCTGGCGCGCTGGGCGCGCGTCCCGCGGGTGGGCTGGCCGACAAGGGCAAATCTCACCTGACCACCTCCGCAGGGCTGGTTTTACTCCTGCTCTCCTGGGCGGCAATATGGTACGGGCACGTCTCGGTGCTGGCGCTGATTGTCGGTATTCTGGTGCTCGATCTCACCGTGCAGGGCGTTCATATCACCAACCAGACCGTGATCTACCGCGTGAAGCCAGAGGCGCGTAACCGCCTCACGGCCGGATACATGACCAGCTACTTTATTGGCGGCGCAGCGGGTTCGCTCATTTCCGCCTCGGCGTGGCAGCATGCCGGCTGGTCCGGCGTGTGTGGGATTGGCGCCATCGTTGCCGCACTCAACCTGGTGGTATGGTGGCGTGGTTACCATCGCCAGGAGGCAATTCATTAAGTTTTACATTGCGTTGGGCCTCTTAGGGTGTAAAGAGGCCCCTCAGTCTGTTAATGTAAACGTAATCATTTATCCCAGAAATTTTAATGTGGGTGACATATTTACAATCGGCATGAACAGTTCAGACCCCCGTCCTCACATCCTCTCTTCAGCGGGTTCACACCCTACCCTTTCTGTGCTCACCGGGTCACGGACTTACCCGGCGCTTTCTGATGGTGACATTAATTTGGCGGATATAACCGCACAAATAATTCATTTACATTATTTGTCACCGTCGTTACTATATCGGCTGTAATTAATGAGGTTATGCCCAAATGGATAGTTCGTTTACGCCCATTGAACAAATGCTTAAATTCCGCGCCAGTCGCCATGAGGACTTCCCGTACCAGGAGATCCTGCTGACTCGCCTGTGCATGCACATGCAGGGTAAGCTACTGGAAAACCGTAATAAAATGCTGAAAGCTCAAGGGATTAACGAGACGTTGTTTATGGCGTTGATTACGCTGGAGTCTCAGGAAAACCATAGCATTCAGCCTTCCGAATTGAGCTGCGCGCTGGGCTCCTCCCGTACCAATGCGACCCGTATTGCCGATGAGCTTGAAAAGCGTGGCTGGATTGAACGCCGTGAAAGCGACAACGATCGCCGCTGCCTGCATCTGCAACTGACCGACAAAGGTCACCAGTTCCTGCGTGAGGTGCTGCCACCTCAGCACAATTGCCTGCACAAACTGTGGTCCGCCCTCAGCGCTGCCGAGCGCGACCAGCTTGAGCACATCACTCGCAAGCTGCTCACCCGTCTGGACCAGATGGATGAAGACGGCGCCGTTCTTGAGGCGCTGCGCTAACGCGACGACACGCTCAACCATCCAGATTCATAAGAAAACCGACAGGCCAGCACGTCACACTGCTGGCCTTTCTGACAACAGGTCGGCTCAGCCGATGTGAAAATAAGAAGATCGTGGAGAACAACAATGAGCGCAAATGCGGAGAGCACTACCCCGCAGCAACCGGCCAATAAGAAAGGCAAACGTAAGAGCGCCCTTCTTCTGTTGACCTTGCTCTTTATCATTATTGCCGTGGCATATGGGATCTATTGGTTTTTAGTACTGCGTCATGCTGAGGAAACAGACGACGCGTACGTGGCAGGGAACCAGGTACAAATTATGGCGCAGGTGTCGGGCAGCGTGACGAAAGTCTGGGCTGACAATACCGACTTTGTGCAAAAAGGCGATGTGTTGGTGACCCTCGATCCGACCGACGCCCAGCAGGCATTTGAGAAAGCGAAGACCGCGCTGGCCTCCAGCGTCCGTCAGACCCGCCAGCTGATGATCAACAGCAAACAGCTGCAGGCCAACATCGACGTGCAGAAAACCGCACTTGCCCAGGCGCAGAGCGACCTGAACCGCCGCGTACCGCTCGGCAGCGCCAACCTGATTGGCCGTGAAGAGCTGCAGCACGCGCGTGACGCCGTTGCCAGCGCTCAGGCACAGCTGGATGTCGCCATTCAACAGTACAACGCCAACCAGGCGATGGTGCTGGGCACCAGCCTCGAAAACCAGCCAGCCGTACAGCAGGCCGCGACTGAAGTGCGCAACGCATGGCTTGCCCTCCAGCGTACCAAAATCGTCAGCCCGATGACCGGCTATGTCTCCCGCCGTTCCGTCCAGCCAGGGGCGCAGATTAGCCCTACCACCCCGCTGATGGCGGTCGTGCCGGCGGACAATCTGTGGGTTGATGCCAACTTTAAAGAGACGCAGCTCGCCCATATGCGTATCGGCCAGACCGCGACGGTTGTCAGCGACATCTACGGCGATGACGTGAAGTACACCGGGAAAGTGGTTGGCCTGGATATGGGGACCGGCAGCGCCTTCTCCCTGCTGCCCGCGCAGAACGCCACCGGTAACTGGATCAAAGTGGTCCAGCGTCTGCCTGTGCGTATCGAACTGGATGCCAAACAGCTGGCGGATCACCCGCTGCGTATCGGCCTCTCTACGCTGGTGACGGTCGACACCGCCAACCGCGATGGTCAGATCCTGGCAAGCCAGGTGCGTAGCAGCCCGGCGTATGAGAGTAACGCCCGTGAAATTAGCCTCGATCCGGTCAACAAGCTGATCGATGACATCGTGAAGGCAAACGCCGGTTAATCCGAAGGTGAGCGTTATGCAACAGCAAAAGCCGCAAAAACCGCTGGAGGGCGCGCAGCTGGTCATTATGACCATTGCACTGTCGCTGGCGACATTCATGCAGGTGCTGGACTCCACCATCGCAAACGTGGCCATCCCGACCATCGCCGGTAACCTTGGCTCGTCCCTGAGCCAGGGAACCTGGGTCATCACCTCGTTTGGGGTGGCGAACGCCATCTCCATTCCGATTACCGGCTGGCTGGCGAAGCGCGTCGGGGAAGTGAAGCTGTTCCTCTGGTCCACGGTGGCGTTTGTGCTGGCCTCCTGGGCCTGCGGCATGTCCAGCAGCCTGACGATGCTGATTTTCTTCCGCGTCATTCAGGGGATAGTCGCGGGGCCGCTGATCCCGCTCTCCCAGAGTTTGCTGTTGAGCAACTACCCTCCCGCAAAACGCTCCGTCGCGCTGGCGCTGTGGTCGATGACCGTTATCGTCGCGCCTATCTGCGGACCGATTCTGGGTGGCTACATCAGCGATAACTACCACTGGGGCTGGATCTTCTTTATCAACGTCCCGATTGGTGCCGTCGTGGTGCTGATGACGCTGCAATCCCTGCGCGGCCGTGAAACGCGTACCGAGCAGCGGCGTATCGACAGCATCGGGCTGGCGCTGCTGATCCTCGGCATCGGCAGTCTGCAGATCATGCTCGACCGCGGTAAAGAGCTCGACTGGTTCAACTCGCAGGAAATTATCATCCTGACCATTGTCGCGGTGGTGTCGCTGAGCTTCCTGATTGTCTGGGAGCTGACGGACGAAAACCCGATAGTCGATCTCTCACTGTTTAAGTCGCGAAATTTCACCATCGGCTGTCTGTGTATCAGCCTCGCCTATATGCTCTACTTCGGCGCGATTGTTCTGCTGCCGCAGCTGTTGCAGGAGGTGTATGGATATACCGCAACCTGGGCGGGTCTGGCGTCCGCGCCGGTCGGGGTGATCCCGGTCCTGCTGTCGCCGATTATTGGCCGCTTTGCCCACAAGCTCGACATGCGTCGGCTGGTGACCTTCAGCTTCATTATGTATGCGGTGTGCTTCTACTGGCGCGCGTATACCTTTGAGCCGGGAATGGACTTTGGCGCCTCTGCGTGGCCGCAGTTTATTCAGGGCTTCGCGGTTGCGTGCTTCTTTATGCCGCTGACCACCATCACGCTCTCCGGCCTGCCGCCTGAGCGTCTGGCGGCTGCGTCGAGCCTGTCGAACTTCACCCGTACACTGGCGGGCTCCATCGGGACGTCGATCACCACCACCCTGTGGACAAACCGTGAATCGATGCACCACGCGCAACTGACCGAAGCGGTGAATCCCTACAACCCGAATGCGCAGCAGATGTATAGCCAGCTTCAGGGAATGGGCATGACGGAGCAGCAGGCGTCCGGCTGGATTGCCCAGCAGATCACCAACCAGGGGCTGATTATCTCGGCTAACGAGATTTTCTGGATTTCGGCAGGGATCTTTATCGTCCTGCTGGGGCTGGTGTGGTTTGCCAGACCGCCGTTTGGTGCCGGTGGCGGGGGTGGCGGCGCGCATTAGTCCTCTGCGCGGGTTGCCCGGTGGCGCTGCGCTTACCGGGCCTACAAATAATCCTGTAGGCCGGGTAAGGCATAGCCGCCACCCGGCAACCATCACCTCCCTGTCCAAAACGCGACAGCAATTGTCACCTCCGATAAAGCAGCGCGCCTGAAATCCCTTCACGATAGTGAAAAGACAACAGGAGCGCATCATGCTGAACACACCCGCCGACAAGTACCAGCCTTATCCCGCTATTTCTCTTCCCGACCGCCGCTGGCCGGAGCAACGCATTACCCACGCGCCGCGCTGGCTCTCCACCGACTTACGCGACGGCAACCAGGCCCTGGCCGAGCCGATGGACAGCGCGCGCAAGCTGCAGTTCTGGGATCTGCTGCTGAGCTGCGGGTTTAAAGAGATCGAGGTCGCTTTTCCCTCCGCCTCGCAGACGGATTTCAACTTTGTCCGCCAGCTGATTGAAGAGAACCGCATTCCGGATGACGTTACGATTCAGGTGCTCACTCAGGCGCGGGAAGATCTCATCCATCGTACTTTTGAATCCCTGCGCGGTGCGAAGCAGGCCACCGTCCATCTGTATAACGCCACCGCTCCGCTGTTCCGCCGCCTGGTATTCGGCATGGAGAAAGGGCAAATCGTTGAGCTGGCGACGCGCGCCACGCGGCTCATCCGTAAGCTGTGCGAGGAAAATCCCGACACCCGCTGGCAGTATGAATACTCTCCGGAGACCTTCTGCTTTACCGAGCCGGAATTTGCGCTGGAGATTTGTGAAGCCGTGGCGGAGATCTGGCAACCGTGCGACGAACGCCCGATGGTGATCAACTTACCCGCGACCGTCGAAGTGAGCACGCCGAACGTCTATGCCGATCAGATCGAGTATTTCTGTCGCCACTTTAGCCGCCGCCGCGATGTCTGCATCAGCGTGCATCCGCATAACGACCGCGGTACCGGCGTTGCCAGCGCCGAGCTGGCCGTGATGGCGGGCGCTGACCGCGTGGAGGGCTGTCTCTTCGGGAACGGGGAACGTACAGGCAACGTCTGCCTGGTGACGCTGGCGATGAACCTTTACAGCCAGGGTATTAGCCCGAATCTGGACTTTAGCGATATGAACCGGGTGGTGGAAGTGGTGGAAACCTGCAACCAGCTGCCGGTGCATCCGCGCCATCCGTGGGCCGGACGTCTGGCCTATACCGCCTTCTCCGGCTCGCACCAGGACGCCATCAAAAAAGGCTTTGATGCCCGCAGGCCAGGCGACCGCTGGGAGATGCCTTACCTGCCCGTTGACCCGCAGGATATCGGCTGCACCTATGAAGCGGTGATCCGCGTGAACAGCCAGTCAGGGAAAAGCGGCAGCGCGTGGCTTATCGAGCAGAATCATGGTCTGAAATTACCCCGCGCCCTGCAGCAGGATTTCAGCCAGCATGTACAGCAGGAAACCGACCGCCACGGAAAAGAGATGACGCAAAACGCGCTGTGGCAGCTGTTCCGCACCCGCTACGGCCTGGTGGCAACGCCGCCGTTAGCGCTGCAATCCTATCGCAGCGATGGCCAGCAGGACGGTCAGCTGCGTTTGACGGCAAGCATCTGTACGCAGGGGGGAACGCGCCAGCTCGAAGGTCAGGGTAACGGCCTGCTGTCCGCCGCCGCTCAGGGGTTAAGCCGCTGGGTCAACGCGCCGTTCGTGATTAAGGATTATCACGAACATTCGTTAGGCGAACGCAGCGACAGCCGTTCGGTGGCGTACATTCGCTGCCTGTTTCAGGACGGCAGCAACCGCTGGGGCGTGGGAATTGACAGCGACGTCTCGCGCGCCTCGCTTCAGGCACTTTTTAATGCGGTTAGCTGTCTTTGAAGTAGTCGCTGGGTGAAATGCCCATCACCCGGCGGAACATGGCCGTAAAGGCGCTGTGACTGCCGTAACCCAGTTCCAGCGCCACCCGAAGCACCGGCTGGCCCTGCGCCAGCCGTACCAGCGCCTCCAGCAGGCGCGCCCGTCTCAGCCACTCACCGTAGCTTAATCCCGTCTGCTGCTGAAAATGGCGGTTCATTGTGCGCTCGCTCATGCCTAGCAGGCCCGCGGCTTGTGCACTGCTCCAGCTCTCCCCGGCGGTCTGGCGGATCTGCTGGCAAAGACGGCGTAGCGGTTCACTTTCCGGCTCCGGGAGATGAAACGGCAGTACCGGCATAAGGCGAATTTCATCCAGAATGAGCTCATACACGCGTTCGTCTCGGCTCCCCGGTGCGTAAGACTCGGGAAGCGAGAGCGCAGCGAGGATCAGTTCCCGCAGCAGCGGGGAGATCTGCACGATCTGGCAGGTGGCCGGGAGATCGGCCCGCGCCAGCGGATCGATAAACAGCGTGCGCGCCGCCACGTTGCCGGTAATACGCAACGAGTGACGGGTACCCGCCGGTAGCCAGACGCCGCGGCCCGGAGGGACAACCCAGCAGCCGGATGCGGTATCTACCCGTACCACGCCGCTCAGGGTATGCAGCAGTTGCGCGCAGTCATGCTCATGCCACGGCTCGTTGTCACCATGAACGTAATCATGGGCAAACGGCACAAGGGGACGATGGGTAAAGGAGAAGGTTAAGGTTGTGGTCATGGGATTAAACCACCCTCACCCTACCCTCTCCCGGTGGGAGAGGGAGAAGGTGCACTAGATGTGCAGTTCCTGCAGTTTTTCTTTTGGCAGGGCCAGCTCTTCGTTGCTGTTCACGCGGACATCACGCTCGATGATGTGACGCGCAATCTCCTGCGCTTCTTCCAGAGAGTGCATCTGGTAAGTCCCACACTGGTAAACGTTCAGCTCAGGGATCTGGCTCTGCTCTTTTACCTTCAGCACATCCTGCATGGCCGCTTTCCAGGCATCTGCCACACGTTTCTCTTCAGGCTGGCCAATCAGGCTCATGTAGAAGCCGGTACGGCAGCCCATTGGAGAGATATCGATGATCTCAACGCCGTTGCCGTTCAGGTGGTCACGCATGAAACCAGCGAACAGGTGTTCCAGCGTATGAATGCCTTTCTCCGGCATCACTTCTTTGTTTGGCACGCAGAAACGCAGATCGAAGACGGTGATCGTGTCGCCGTGCGGGGTGTGCATGGTCTTCGCCACGCGGACTGCAGGTGCTTCCATACGGGTATGGTCGACAGTAAAGCTATCTAATAACGGCATACGTCACCTCCGGTAGTGATTTTTTTTAAAATAAACTGAACTCTTCTACAGAATGCGCGTCTGAGTATATGAAAGACGCGCATTTGTTATCATCATCCCTGAATTCAGAGATGTATATTTTGGCCACAGCGATGTGGCCTTTTTCTTTTCTGCTTAAGCCTGCTTCGCCAGAAACGCCTCAAACGACTCCGAATCCGCCGCTTCAACCTCTTTCTGACGCACCACGGACGCATCGCGTTCCGCAACGAAATCCGCTTCGCTCAGGACTTCTAATGGCTCTTGCAACAGCATCTCACGGTATTCCGCCGCAAGCGAACGCCCGGTACCGCCGATGCCCTGATCAATCATAGAACGCAGAATACGTGCTGAGAACGTCAGCTCCGGGTTATCAAAGCATTCCACCAGCTGGTCGCAAATCTGCTGATACGCGTCGCCGCCCTCCATGCTGTCCATCGTCCGGGCAACACGCTTCAGGTCACGGAACAGATCTTTACCGACTTTCGTCAGCGGGAACTGTGCGGTTTCACAGCCGATACCCAGCGTCAGGCCTGGTTTACGCCCTTCCAGAATCACGCGGTTCCAGTTTGTACGGGTACAGAGCAGTTCGTCTGAACTCATTTCCGGCGCATCCGCCAGCACGCACCAGACCATAAACAGGTCCAGGAAGCGAACCTGCTGTTCATCAACGCCAATCGGTGAGAACGGGTTGATATCCAGCGAGCGCACTTCAATGTATTCAATCCCACCGCGCTGCAGCGCATCCGACGGGGTTTCACCGCTGCGCGTCACGCGCTTAGGACGAATTGGCGCATACAGCTCGTTTTCAATCTGCAGGACGTTGCTGTTGATCTGCAGGCGCTTACCGTCTTTTTCGAGGCCGATTTTTTCGTACTCTTCCGACGGGGTTTTGATCGCCCGCTTCAATCCTGCCACATATTCGTGCAATTCGTTAAACGTAATACCGAGATTGCTTTGCGATTTATTGGTATAACCCAGATCGCTCAGGCGCAGAGAGGTGGCATATGGGAGATAGTACATTCCACACTCGGTCTTCTCGAACGGCAGCGTCGTCGGTTTCCCCTGCAGGAACGACGAGCAGATGGCCGGCGACGCACCAAACAGATAAGGAATAACCCAGCCGAAGCGGTAATAGTTGCGGATCAGGCGGAAATAGCCCGCGGAGATCGCGTCCTTATCCGTTTCACCGCATTTCGCCTGCCAGAAAGCCATTGGCAGCGAGAAATTGTAGTGCACGCCCGAAATTGTCTGCATCAACGCGCCGTAGCGGTTTTTCAGCCCTTCACGGTAGAGCGTTTTCAGCCGGCCGATATTCGATGTGCCGTACTGTGCCAGCTCAATCTCCTGGCCCTGCTCGATATAACACGGCATGCTGAGAGGCCACATACGCTCGTCGCCCAGATTACGCGCCGTGTAGCGATGGATATCGCGCATGATCGTCAGCATATGATCAATATCGCCTTCTACCGGGGTGATAAACTCCAGCAGTGCTTCAGCGAAATCGGTTGTGATCCATTTATGTGTCAGCGCCGAGCCTAACGCCTTCGGGTGACCCGTCGTCGCTAAACTACCGTCCGCGTTAACGCGCAGCGTTTCACGCTCAAGACCACGCTGAATACCCTTCAATGCCTGAGGGTGGTTTTCCAGCCAGGCCAGCGCCTGAGATACGTCCGGGATCAAATTGACCTCCCGCCTGTCAAAGTAATGTTACTCAGCATAATTGTAATGGTTGACGATTGAAGGTCGCGTATTCATTCCACCAATTAGTGCCACCACGTCATACCCTGCAGCGTTGCCCATGCCACAAGGACATAACGCACCGCTTTGCCAAGGCACAAAAAAAAGAGCACTGGTCCCCAGGAGATGCGCATCCATCCCGCCAGCAGACACAGTAAATCGCCTATTACAGGCATCCAGCTTAATAACAGCGTGGCAGCGCCATAGCGTTTTAGCCAGCCGACTGCCTTTTCCTGCCAGCGCGATGTCTCACGCAGCGGAAAGAAACGCCCAAGAATAACGTTAGTCAGCCCTCCAAGGCTATTACCCATTGTTGCTATTAACACCAGCAGCCAGGGCTGACTCACGCCGGACAACAGCATCGCCACCAGCACCACTTCCGAATTGCCCGGTAACAGCGTGGCGCTTAAGAAACTGCTGGCGAATAATGAGGCAAGTGACAGTGCGTCACTCACAGTAAGCGCACATCCACCGCGGCCATGCCGGCATCACGCGCGGCCTGAATACCGAAATCGGCATCTTCAAACACGACGCATTTTGCCGCCGGGACGCCCATTAATTCTGCGCAAAGCAGGAAGGTGTCCGGTGCTGGCTTGTGGTGCTTAACATGATCGGCGGCGACCACGGCAGAAAAATAGTGGCGCAGGCCAAGATGATTGAGTAAGGCTTCTGCAATCGCGCTTTCGCTGCCCGTGCCGACCGACATTGGGCGACGTCCGTGCCACGCTTTTACCACGTCAACCAGCGGCAACGGGCGGACAGTATCTAAAAGCATGGCTTTTACCGCATCGGTTTTTTCGCGCGCGAGCAGGTGCGGGTCGAGATCGGCCTGATTCAGTTCAATCACGGCCTGCGCAATACGCCAGGTGGGCGATCCGTTAAGGGCAATCATCGCCTGAAGATCGAAACGCATGCCGTAGCGGCCCAGGACGTCAGTCCAGGCTTGACGATGCGTAGGTTCGGTATCCAGGAGAGTGCCATCCATATCGAAGATCAAACCGTCATACTGTGCGTACATCGTGCTCTCGCTAAACGATTAACAAAGCATTACTTTATCGTAAAAGGTGTTTTTTGTCGCTGACTGAGAGTGTGATTGCTGACGGAACGTCGAAGGAATAAACAAAGAAGGAGAAGATGGTGCATCCGGGAGGATTCGAACCTCCGACCGCTCGGTTCGTAGCCGAGTACTCTATCCAGCTGAGCTACGGATGCATCGGGGAAATGCTTTTAGAAACAGTAAATGGTGCATCCGGGAGGATTCGAACCTCCGACCGCTCGGTTCGTAGCCGAGTACTCTATCCAGCTGAGCTACGGATGCATCGGGGAAATGCTTTTAGAAACAGTAAATGGTGCATCCGGGAGGATTCGAACCTCCGACCGCTCGGTTCGTAGCCGAGTACTCTATCCAGCTGAGCTACGGATGCATCGGGATTTACTACTGTACTGCTCGATATTCATATCACTTCTAAAGCAATATGAAGTAATAGATGGTGCATCCGGGAGGATTCGAACCTCCGACCGCTCGGTTCGTAGCCGAGTACTCTATCCAGCTGAGCTACGGATGCAAAATGGCGGTGAGGCGGGGATTCGAACCCCGGATGCAGCTTTTGACCGCATACTCCCTTAGCAGGGGAGCGCCTTCAGCCTCTCGGCCACCTCACCACACAACGCCTCTTTCGAGTGCTTCGAGTGACTCGTTAAGAGCTTCTCGTCGCTGCGTGGCGCATATATTACTTTCTGGGACTTATAAGTCAAACAATTTTCCAAAAGCTTTTATCGTTTGCACAAATCACAGGCAATTCGCATGTAAAAGCCGCAAAGAGGGTGTTTTATAAGCGGATTTTGCAGGCATCTTCACATAAAACTGTGGCAGAAAAGGCAGTGCAGAGACGAGTAAAGGGTAACGGAGTGGTTAAAAAGAGAGCGGTTGAAATTAAACGGTAACTTTGAGCAGGAAAAATGACAGGAGGGTTGCGTCTCGCCCGACAGCGAGACGCGACAATATCAGTAACTGGACTGCTGGGATTTTTCAGCCTGGATACGCTGGTAGATCTCTTCACGGTGGACAGATACTTCTTTAGGAGCGTTAACACCAATACGTACCTGGTTACCCTTTACCCCTAAAACTGTCACGGTGACCTCATCCCCAATCATGAGGGTCTCACCAACTCGACGAGTCAGAATCAGCATTCTTTGCTCCTTGAAAGATTAAAAGAGTCGGGTCTCTTGTATCCCGGCATTATCCATCATATAACGCCAAAAAGTAAGCGATGACAAACACGTAAAGTGTAAGCAGTCACGGCATCACATTCTGTTAAACGTAAGTTTAGCCGATATACACAAACTCAACCTGACTTTATCGTTATCGATAGCACAGTGAACAAGACGCCATAACGTTACCGCTATGGCGTCTGCTTGTGCTTTGTAGTTATTACAGTTTCGCGCTTACCCAGCTTTCAACGCTGGCCAAAGCTTGCGGAAGTGCCGCCGCATCCGTACCACCGGCTTGCGCCATGTCCGGACGACCGCCACCTTTGCCGCCCACCTGCTGAGCGACCATACCAATCAGCTCCCCTGCTTTTACGCGGTCGGTCACATCCTTAGAGACGCCCGCAATCAGAGAAACCTTACCTTCTGCCACTGTCGCCAGCACGATAACGGTGGAACCAAGCTGGTTCTTGAGATCGTCGACCATAGTACGCAGCATCTTAGGCTCAACCCCCGCCAGATCGCTGACCAGCAGTTTAACGCCCTTAATGTCTACAGCCTTGCTGGAGAGGTTTGCACTCTCCTGCGCCGCAGCCTGCTCTTTCAGCTGCTGCAGCTCTTTTTCCAGCTGACGCGTGCGATCCAGTGCAACGCGCACTTTCTCGCCCAGGTTCTGGCTATCACCTTTCAGCAGCTGCGCGATGTCGTGCAGCTGATCGCTCTGCGCATGCAGGCTGGCAATCGCCCCTTCACCGGTCACCGCTTCAATACGACGCACACCTGCCGCCGTCCCCGACTCGGAAACAATGCGGAACAGGCCAATGTCACCGGTGCGGGAGGCGTGAGTACCACCGCACAGCTCGGTAGAGAAGTCGCCCATGCTCAACACGCGAACACGGTCGTCATATTTCTCACCAAACAGCGCCATCGCGCCTTTTTTCTTCGCCGCCTCGAGATCCATGATATGGGTTTCGATAGGCAGGTTACGACGGATCTGCGCGTTCACCAGATCTTCCACCGCACGGATTTCAGACGGTTTCATCGCTTCAAAATGCGAGAAGTCGAAACGCAGCACTTTGTCGTTAACCAGAGAACCTTTCTGTGCAACGTGGGTACCCAGCACCTCGCGCAGTGCAGCGTGCATCAGGTGGGTGGCAGAGTGGTTGAGACGAATGCGCGCGCGGCGAGCTTCATCAACGTTAGCCTGGACGCCCTCGCCCACTTTCAGAGAACCGGAAACCAGTTTGCCCTGGTGACCAATCGCCTGACCGTATTTCTGGGTGTCGCTCACGCTGAAGCTGAAACCGTTGCCTTTCAGTTCGCCTTTATCGCCAACCTGACCGCCGGATTCCGCATAGAACGGGGTTTTGTCCAGAATGACAACCGCATCCTGACCTGCGCTGATGCTGTCTACGGCTTTGCCGTCAACAAACAGGGCGGTCACTTTACCGGTCAGTTCCAGCGCGTCGTAACCTTTGAATTCAGACGCGCTATCAACGCGGATCATTGCGTTGTAATCTGCACCGAAACCGCTGGACTCACGCGCGCGACGACGCTGCTCTTCCATCGCCGCTTCGAAGCCCTCTTCGTCAACTTTGATGTTGCGCTCGCGGCAAACGTCTGCCGTCAGGTCAACCGGGAAGCCATAGGTGTCGTACAGACGGAAAGCGGTTTCGCCATCCAGCGTGTCGCCTTTCAGTTTCGCCAGCTCGTCGTCGAGCAGCGCCAGACCGCGCTCCAGTGTACGCGCAAACTGCTCTTCTTCGGTTTTCAGAACCTGCTCTACCTGTGCCTGCTGGCGTTTCAGCTCATCGCCGGCAGTACCCATCACGCCAATCAGTGGCCCAACGAGTTTATAGAAGAAGGTGTCCTTCGCGCCCAGCATGTTGCCGTGACGGATGGCGCGACGAATGATACGACGCAGCACGTAGCCACGGTTTTCATTCGACGGGATAACACCGTCGGCGATCAGGAACGCACAGGAACGGATATGGTCGGCGATAACGCGCAACGATTTGTTGTTCAGATCGGTCGCGCCGGTGACGTCCGCAACGGCTTTGATCAGAGTGCTGAACAGGTCAATCTCGTAGTTGGAGTTAACGTGCTGCAGAACCGCGGCAATACGCTCCAGGCCCATACCGGTATCAACGGAAGGCTTCGGCAGCGGCTCCATGGTACCGTCGGCCTGACGGTTGAACTGCATGAAGACGATGTTCCAGATCTCAATGTAGCGATCGCCGTCTTCTTCCGGGCTGCCTGGAGGACCGCCCCAGATGTGGTCGCCGTGATCGTAGAAGATCTCGGTGCACGGACCGCAAGGACCGGTATCACCCATCTGCCAGAAGTTGTCCGACGCGTATGGCGCGCCTTTGTTATCACCGATGCGAATAATACGCTCGCGCGGGATCCCGACTTCTTTTTCCCAGATTTCGTAGGCTTCGTCATCGGTTTCATAGACGGTAACCCACAGACGCTCTTTCGGCAGGTTGAACCAGTTTTCACCGGTCAGCAGTTCCCACGCGTATTGAATGGCATCGTGTTTGAAGTAGTCGCCGAAGCTGAAGTTACCCAGCATTTCGAAGAACGTGTGGTGACGCGCGGTGTAACCGACGTTTTCCAGGTCGTTGTGTTTACCGCCCGCACGCACGCAACGCTGTGAGGTTGTGGCGCGGGAATAATTACGCTTGTCGAGACCAAGGAACACATCCTTGAACTGGTTCATCCCGGCGTTGGTAAACAGCAGAGTCGGATCGTTGTTCGGTACCAGGGAGCTGCTGGCAACAACCTGGTGTCCCTTACTATGGAAAAAATCGAGAAACGCCTGACGGATCTCAGCGGTGCTCTTGCTCATAATTATCCTGAAATCAAGCTAACGAAATGTCGTAGCAGGTCTGTATCGGTAAACCCCTGGACAGGCCAGCTACTGGAAAAAGTGGGAATAAGATAAGTTTTCTTTAGTGGGAAGTAAAATCCCGCATGCGTTCAATCGGCAAAATTACGCCAGATATCCTGAATATCTTCCATCAGGAAGCCGCGGTAGAGCAAAAAGCGCTGGATTTTAACTTTTTCTGAAAACCCGTGCGGCAGGGGTTCACCGTACTTGCGGATCGCCTGCTCTTTTGCCAGCGCACACCAGTCGGTGTCGCATTCACGCATCGCTTTTTCAATGGACTCACGGGAAACGCCTTTCTGGTTTAGCTCCTGGCGAATGCGCGCCGGTCCATATCCTTTGCGGCCTCGGCTGGCGAGAAACCGGGAAGCGAAACGATCATCATCCAGATAGCGGTGCTCGTAACACCAGGCAATCACCCGGTCATAATCTTCCGCGGTGGCATCAATCTCTTCCGGCCCGTTTTTACCCATCACCGGCGCCGACAGTTTTCGGCGCAGCTCCTGTTCACTGTGGTCACGGACAGCAAGAATGCGTACCGCACGGTCCAGTAAGCGTGCATATGCGGGTCGGCGGGTCGTCGGTTCACTCATAAAAAACCTGCTGATTCAGAAATGCAAAAAGGGCCGCATCAGCAGCCCTTCATGGTTAAACGAAAGAATTAAAAGTCTTCGTTGGTTTCTTCAGCATCCGCGCTATCCACCGCGAAGTCTGGAGTAGCATCCTGATTATTCAGCAGAAGCTCACGCACTTTCTTCTCAATCTCTTTCGCCGCAGCCGGGTTCTCTTTCAGCCAGGCGATCGCATTCGCTTTACCCTGACCAATTTTGTCACCGTTGTAGCTGTACCAGGCACCTGCTTTTTCGATCAGCTTCTCTTTCACACCCAGGTCAACCAGCTCGCCGAAGAAGTTAATCCCTTCACCGTAGAGGATCTGGAATTCAGCCTGTTTGAACGGCGCTGCAATTTTGTTCTTCACAACCTTCACGCGGGTTTCGCTCCCGACCACGTTCTCGCCCTCTTTCACCGCACCGATACGGCGGATATCCAGACGGACAGAGGCGTAGAATTTCAGGGCGTTACCACCGGTGGTGGTTTCCGGGTTACCGAACATCACACCAATTTTCATACGGATCTGGTTGATGAAGATCAGCAGCGTATTGGACTGCTTCAGGTTACCCGCCAGCTTACGCATCGCCTGGCTCATCATACGTGCCGCGAGGCCCATGTGAGAGTCGCCGATTTCGCCTTCGATTTCCGCTTTTGGCGTCAGTGCTGCCACGGAGTCGACCACGATAACGTCAACCGCACCGGAGCGCGCCAGCGCGTCACAAATTTCCAGCGCCTGTTCACCGGTGTCCGGCTGAGAACAGAGCAGGTTGTCGATATCCACGCCCAGCTTACGTGCATAAACCGGATCCAGCGCGTGCTCGGCATCGATGAACGCACAGGTTTTACCTTCGCGCTGAGCGGCGGCAATGACCTGCAGCGTCAGGGTGGTTTTACCGGAGGATTCTGGCCCGTAGATTTCTACGATACGGCCCATTGGCAGGCCGCCCGCGCCCAGCGCGATATCCAGAGAAAGCGAACCGGTGGAGATCGTTTCCACATCCATGGTACGGTCTTCACCCAGGCGCATGATGGAGCCTTTACCGAATTGCTTTTCGATCTGGCCCAGTGCTGCCGCCAACGCTTTCTGTTTGTTTTCGTCGATAGCCATTATTACTCCTGTCATGCCGGGAGAAGCGACTGTGCTTCACCGTGGATTTCTGTTCTGTTGGTGCAATTATACTGTATGGTCATACAGTATCAAGTATTTTGTAGAAATTGTTGCCAGAGCGTTTTTAACGCATAAACGGTGGCCTGACGACGCACGCTTTCGCGATCGCCGCTAAAGCACTCCCGGCGGGTGATCCCTTCGCCTTTGGCGCTGGCAAACCCAAACCAGACAGTGCCGACAGGCTTCACGTCGCTGCCGCCGTCCGGACCCGCGATGCCGCTAATGGAGATCGCGTAATCGGCCCGTGCCTCTTTGAGCGCGCCAATGGCCATCTCGATCACCACCGGTTCGCTGACCGCGCCATGCTGTTCAAGGGTGGATTCCCGCACGCCAATCATCTGTGCTTTTGCTTCGTTACTGTAGGTCACAAAGCCACGTTCAAACCAGGCGGAACTGCCGGCAATATCGGTAATCGCTTTGGCAACCCAGCCGCCCGTACAGGACTCAGCGGTGGTGACGGTCGCCCCACGTTGCTTAAGCGCCAGGCCCACTATCTCGCTCAGCTGCATCAATTCATGGTCAGTCATTCTCGCTCCAGGCATCAGAAAAACGTGCTGCACAAGATAGCACTTTCTCGTCAGATATGGGGATGCACTTCCGGTTTTACGAGGGGGCTTCAGAAAATAGCCGGTGCGGGCGCACCGGCAAGCGAAAGATTATTTCATGCTGATGGCGAGGATATTCACATTGTGGCGAAACGCCTTAACGTAGGTATCCGCCACGCCGCCTTTGGACGACAGCGCTTCCGGGTAAAGTTCGCCCCCCGGCTGTGCCCCTGTCGCCGACGCAATCTGCTTCACCAGCCGCGGGTCAAGCTGGTTTTCCATAAACCAGGTCTTCACCCCGTCGGCTTTGATCTGGTTGATAATTTCCGCAACCTGCGCCGCGCTCGCTTCACTCTCAGAGGAGAGCCCCTGCGGTGCCATAAACGTCACGCCGTAGGCGCGGCCAAAATAACCAAAAGCGTCGTGGCTGGTCAGCACCTTACGCTTCGCCTGTGGAATCTGGCTGAACTGCGCTTTGGCCCAGCTGTCGAGTTGGTTAAGCTGCGCGATATACCTTTTTCCGGACGCTTCCAGCGCGGCTTTGTCTTGCGGATCGGCGTTTACCAGCCCGTTCAGAATATTTTGCGCATACAGTGCGCCATTCGCCGCGCTGTTCCACGCATGCGGATCGGTCACGGTTTTGCCCTCTTCTTCCAGGGTGTGTGTTTTGACACCTGCTGACGCCACCACCAGTTGGCCCTTAAATCCGGAGGCCTTCACCAGACGGTCAATCCAGCCCTCCAGACCCAGACCGTTCACCACCACCACATCCGCCTTGCTCAGCGCCGCGCTGTCTTTCGGTGAGGGTTCGAAGGTATGCGGATCGCCGTCAGGCCCAACCAGCGTGGTCACATTCACCCGATCGCCGCCCACCTCCTGCGTGATATCCCCCAGTATCGAAAAGCTGGCGACCACATTCAGGGTTTTCGCCATCGCCCCCTGCGACATCATCCCCAGCGCGAGCGCCACAATTAATCCTGTACGTTTCATCATTTCCCCTTGCGTTAAAAAAGCGTACGCAGGCTGCCCGCGAGCCTGCTTCGCGTACCAAATAAGACAGAAACCAGGAACAGTGCGCTGGCCGTCAGCACGATGGACGGCCCGGCGGGCAGACTCACCGCCCAGGAGAGGCTTAGCCCCAGCCACGCGCAAAAAATGCCGCTAATGCCCGCCATCAGGAGTAGCCCTGGCAACGTGCGCACCCAGCAGCGCGCCGCCACCGCCGGCAGCATCATCAGCCCGACAGCCATCAGCGTGCCAAGTACCTGAAATCCGGCCACCAGATTAAGCACCAGCAGCGCCAGAAACAGTCCGTGCAGCAGGCCTGGCAGCCAGCGGGCGTTCACCTGTAGCCAGGCGGTATCAAACGCCTCGGACACCAGCCCGCGATAGAAAACCGCCAGCGCCAGCAGCGTGAACATGCAAACGCCTGCCACAAACAGCGCGGCATCGTTATCCACTGCCAGAATGGAGCCAAACAGCAGGTGCAGCAGATCGACATTCGAGCCTCGCAGCGATACCAGCGTCACGCCCAGCGCCAGCGAGCCAAGATAGAAACCGGCAAAGCTGGCATCCTCTTTAAGCGGCGTACGACGACTAACCAGCCCGGCCACCAGCGCGACGACAATCCCGGCAATAAATCCGCCGATACTCATTGCCAGCAGTGACATGCCGTTCAGCAGATATCCCACGGCAACGCCGGGCAATATGGCGTGTGAAAGGGCATCGCCCATCAGGCTCATCCGGCGCAGCTGCAGAAACACGCCGAGCGCGGTGGTACTGACAGAAAGCGCCAGGCAAACCACCAGCGCGCGACGCATAAAGCCGTACTCGATAAACGGCTGAAAAAAGAGATGCCAGATCATGCCACCCTCACCCGCTCGGTCTTCCATTGGGGAATGTCAGCGTCCAGCCGTAACGTCTGCGGGAAGTGGCGCGACACGCGCTCGCTGTCGTGCAGTACCGCAAGCAGCGTTTGACCCTGCATATACATCTCCAGCATCAGATCCATCAGTACATTGCAGGTGGCTTCATCGACCCCGGTAAAGGGCTCATCGAGCATCACCAGCGGCGCCTGCTGTACCAGGATGCGGGCAAACAGCATGCGCTGAAACTGACCGCCGGAGAGCTCATCGATAGTGGATAACGCCATGGATTCGAGCCCCACGCGTTCCAGCGCGCGGGCAATACGCAAGCGTGTTTCCCGACGGAGAGCGGAAAATAGCGAAATACCCGGCCAGCAGCCCATGCTGACGACATCCTGTACGGTCACGGGAAATTGCGCCTCCAGCGCGTGACGCTGCGCCAGCCAGCCAATGACCGGGCGCTTTCCCTGCCAGCGGAAGCTGCCGTTTACGGGGGGAATAAACCCGGCGAGCGTTTTCAGCAGCGTGGATTTCCCGCAGCCGTTAGCGCCGATAATGGCGGTCATGCTTCCCCGCTCAATCAAGCCGGATAGCGCACGCGTGACGGGTATACGGTCATAACCCGCAATCAGTTCATCCATCACAATCATGGCAATGCCACCGCCCAGCGCACAGCCAGACCGATAAAGAGAACAAGCACCAGCGCCAGCAAAAGCCGAACCGGCGCAGAGAGAGAGAAAAGGGACGTTGACATCGCGACACCACAATTAATGTTATAACATAACAATAATCAAAGGTAACTGAGATGTAAATGGCGCGTTTGAAACGGGAGTGTGGCGAAATGTTTCTGCAAAATGCCCCTCTCCCGTGGGAGAGGGTCAGGGTGAGGGCATCAGGTCGCACCGTGCGCGCAACCATGCCGGGTGGCGGCGTTGCACCCGGCCTAGCCGTCAGAGCGATCTACTGACTAAACGGCGACGCTGCCGGCACGCGGGCCTGCGATACCGCCAGACCCAGCTGCCATACGGCCATCGCATAGTGGGTGCTGTGGTTATAGCGGGTAATGGTGTAGAAGTTCGGCATGCCGTACCAGTACTGATAGCCCGTTCCCACATCCAGGCGCAGCAGACTCACCTGATCAACATTGCCCAGCGGCTGCGTTGGCGTTAAGCCCGCCGCCGCCAGCTGTGCGACGCTGTATTTGGTTTTGAAGCCGTTTTCCAGACCAAACGCCTCGCCGTTTGCCTGTACAGCAACCTGACCACCCGGCGTCCAGCCATGCGCTTTGAAGTAATTCGCCACGCTGCCGATGGCATCCACCGGATCCCACAGGTTGATATGACCATCCCCGTTAAAGTCGACGGCATACTGTTTATAGGAGGACGGCATAAACTGGCCGTAGCCCATCGCACCGGCAAACGATCCTTTCAGTTCGAGCGGATCATCCTGTTCGTTGCGCGCCATCAGCAGGAAGGTTTCCAGCTCGGAAGAGAAATACTCCGCACGGCGCGGATAGTTGAAGGAGAGCGTCGCCAGCGCATCCAGAATGCGGGTTTTCCCCATCACGCGGCCCCAGCGGGTTTCCACGCCGATAATCCCGACGATGATTTCAGGCGGTACGCCGTACACCTGCCAGGCGCGATTGAGCGCATCTTCATACTGATTCCAGAACACCACGCCGTTTTGCACGTTGTCCGGGGTAATAAACTGTTTGCGATAGCGCAGCCACGCACCGTTTGGCCCGCTCGGCACCTGGGCCGTGGGTGCCTGCCTGTCCATCAGGCGCAGCACGTAGTCCAGACGTTTCGCCTGTGACAAAATTTCGTGCAGCTGCTGTCTGTCAAAGCCGTGTTTGCTCACCATTTTATCGATGAACTGCTCGGCCGCCGGGTTGTTCGCGAAGTCGCCGCCCATCTGCATCATATTGTGCTGCGGCTCCAGCAGGAATCCTCCGGAAGGCGCGCCCGCCGTTTGCTGAACGGCTTCGGTCTTAGGTTTGCTACTACAGGCAGACAGCAGAATAAGCGCAGGCAACAGCGCTGCATAACGACGCTTGAACATGAGACATCCATTTAACGGGTTCGATAAGAACCCAGTATGGTAAAGCATCCGCAACACCTCAAGGAAGCAGTACACACCTCCCCCACGCAAATCCGCCCTTTTTTCCACCGAAAATCCATTCCCCCATCGATTAACTTTCAAAATAATCCATTTTTCTTTCATTGTGAGATCTGATTAACACTTTAAAACCTTTCAAAGTGATTATTATTAGTCGCGGTAATACAAAAACAAAAGCCCAGAGGAGAGAAGAATGATAGAAACCATCACCCACGGCGCCGAGTGGTTCATCGGGCTGTTTCAGAAAGGCGGAGAAGTGTTCACCGGCATGGTGACCGGGATCCTGCCCCTGCTGATCAGCCTGCTGGTGATCATGAACGCGCTGATTAACTTTATCGGCCAGCAGCGCATTGAGCGTTTCGCCCAGCGCTGCGCCGGGAACCCGCTGTCCCGCTACCTGGTGTTACCTTTCATCGGCACTTTCGTGTTCTGTAACCCGATGACCTTAAGCCTCGGTCGCTTTATGCCAGAAAAGTACAAGCCGAGCTATTACGCTGCCGCTTCCTACAGCTGCCATTCCATGAACGGCCTGTTCCCGCACATCAACCCCGGCGAGCTGTTTGTCTATCTCGGGATCGCCAGCGGTCTCACCACCCTTGGCCTGCCGCTCGGCCCGCTGGCGGTGAGCTATCTGCTGGTTGGTCTGGTGACCAACTTCTTCCGCGGCTGGGTGACGGACCTCACCACCGCCATTTTCGAGAAAAAAATGGGCATCCAGCTTGAACAGAAAGTCCAGCTTTCAGGAGCCACAGCATGAACCGGATCCGCATTGAGAAAGGCACAGGCGGCTGGGGCGGCCCGCTGGAGTTCGACGCCACCGAAGGCAAAAAAATCGTCTACATCACCGCGGGCACGCGCCCGGCGATCGTCGACAAGCTGCGTGAACTGACCGGCTGGGAAGCGGTCGATGGCTTCAAAGAGGGCGAACCGCCGGAAGCGGAAATCGGCGTGGCGGTGATCGACTGCGGCGGCACGCTGCGCTGCGGCATCTATCCGAAGCGTCGCATTCCAACGGTGAACATTCACTCCACCGGAAAATCAGGCCCGCTGGCGCAGTACATCCTTGAAGACATTTATGTGTCGGGTGTGAAGGAGGACAACATCTCTCTGGTGAATGGCGCTCCCGTACCGCAAAAAGCGGCCCCGCGCGATTACGACACCAGCAAGAAGATCACCGAGCAGAGCGATGGTCTGCTGGCAAAGGTCGGGATGGGCATGGGGTCCGCCGTGGCGGTGCTGTTCCAGTCCGGACGCGACACCATCGACACGGTGCTGAAAACCATCCTGCCGTTTATGGCATTCGTCTCGGCGCTGATCGGCATCATCATGGCGTCTGGTCTGGGTGACTGGATTGCCCACGGCCTTGCCCCGCTCGCCAGCCATCCGCTGGGGCTGGTCACGCTGGCGCTGATCTGCTCCTTCCCGCTGCTGTCGCCGTTCCTCGGCCCGGGCGCGGTGATTGCCCAGGTCATCGGCGTGCTGATTGGCGTACAGATTGGGCTGGGCAACATTCCCCCGCACCTCGCCCTGCCCGCCCTGTTTGCCATTAACGCCCAGGCGGCGTGCGACTTCATCCCCGTTGGGCTGTCGCTGGCCGAAGCGCGCCAGGACACCGTGCGCGTGGGCGTGCCGTCCGTACTGGTCAGCCGCTTCCTGACGGGCGCCCCGACGGTGCTGATTGCCTGGTTTGTCTCTGGCTTTATTTATCAATAAGAGGTTTTTGCCATGACCGTGATTTACCAGACCACCATTACCCGCATCGGCCAGAGCGCAGCTGACGCATTAAGCGACCAGATGCTGATCACCTTCCGCGAAGGGGCGCCTGCGGATATCGAAGAGTTTTGTTTTATTCACTGCCACGGCGAGCTGAAGGGCGAGCTGAAGGCCGGAAGCCAGCTGGAGCTGGGCGAAGCGCGCTATGCCGTGACCGCCGTCGGCGACGTGGCTGAGCAAAACCTGCGCGAGCTGGGCCACATCACCCTGCGTTTTGATGGCCAGCCGCAGGCAGAGTATCCCGGCACGGTTCACGTCGATGGTCCGGTTCCGCAGGCTGTCACCCCAGGCTGCACGTTGAAATTTGTTGCGTAATTAAGGAGATAGACATGAGTCAGGTTGCCGTTGTCATTGGTGGGGGACAAACCTTAGGCGAGTTCCTCAGCCGTGGGCTTGCCGCAGAAGGTTACCGCGTGGCGGTAGTGGACATTCAGAGTGAGAAGGCTGCCCGCGTGGCGGATAGCATCAATACCGACTTTGGCGAAGGAATGGCGTACGGCTTTGGTGCCGACGCCACCAGCGAGCAGAGCGTGATGGCGCTGGCCCGCGGCGTGGATGAGATTTTTGGTCGTACCGACCTGCTGGTCTACAGCGCGGGAATCGCAAAAGCCGCGTTTATCAGCGATTTCGAACTGGGGGATTTTGACCGCTCGCTGCAGGTGAACCTGGTGGGCTATTTCCTCTGCGCCCGCGAGTTTTCTCGTCTGATGATCCGCGACGGCATTCAGGGGCGCATCATTCAGATCAACTCAAAATCAGGGAAAGTGGGCAGCAAGCACAACTCCGGCTACAGCGCGGCGAAGTTTGGCGGCGTGGGGCTGACGCAGTCCCTGGCGCTGGATCTGGCCGAATACGGGATCACCGTTCACTCACTGATGCTGGGCAACCTGCTTAAATCGCCGATGTTCCAGTCCCTGCTGCCGCAGTATGCCACCAAGCTTGGCATCAAAGAGGAAGAGGTGGAGCAGTATTACATCGATAAAGTGCCGCTGAAGCGCGGGTGCGACTATCAGGACGTGCTGAACATGCTGCTGTTTTACGCCAGCCCGAAAGCCTCGTACTGCACCGGGCAGTCGATTAACGTCACCGGCGGACAGGTGATGTTCTGATCGCGCGGGCGGAAGCCCTCACCCTAACCCTCTCCCCCCGGGAGAGGGAATACAACAAGGAGCCGATATGGTCACCGCACTCATTACCGTCGCCGCCCTCGCCTGGATCTGCCAGATGGCGTTTGGCGGCTGGCAAATCCACCAGTTTAACCGCGCGTTTGACGCCCTGTGCCAGAAAGGTCGCGTGGGCGTCGGGCGGTCCGGCGGACGTTTCAAACCGCGGGTCGTCGTCGCGGTTGCGCTGGATGAAAACAATAACGTCTGCGATTCCCTGATCATGCGCGGGATGACCGTCTTCGCGCGGCCGGTGAAAATCCAGGCAATCAACGGCATTTCGTTGCAGGAATTGCGGCCTGATGTGATCTTTCCCCATGATCCACTCTGTCAGAATGCACTATCATTAGCGCTTAATCTGAAACATGGATAATTTCGTTGTGAAAGCTATAGCCTTGCGAAATTATCATTTCGCAACCTAAGGAACGAAGCGCCTATGAAACCTCGTCAGCGGCAGGCGGCCATTCTCGAGTATCTGCAAAAGCAGGGAAAATGCTCGGTAGACGATCTGGCCCACTACTTTGACACCACCGGCACGACAATACGCAAAGACCTGGTATTGCTCGAAAATTCTGGCGCCGTCATCCGAACCTACGGCGGCGTGGTGCTCAACAAAGACGAAGCGGACCCGCCCATCGATCACAAAACGCTGATCAACACCCACCAGAAGGCGCTGATTGCCGAAGCGGCGGTAAAATTTATCCACGATGGCGACTCTATTATTCTGGATGCAGGCAGCACCGTGCTGCAGATGATCCCCCTGCTCAGCCGCTTTAATAACATCACCGTGATGACTAACAGTCTGCACATCGTTAACGCCCTGTCAGAGTTTGATAGCGAGCAGACCATCCTGATGCCCGGCGGCACCTTCCGTAAGAAATCCGCGTCGTTTCATGGGCAACTGGCCGAAAACGCCTTCGACCACTTCAGCTTCGATAAACTGTTTATGGGGACCGACGGCATCGACCTGAACGCGGGCGTCACCACCTTCAACGAGGTGTTCAACGTCAGCAAAGCGATGTGTAACGCCGCGCGGGAAGTGATTTTAATGGCGGACTCGTCGAAATTTGGCCGTAAAAGCCCCAACATTGTGTGCAGCCTGGAAAGCGTCGACAAACTGATTACCGACGCAGGTATCGACCCGGCGTTCAAAAAAGCGCTGGAAGAGAAAGGCATCGACGTGATCGTAACCGGAGAAAAAGATGAGTGATTTTCTGTTAAACGCAGGCCGCCAGACCCTGATGCTGGAACTGCAGGAAGCCAGCCGCCTGCCGGAGCGTCTGGGCGAGGAGTTTGTGCGCGCGGCCAACACCATTATCCAGTGCGAAGGAAAGGTGATTGTCTCCGGGATCGGTAAATCCGGCCATATCGGCAAGAAAATTGCCGCGACCCTGGCCAGCACCGGGACACCGGCGTTCTTCGTGCATCCGGCAGAAGCGCTGCACGGCGATCTGGGGATGATCGAAAGCCGCGACGTGATGCTGTTTATCTCCTACTCCGGTTCAGCCAAAGAGCTGGATCTCATCATTCCGCGCCTGCAGGAAAAGGCGGTCGCTCTGCTGGCGATGACCGGAAAATCCCGCTCGCCACTGGCGCTGGCCGCCAAAGCGACGCTGGATATTTCCGTGGAGCGCGAAGCCTGTCCGATGCACCTCGCCCCCACCTCCAGCACCGTTAACACGCTGATGATGGGCGACGCGCTGGCGATGGCGGTAATGCAGGCGCGCGGCTTTAACGAAGAAGATTTTGCCCGTTCGCATCCGGCGGGCGCGCTCGGCGCACGACTGCTCAATAAAGTGCATCATCTGATGCGTACTGACGATGCCATTCCGCAGGTTAAGCTCGATACCAGCGTCATGGACGCGATGCTGGAACTCAGCCGCACCGGCCTGGGCCTGGTGGCGGTGTGTGACAACGAGGGCTTTGTGAAGGGCGTCTTTACCGACGGCGACCTTAGGCGCTGGCTGGTGGGTGGTGGCAAGCTGGAATCGCAGGTGTCAGAAGCGATGACCCAGGGCGGGCTAACGCTGAACGCTGAGAGCCGCGCTATTGAGGCCAAAGAGAGCCTGATGAAACGCAAAATCACCGCTGCGCCGGTGGTGGATGACGCCGGCAAATTGTGTGGCGCCATCAACCTGCAGGATTTCTACCAGGCCGGGATTATCTAACGCTTTAGTCCGAGGCGCTTCGCCAGCCGGTGCAGGTTGGCGACATCCATCTCCAGCGCCCGCGCGCACGCTGCCCAGTTGCGGTTGTTCTGCTCCAGCGCGCGGGTAATCATCTGGCGCTGGAACGCTTCCGTCGCCTCGCGCAGGTTCTCATTTACACTCTCTGGCACACGCTGCGCCACCGTCTGTATGGCATCATCCTGCAGGGCAAAATGACGCGCGTGGATCACTACCTCATCACCCAAACGCGCCGCCCGCGCCAGTACCACCGCGCGGTGGATCGCATGCTCCAGTTCGCGCACGTTGCCTGGCCAGCTGTAGCTCAGCAGATGCGCTCTCGCCCCCGGGCTTAACACCACGCGGGAAAGCCCCATCCTGAGACGGCACTGCTCGCAGAAAAAGCCCGCCAGCAGCAGCACGTCGTCCCCGCGTTCGCGCAGCGGCGGCACGGTAAGCGGAAAGACGCTCAGGCGATGATAAAGATCGGCGCGGAACTGTCCGGCCAGCACCGCTTCACGCAGGTCGCGGTTGGTCGCCGCCAGCACGCGCACGTCCACTCTTAAGCTGCGGTCATCCCCCACGCGCTGGATATCGCCGTACTGCAACACGCGCAGGAGTTTGGCCTGGAGTGACAAGGATAATTCGCCAATCTCATCCAGAAACAGCGTGCCGTTATCGGCCATCTCAAACTTGCCGCTACGGTTGCTGATGGCCCCGGTAAACGCCCCTTTGACGTGACCGAACAGCTCGCTTTCCGCCACGCTCTCCGGCAGCGCGGCGCAGTTAAGGTACACCAGCGGGTTCACTGCGCGCGGCGAGGATTCGTGAATGGACTTCGCCACCAGTTCTTTCCCGGTGCCGGTTTCACCGAAGATCAGCACGTTCAAATCGGAGGCGGCGACAATCTCAATCTCTTTTTTGAGCTGCGCCATGCCCGGCGAGAGGCCAATCATCTCCGTGTGCGCCACCTGCTCAAACGCCGCCGGGCTGCCGGGAAGAATATTCTGGCTCTCCAGCTGTTCAATCAGCAGGGCGTTGTTCAGCGCCCCGGCGGCCAGCGCGGCAATCAGGCGCAGCTCTTCGTCGCTGAAGGTGTCGAACTGGTCCGGCGACATGCCGTCGAGCGTCAGTGCCCCAATCAGGTTTTGCCCGGCAAACAGCGGCAGGCCGATGCAGGCGTGCACCTTCAGGCTCTCCTGGCCCGGAATAAGCCCGTCGTACGGGTCGGGCAAATCGCTGTCCGCCGGGAAACGCACCACGTCCCCCGCCCGGGCGATGGTCTCCAGCCGCGGATGACCTTCAAGGGTAAAACGCCGCCCGAGAACGTCCCTGGACAGCCCGTCGATAGCCAGCGGAATAAACTGCCGCCCCTCGTAGCGGAGCAGCGCCGAGGCATCGCACGCCAGCACGTGGCGCAGCGTGGAGATCAGCCGCTGAAAGCGGTCCTGATGGCCGATACCGGTTTGCAGTTCAATGGCGATCTTCGCCAGCACGTCTACGGAAAAGCTCATGTCTGCCTCGCTGTCATTTTGACAATACACATTGTCATATTGACTGCAATATGAATAGTCATAATGACTACCAATTAAGAGTCATAAAAATAATAATCTAGTAAAATCAATAAAATAAAATTTGGCACGCAACTTGATATAAGCAAACCATCTTATTTGAAAAACGCGATTTTACGCTGAGGTTGCTATGTCTATTCTGGTTAAAAATAACATTCATTGGGTTGGTCAACGTGACTGGGAAGTACGCGACTTCCACGGGACGGAGTACAAAACGCTGCGCGGCAGCAGCTACAACAGCTATCTCATCCGGGAAGGTAAAAACGTGCTGATCGATACCGTCGATCACAAATTCAGCCGCGAGTTCGTGCAGAACCTGCGCAGCGAAATCGATCTCGACGCCATCGACTACATCATCATCAACCACGCGGAAGAGGACCACGCCGGCGCGCTGACCGAGCTGATGTCTTACATTCCGAACACGCCGATCTACAGCACCACCAACGCCATCGACTCGATCAACGGTCACCACCACCATCCGGAGTGGAATTTCCACACCGTGAAAACCGGTGACACCCTGGATATCGGCAACGGCAAACAGCTGATTTTCGTGGAAACCCCGATGCTGCACTGGCCGGACAGCATGATGACCTACATGACCGGCGACGCGGTGCTGTTCAGCAACGACGCCTTCGGCCAGCACTACTGCGACGAGCGCCTGTTCAACGACGAAGTGGATCAGACCGAACTGTTCGAACAGTGCCAGCGCTACTACGCCAACATCCTGACCCCGTTCAGCCGTCTGGTCACGCCAAAAATCACCGAGATCCTCGGCTTTAACCTGCCGGTGGATATGATTGCCACTTCCCACGGCGTGGTGTGGCGTGAAAACCCAACCCAGATTGTCGAGCTGTACCTGAAATGGGCGGCGGATTATCAGGAAGACCGCATTACGATTTTCTACGACACCATGTCCAACAACACCCGCATGATGGCGGACGCCATTGCCCAGGGCATCAACGAAGTGGATCCGAACGTGGCGGTGAAGATCTTCAACGTGGCGCGCAGCGATAAAAACGAAATCCTCACCAACGTCTTCCGCTCTAAAGGCGTGCTGGTGGGTACCTCCACCATGAACAACGTGATGATGCCGAAAATTGCCGGTCTGGTAGAAGAGATGACCGGCCTGCGCTTCCGTAACAAACGCGCCAGCGCCTTTGGCTCTCACGGCTGGAGCGGCGGCGCGGTAGACCGTCTCTCCACCCGCTTACAGGATGCGGGCTTTGAGATGTCCATGAGCCTGAAGGCCAAGTGGCGCCCGGATATCGACGCCCTGGAAATCTGCCGTCAGCACGGCCGCGATATTGCCCGTCAGTGGGCGCTTGCACCGCTTCCGGAAGCCGCACCTACCGCAGCTCCAGCGCCTGAAGCGACCGCCTGTGGTTCTGCCGCCGCCGATCTCGGCCCACGCATGCAGTGCAGCGTCTGCCAGTGGATCTACGACCCAGAGCTGGGCGAGCCGCTGCAGGACGTTGCGCCAGGCACGCCGTGGAGTGACGTGCCGGACAACTTCCTCTGCCCGGAATGTTCCCTCGGTAAAGACGTCTTTGATGAACTGGGTACGGAGGCAAAATGAATAACGGCATCGTCATCATCGGCTCGGGCTTTGCCGCCCGCCAGCTGGTGAAAAATATCCGCAAACAGGATGCTAACGTGCCGCTGACGGTGATTGCCGCCGACAGCATGGACGAGTACAACAAACCTGATTTAAGCCACATCGTCAGTCAGAATCAGCGCGCCGAAGATCTCACCCGCCAGACGGCGGGGGAGTTCGCGGAACAGTTTAACCTGCGTCTGTTTCCGTACACCTGGGTCACCGATATCGACGCCACCGCGCACGTGGTGAAAGCGAAGGAGAAAACCTGGCAGTACGACAAGCTGGTGCTGGCCACGGGAGCCTCTGCGTTCGTGCCGCCGGTTGAAGGCCGCGAGCTGATGATAACGCTCAACAGCCAGCAGGAGTATCAGGCCAGCGAAACCCTGCTGCGCGATGCAGAGCGTGTAATGATTGTCGGCGGCGGGCTGATCGGCACCGAGCTGGCGATGGATTTCTGCCGGGCAGGCAAGGCCGTTACCCTGGTTGACCACACGGCGAGCATTCTGTCGGCACTAATGCCCGCAGAGGTTAGCAGCCGCCTGCAGCATCGTTTGACCGACATGGGCGTCCATCTGCTGCTCAAATCGCAGCTGCAGGGCCTCACTAAAACCGAAGGCGTCATTCGCGCATCGCTTGACCACGGCCGCAGCGTTGAGGTGGATGTCGTGGTTGCCGCGACGGGACTGCGCCCGGAAACCGCGCTGGCTCACCGTGCTGGCGCAGAAACACACCGCGGCGTGAAGGTCGATAGTTATCTGCAAACCACGCAACCCGATATTTACGCGTTGGGGGACTGTGCTGAGATTAACGGTCAGGTGATGCCTTTTTTACAGCCAATTCAGTTAAGTGCGATGTATCTGGCGAAAAATCTGCTCGGCGGCAGCGCGCCGCTGAAATTACCCGCCATGCTGGTCAAGGTTAAAACACCGGAATTACCGCTGCACCTGGCCGGTGAAACGCAGCGTCAGGATCTGAACTGGCAAATCACCCTCGAATCGCAGGGCATGGTCGCGCGAGGCGCGGATCTCGAGGGTCAAATGCGCGCCTTTGTCGTCAGTGAAGACCGGATGAAGGAGGCTTTCGCTCTGCTGAAATCGCTGCCCGCTTAATCCGTAGTCTCCTGCCACACTGACTTAACCTTTGGATTTTATTGTCCACCGCCCCGATGTCCCGGGGCTTTTTTTGCGCATTTTATTCACGAAATAAATACATATTAGATAAATCATCATTTTTAATCCCTTATTGATTACATCCATAATTTTTAAATGCGGAACACCTGAAAAACATCAACCTGTTTTATTCCCTGATTCCGGCTTAGTCTGATTATTAATTACTCAGCCGGAGACCTCCCATGGCGACTTTCACTAAAGAACTACACTATCTTTCAACCTATTTTAAGCAGGTTAAAAAATCAGAGCATATATTGTTTCGCTGGCTCTACCTGAGCCCGGAGGCGCGCATTGAGCGTCTGCGCGAACTGATGATGCCCGTGAGCGCCCCTAAAAAATGAGTGCGCCCAAAGCTTACAGGCCGGGTATGCCCAGCGCAACCCGGCAAAAAGCGGAACAAATAATTCAATTCATCATTGTTTATTTAAATATAAATTAGCTGAACAAATATAATTAAATTAATTTATGCTGCATCACAATTTCATCCATCCTGCTTTCGCATTAAAATAAAAACTGTTATTTTTCGATGTGAATTAAGTTTTACTGGAACCCACTCTCATGAATGCATTTAGTTATTTGCAGCGTCTGGGTAAAGCCCTGATGTTGCCCATCGCCACGCTACCAGTGGCGGCGATCTTATTACGTCTCGGTCAGCCCGATGTTTTTAATATTCCCTTTATTGCCAGTGCGGGGGGCGGTATTTTCGACAGCTTACCGCTACTTTTTGCCCTTGGCATCGCCATTGGTCTGGCTAAAGACAACGCGGGCGCGGCCGCCCTTGCCGGTGCCGTCGGCTTCCTGGTGCTGACCAAAGCCACGGCGGTCATTAACGCATCCATTAACATGTCCTTCTTCGCAGGGATTATTGCTGGCGTGGTCGCAGGCCACTGCTATAACCGCTTCTCGAATACCAAACTGCCGGACTTCCTCGCCTTCTTTGCGGGCAAGCGGCTGGTCCCGATCGTGACCGGGCTTATCTGCCTGTTCATCGCCTGGGTGTGCGGCTACGTCTGGCCTTCCGTGCAGCACGGGATTGATACCTTCAGCCTGCTCGTTTCCCGCAGCGGCGAACCGGGCTGGTTTATCTATGGGGTGCTCAACCGCGCGTTGATTCCGTTTGGCCTGCACTACATTCTGCACTCCGTCTTCTGGTTTAGCCTCGGCGACTGTCTGAAGGTCACCTATGACGCCGCGAGTGCGGTACATAACATCTGCCTCGCACCGGATGTGGTGAAAGGTCTGGTGGTCGGCGGTGCCGTACCAGGCATCGAGGGGTCCTCTGCCACCCAGATTGCCACCGACCTGACCCGTGGCGACCTTAACCGCTTCTTCGCAGGTGACCCGCATGCCGGCGTTTACATGGCCTGGGCATACCCGATCTTTATGGGCGGTCTGCCGGGTGCTGCGCTGGCGATGTATTTTGCCGCGCCGAAAGCCCGCCGTTCAGCCGTAGGCGGGATGCTGCTCTCTGTAGCGCTGACGGCTTTCCTGACCGGCATCACCGAACCGATTGAGTTCTCCTTCCTGTTCCTCGCACCGGCCCTGTATGCCCTGCATGCAGTCCTTGCGGGTGTCAGCATGGTGATCGCCAACAGCCTCGGCGTGCTGCACGGCTTTGGTTTCTCAGCCGGGTTGATCGACTTTGTGCTTAACTGGGGACTTGCCACGAAGCCGTGGATCTTAATCCCGCTGATTGTGCTGTTCTTCGCGATCTATTTTGTCGTGTTCACCTTCGCGATCCGCGTCTTTAAGCTGAAAACGCCGGGACGCGAGGAGGAGGACACCATCACGGGTGGGTCTGACGATCAAAGCGAGGCCATTGCCCGGTACATTGTGGCGTTGGGTGGTAAAGAAAACCTGAAGAGTGTCGACGCCTGCATTACCCGCTTACGCCTGACGCTGGTGGATAACAGCGTGCTGGATGAACCGGCGCTGAAAGCGCTGGGTGCCAAAGGTATTCTGAAAATGGGTACTCAGAATGCGCAGGTCATACTCGGCCCTCAGGCTGAAAGCATTGCCCTGAAGATTCGGGCACAGACAGAAGCCTGACGCTGAGCGTTCCTGTTCCCTCTCCACACAGGAGAGGGAATAAAACCGGAACACTTCATCTATCCAGACCTTATTTATTCCGCAAAACACCCTACACTCTCAACATCCCTTATCGTCACCGGAATGTCGCTATGCGCCAGCTTCAGAAAATCCGTCAGTATCAACGGCTTTATCAGCATTACGGTGCTGCGCCAAAGCCGACCACCATCGCGGAAGTGGCGGAGGTGGCAGTGTGCAGCGAACGCCACGCGCGCACCCTGCTGCGCCAGCTGGCGCAGAGCGGCTGGCTAAGCTGGAACGCCCAGCCGGGACGCGGGCATCGGGCCATCCTGCATTGCCTGGCGACCACCAGCGAACTGAGCGCGCCACTGATGCACGCCTGTCTGGAGAAAGGGGATTACCAGAGCGCGCTGCAGCTGGCAGACGGTGATCCGGCCAGCCTGCATCACATCATCACCCCGTTTTTAGGCGGCAAATGGTTAAAACATCAGCCGACGCTGCGCATACCCTGGTACCGCGCCCTCACGTCGCTTGATCCGTCTCTTCAGCGCCGCCGTGCCGAACAGCATATTATCTGCGCGGTTCACGCGGGGCTGACGCGCTACGCGCCCGGCCACACGCAGCCGGTAGCGGATTTAGCCCACCACTGGGAAATTGATGATGACAAACTGCGCTGGCGCTTCTACCTGCGCAGCGGCGCGCACTGGCATAACGGGCAGGCCATCAGTGATGAAGATATTCTCAGCGCGCTGCACCAGCTGCTGGCCGACCCGGCCCGCAGCGCAGGGCTCGCACACGTAACTCAGGTATCGCTTGTCGCCCCCTGGTGTCTGGAGATCGCACTCACCGCACCCGATGCCATGCTGGCCCATCGTCTGGCGCATCACGCCTGTCGCCTGCCGCATCCGCAACAGCCGGGTATTGGCGCAGGTCCCTTTGCTATCGCCCATCATCACTCTCACTACCTGCGCCTTGAGCGCCAGCCGTGGTACTTTGCGGCGCACCCGCTGCTGCATGCGATCGAGTTCTGGCGAACCCGCAGCGAGACGGAAAAAACCGCCTGGATCACCGTAGGGAAAGGCGAAAACGCCCGGGAGTCTGTCACCTCCATCAGCAGTGGCTTTGCCTGGCTGATGCTCAACGTCGGGTTGCCGCAGCCGCTGGCGGCCTGGCTGCGTCAGGAAATTCAGCAGATTAATCAGCAGAACATCCACCGGGATGATGTCGACACCCGCACGGAAATTCTTCCCGGCATCACGACCCCCGTATATCCGGAAGCGTCCAGGGTGGCGCTTCCCGCCACCCTGTCGCTGGTTTGCTATCACACGCCTGAGCTGTGCGAGCTTGCCAGCATGCTGCAAACACGCCTGAAAAAGCGCGGCTGCGAGCTGATCATCCACAGGAAAGATCGTGAGGCGTGGCATGTCCCCGACGCGCTGACGCAGGCGGATATCTTACTGGGGGATTATCTGGCGGGGGAATTGCCGGTCTTTGCGCTGGCAGAGTGGTTTACTGAAGAGCCTGCCTGGGCCACCGCCCTGGGGCAGGGTCCGTGGCAAAAAGCGAAGCAGACCCTGATGCGCTATTGCGAAAGCGAGGAGAGCCTGCAAACAGCGCTGCCGTCTTTCTTCCAGTCCTTACTTGAACGCGGCGCCTGCACGCCGCTGTTCCACTACCGCTATCGTCTTAATACCCTGGAAAACGTGCAGGACATTGTGCTGACCGCCAGCGGCTGGCTCGATTTTACCCGCGCCTGGCTGCCGCCAGCTCAGGAACGTACCACCAGCGCGTCGTAGCCGCGCCAGCGGTAGTTGACCATCGAGATCAGCCAGCAGGCGACAAACAGCCCGACGACCACAAACCCGGCGTTGCCCAGGTTGTCGTTCACCGCGCCAATCACATCCCAGACGCCGCCGCTGAGGCCGAATTTGTCCATCAGCAGACCCAGCGCTTCCAGCCCGCCGATAAACAGCGCCACCACCACGGAGGTGCCGGTGATGGTCATGTTGTAGTAAAGCTTGCGCTGTGGCTTGTTAAACGCCCAGCCGTAGGCCCCCACCATCAGCAAATTGTCGAGAGTATCCACCAGCGCCATGCCGCTGGCGAAGAGCGCCGGGAAGACCATGATGGACCACACCGACATGCCGTTTGAGGCGCTGGCGGCAGAGATACCCAGCACGCCAATCTCGGTGGCGGTATCAAACCCCAGGCCAAACAGAAAACCGACCAGGTACATCTGCCAGCTCTTGTTGACCAGGCGGAACGTCGCGCCGAACAGCCAGTTCATCACCCCGCCCTGCGCCGGAAGGGCAATCTCCCCCTGCACGGGCTGGCCGTTTTTCAGCGCCTGGAAACTGCGCCACACGCCGCGCAGGATCACCATATTCACCAGCGCCATTGCCAGCAGGAAGGTCGCCGACACCGCCGTGCCAATCAGGCTGCCGGTCTCGTGAAACCACGCCATATTCTTCTGAAACGCCGTGGCGGTCGCGGCAATGGCAATGGAGGCCAGCACCACAATGGTAGAGTGCCCCAGCGAGAACCAGGCCCCGACGCCGGACGGGCGTTTTCCCTGCTGCATCATCTTACGCGTCACGGTATCGATGGCCGCAATGTGGTCGGCATCCACCGCATGACGCAGTCCGTAGCACCAGGCCAGCAGGCTTGCCGCCATCAGCGCCGTGCTGTCGCTGAAGGTGTGCCATGCCCATCCCCAGGCCAGCAGGTTTGCCATTACCAGAGCCAGCAGCAGAAGCGCGGCGCGAGGTTCATTGCGTAAGAGTCGTAACATTTTAAATCCTTTGTGAACATGACCGGGCAGCGGCGACCACCGCCTGCCCGAAGGAGATCGCTCCGTCACCTGCGGGCAGGCGCGAAGGAAAAAGAAGCGTAAAGTCAGAAAGATAATGACGCAGACGCGCGCGCAGCAGACGGTTATGCAACACGCCGCCGCTGAAACACACCGTGGTCAGCGACAAGCGCCGGGCATGGAACGCGGCGAGCTCCGCCAGTCCTTTTGCCAGCGCGTCGTGAAACGCCCAGGCGCGCGCGCTGGGTTCCGCTTGCCACGCCAGCCATTGCTGCCAGAACAGGGAGAGATTACCCACCGACAGCGTGACCGGATGCACAGCGCCTTCGCACTGCGACGCCAGGGCTTCGAGCCGACAGGCGGCTTCCCCTTCCCAGGATTGGGTTTCGATACCCAGTGCGCAGGCGATGGCGTCAAACAGGCGACCGCACGACGACGCCCGCGGCGCATTGATGCCGCGCAGGATAGCCTTTGCCAGCAGCGGCCAGTTCTGGCGTTGTACCGCACGCGTTTCCGGGTAATGCTGCCAGTCAGGGACAAACGCCAGACAGTGGGCGAGGAGATTTCGCCACGGCTGCCGGGCCGCGAGATCGCCACCCGGTAGCGCCACGGCCGGCAGCCCCCCCAGACGTTCGCAGGTAAGATAGTTCACCCGCAGGCACTCTCCGCCCCACAGCTCACCGTTTTCACCCATGCCGATCCCGTCCAGCGTCAGGGCGATAGCGTCTCCGCCAACGAGCGGCCAGCCGTTTTCGGCCAGGCACGCCGCTGCGTGGGCGTGATGGTGATGCACATATTCAAGAGGCAATGCCTGCGCTTGCGCCCACTGGCGAGCACGGTATCCCGGATGGGCATCGCACACGACGCGCTCCGGCTGAAAGGCGTAAATGCCCTGCATCACCGACAGCGCTGAACGCCATTGCGCTTCCACACCGTCGTCACTGAGATCGCCAAAATGCTGGCTCAGCACCGCCTGGTTTCCGCGCACCAGGCAGAAGGTGTTTTTCATATCCGCCCCGGTGCATATCATGGCGGGAATATTTTCGAACCCGGCAGGTAACGTGATGGCATCGGGCACAAAACCACGCGCGCGGCGCAGCATCACACCGTCCCGATCCATCACTGAATCGTCCATCCGTTGCAGGATGTCACGGTTATGCAGCAGGAAGCCGTCCGCGATGTCGCTGAGCTCATCCAGTGCCTGCTGGTTGGTGAGGGCAGGCGGTCTGCCGCTGAGATTGCCGGAGGTCATCACCAGCGGGCGCTGGCAGTCCATCATCAGAAGATGCTGCAGCGGGTTCGCAGGAAGCATGATGCCCACGGTGTCCAGACCCGGCGCGATACCTTCCGGGAAGGCGGGCAGCCATGCTGTTGGCGTGAGCACGATGGGTGCGGCGGGTGAACATAACAACGTCTGAACCGGCTCAGGTAACCCATCCGCGTTCGGGATCATCACTGCCAGCGGTTTTGCTGGCCGCTGTTTGCGTTCCCGCAGCCTCGCCACCGCCCGCGGGTTGAGTGCATCACAGGCGAGGTGAAAGCCCCCCAGACCTTTGATGGCGACAATACCGCCGCTTTTCAGCATCTGCACCGCCGCGCGCAGCGCAGCCTCGCGGACAGCAGTAACATCCCCTGCCCGCCACTCAAGCGCGGGACCACAGTCCGGGCAGGCGACCGGCTGGGCGTGAAAACGTCGGTCCGCGGGATGGCGATACTCCGCCTCACACGGCGGGCAGAGCGGGAATGGCGCCATTGCCGTGGCCGGACGGTCATAGGGCATGGCGCGAATAATGGTGAAACGCGGGCCACAGTGGGTACAGTTGATAAACGGGTAGCGGTAACGGCGCTCGAGCGGATCGTTCATCTCCGCCAGACAGGCGGAACACGTGGCAGCATCCGGTACAATCTGGGTGTCCATCGTCCCACCCGCGCTGTGGCGGATGGTGAATGCCTCCGGCACATGCGTCCAGGTGAAAGGCTGCGTGTCGATACTGTCGATGCGTGCCAGCGGCGGGCAGTCCTGGCGCAGCCTCGCGGTGAAATGCCCCCCATTACCCGCGAGGCGCACCAGCACGCCCTCTCCGTCGTTGCAGACATCGCCGGTCAACTGCAGCACCTGCGCAAGCTGCCAGACGAAGGGACGGAACCCCACGCCCTGCACCTTGCCACGCACCCGCAGCTGGATGCCGTTACCGCTCATAACGACTCAGAACAGCAGCGATGACGACGTGTCGAACGCCGCGCGACGGCGCTTCTCGGCGCTCATCTGCTCAAGCTTATCGCGATCCACGCAGACCAGCGCGTGGGTCGGGCAGGCTTCCATACAGGCCGGGCCGGCTTCGCGGTGGTAGCAGAGGTCACATTTATTGGCTTCGGCTTTCTCCGCCCGCACGTTTAGTCCCATGCCGCTGTTACGCACGACCGGACGAACCACCACTTCCATCGCGCCATACGGGCAGGCAACGACGCAGGTTTTGCAGCCTATACAGCGCTCCTGCATCACATGCACAAACCCTTTTTCACGCGCGATCGCCCCGTTCGGGCAGACGTTGGCGCACGGCGCATCTTCGCACTGACGGCAGATAGCGGCGGTGGAAATATTCACGCCTTTAATGACGTGGATGCGCGGTAAAAACGTCTCAGGGGTGAGCGACGCGCAATCCTGATCCGCCTGATGGGAAACCACGCACGCCACTTCGCAGGTACGGCAACCAATACACTTACTGGCATCGGCCATAATAAAACGGTTCATCTGCTTCTCCAGCATTACAGTTATGCGCGGAGATATTCATAAACCGTGCCAATTATTAAAGCCTTGATTTATAGCAATTTTATAATCGACACCGGGGCTGTCATCGTCATTTGTGACGATGACAGCTGTCGACATCAGCGATGCGGGCAGTCAATAACCGAGTCACGCAGGACCAGCTCACCGGAGAAGGTTTGCTGATATTTAAACTCACCACCGTCGAGCATGAAGATCAGGCGGCTGATGGTCTCTTTAATCATCTCCGTCACCGGGACGCGCACGCTGGAGAGCGACGGCACGATGTAAGGGGCTATCGCCACATCGTCAAAACCAATCACCGACACCGCCTCCGGTGTCGCAACGCCGCTGTCGTGCAACTGCTTCATGGCACCGATTGCCATATCGTCATTACTCGCCACCAGCGCAGTAAAGCGTTCTCCGCGCGCAAGCAGTTCGGACACCGCCGCCGCGCCGCTGGCCGGGTTCCACTTCCCCTGCGCAATCAGCCCTTCGCGCAGCGGAATGCCGTGCTGCGCCAGGGCGTCCTTATAGCCGGAGAGACGCTCAACCCCGGTGGGGGAGTCCAGCGAGCCGGTGATAAACGCAATCTCCCGGTGCCCTTTCGCAATCAGCTGCGCCACCGCATCCTGGCTCGAGGCTTTATGATCGGACCAGACGCAGTGGCTGCTGTTTTTCCGCAGGCGGCGGTTGAGCACCATAATGGGCTGCTCGCACTTCTCGACGATCTCATCCATCTCTTCCACGCTCAGGAAACGCGGATAGATAATCACCGCGTCGCAGCGCATATCGAGCAGGTACTGGATCGCTTCGCGCTCCTCATCAGCGCTGTGCTTGCCGTCGGCGAGGATCAACTGCCGCCCTTTTTCTTCGGTCATGCGCGCGGCGTGAAACAGCAGTTCGCTGAAGTAGACGCCGTGATACAAGGTGTTGGTCACCACCAGCCCCAGCGTCTGGGTACGTTTGGTCGCCAGGTTGCGCGCCAGTAAATTCGGGCGATAGCCGCTCTCTTCAATGGCCTGAAACACCCGGTCTTTGGTCTCCTGGCTGACGTAGCCATTTCCCGACAGCACCCGGGACACCGTGGCCTTCGAAACGCCTGCCCGCTTCGCCACTTCAAGCATCGTGGTCATGTTGTTATTCCGTCTGAATCTGATGGACCGCAGTGTACTGCACTGCGGAAAAATTGTCGCAGCGGCAAAATCACGCTTTCAGCACGTCATTGCGATCTGCATCACGAAACGAAAATATGGTCAAAAAGCGATCTTGTTTCACCCATAAAAACTCATGATGATTATGTGGAACCGGTTTCCTACATTTCTCACAACGATAACAGGATCTCATCCGATGGCCAAAAATTACGCAGCGCTGGCGAACGACGTGGTCAGCGCGCTGGGCGGCAAAGAGAACATCGTCGCCCTCACCCACTGCATGACGCGTCTGCGCTTCGTTCTGAAAGACGAAAGCCTTATCGACGCGGCGCGCCTGAAAAGCATCAGCGGCGTGCTCGGCGTCGTGCGCAACGACAACCAGTGCCAGGTGATCATTGGCAATACCGTCTCTCAGGCGTATCGCGAGGTGGTGAGCCTGCTGCCGACGGACCTGCAGCCCGAGGTACCGGAAGGGCCGCAGAAGTTGACCTTGCGCCGCATTGGCACCGGGATCCTCGACGCGCTGATCGGCACCATGTCCCCACTGATCCCGGCGATCATCGGCGGTTCGATGGTTAAACTGCTGGCGATGATCCTTGAGATGACCGGCGTGCTGCCAAAAGGCGCACCAACGCTCACCATTTTGACCGTCATCGGCGACGGCGCGTTCTTCTTCCTGCCGCTGATGGTGGCGGCCTCGGCGGCGGTGAAATTCAAGACCAACATGTCGCTGGCGATTGCCATTGCCGGTGTGCTGGTCCACCCGAGCTTTATCGAGCTGATGGCGAAAGCCGCGCAGGGTGAACACGTTGAGTTCGCCTTTATTCCGGTGACCGCGGTGAAATACACCTACACCGTTATTCCGGCGCTGGTGATGACCTGGTGCCTGTCGTACATCGAACGCTGGGTGGATCGCATCACCCCGGCGGTGACGAAAAACTTCCTGAAGCCGATGCTGATCGTGCTGATTGCCGCCCCGCTCGCCATCGTGCTGATTGGCCCGCTGGGGATCTGGATCGGTAGCGCCATCTCCGCGCTGGTCTACACCATTCACGGTTACCTGGGCTGGCTCTCCGTGGCGATCATGGGCGCATTGTGGCCGCTGCTGGTAATGACCGGGATGCACCGCGTGTTTACCCCGACCATCATCCAGACCATTGCCGAAACAGGCAAAGAAGGGATGGTCATGCCGTCAGAGATCGGCGCCAACCTGTCGCTCGGTGGTTCGTCGCTGGCAGTGGCGTGGAAAACTAAAAACCCGGAACTGCGCCAGACGGCGCTGGCGGCGGCAGCCTCTGCCATTATGGCGGGGATCTCTGAACCGGCCCTGTACGGCGTCGCTATCCGTCTGAAACGCCCGCTGATTGCCAGCCTGATAAGCGGCTTTATCTGCGGCGCGGTGGCCGGTATCGCCGGGCTTGCCAGCCACTCAATGGCCGCGCCGGGGCTGTTTACCAGCGTGCAGTTCTTTGACCCGGCAAACCCGATGACCATCGTCTGGGTGTTTGGCGTGATGGGTCTGGCAGTGGTGCTGTCGTTTGTTCTGACCCTGCTTTTAGGGTTTGAGGATATCCCCGTCGAAGACGACGCCGAAAAAGCGCGTGCCCTGCAGAGCGCACCGGTACCGAACAACGCAGCAAAAGCATAAATTGAAAGCGAGGTAAGAATGTCTGTTTTTCCACAAGGATTTTTATGGGGCGGCGCGCTTGCCGCCAACCAGAGTGAAGGGGCTTACCGTGAAGGCGGCAAGGGACTGACCACGGTCGATATGATCCCCCACGGCGCGAATCGCCTGGCGGTAAAGCTCGGTAAGGAAAAGCGTTTTTCGCTGCGTGACGACGAGTTCTACCCGAGCCACGAGGCGATTGATTTTTACCATCGCTATAAAGAAGACATCGCCCTGATGGCGGAGATGGGTTTTACGGTGTTCCGCACCTCGATTGCCTGGAGCCGCCTCTACCCGAACGGCGACGAACCGCTGCCCAATAAAGAGGGCATTGCCTTCTACCGCGCGGTGTTTGAAGAGTGCAAAAAGTACAACATCGAGCCGCTGGTGACACTCTGCCACTTCGACGTGCCGATGCACCTGGTAACGGAGTACGGATCCTGGCGTAACCGCAAGATGGTGGATTTCTTCGCCCGCTACGCCCGTACCTGCTTTGAAGAGTTTAACGGGCTGGTGAAATACTGGCTGACCTTCAACGAAATCAACATTATGCTGCACAGCCCGTTCTCCGGTGCGGGGCTGGTGTTTGAGGAAGGTGAAAACGAAGACCAGGTGAAATACCAGGCCGCGCACCACGAGCTGGTGGCAAGCGCGCTGGCGACCAAAATCGCCCATGAGGTGAACCCGGAAAACCAGGTCGGCTGCATGCTGGCGGGTGGGAACTTCTACCCTTACTCCTGCAAGCCTGAAGACGTGTGGATGGCGCTGGAAAAAGACCGCGAGAACCTGTTCTTTATCGACGTGCAGGCGCGCGGCCGCTATCCGGCCTACTCTGCCCGCGTGTTCCGCGAAAAAGGGGTGGTGATTGTTAAAGATCCGGGCGATGACGAACTGCTGAAAAACACCGTCGATTTTGTCTCGTTCAGCTATTACGCCTCGCGCTGCGCGTCGGCAGACATGAACGCGGGCAACACCAGCGCGGCGAACATCGTGAAATCCCTGCGCAACCCGCACATTGAGGTGAGCGAATGGGGCTGGGGCATCGACCCGCTCGGCCTGCGCATCACCATGAACATGATGTACGACCGCTATCAGAAGCCGCTGTTCCTGGTGGAAAACGGCCTCGGAGCGAAAGACGTGATTGATGAAAACGGCGAGATTAACGACGACTACCGCATCAGCTATCTGCGCGAGCATATCCGCGCGATGGGCGACGCGATTGAGGACGGCGTGCCGCTGATGGGTTACACCACCTGGGGTTGCATTGACCTGGTGTCTGCCTCAACGGGGGAGATGAGCAAGCGCTACGGGTTTGTCTACGTCGACCGCGACGATGCCGGCAACGGCACGCTGGACAGAAAGCGCAAGAAATCGTTCTGGTGGTATAAGAAGGTGATTGCGAGCAACGGGGCGGATCTGGAATAACCCCCTCACCCTAACCCTCTCCCCATAGGGGAGAGGGGACAAAACACACCCTCTCCCCTATGGGGAGAGGGCCGGGGTGAGGGGTTCAAACCCACCATTCCCCACCCACCCGGCAAGCCGTGAATACACCACGCCCACCGCCTCTTTCACTGGCGGCGTCATCGGGTAATAGAACCCGACAATGTCCGGTTGAATGCCCAGAAATAGTACCTCCCCCACGTCGTCCTTGATCTGATCCACCAGGTAATTCAGCGGCATATTGTGGGTGGTCATCATAAACATCTCTGCGATATCGTCCGGGTCAATCAGGCGGATCTCGCCGGGATTGAGCCCCATATCGGTGGCATCGACGATTAACAGTCTCTCCGGACGCAGCTCGCGAATGGCCACCACGTCGTTTTCCGGCGCGCTGCCGCCGTCTATCACCACCCAGTTGCCCTGCGGGTTCGCGGCGCACATCTCCGCCAGCAGCGGGCCCGCGCCGTCGTCGCCCATCATGCTGTTGCCGACACACAGTAAAACGTCAGTCACGTAATCTCCTCACCATCAGGTAGATGGCGCTCTCCTGATGAATATCATGCAGCATGCCGAGCAGCGTTTTACTCCATGCCTGCTGCCCGGGGGTTTGCCTGCTCAGCGCCGCGTCAAAGGCGTTGGCGAGCATCGCAATGTGTTTGGCGTCGATGACGATCTCACCGTACTTCGGCACGCCTTCCATTTTGCGCCGCGCCGGACTGCCCTCCTCCAGCGTGGCAATCCACGCCAGATAGTCAGACCACGGGCAGCTCAGCGCCGCTTCAAGGCAGTCAATCACCCCGAGGTGATGCCCAATCGCCAGGCTGTAATAGACCACCTGCTGCGCCGCATCCGGCGTGGCATCGTTCTCATCAATAAACTTACGGCTCAGCTGACTGAACACCACCGTTTCACTCATCGGATACGCGCCTCATCCACTACACTGTTCAGGTTCGCCACAATCTCATTAAGACGCGGATCGTTTTCCGCCTCCAGCCAGCGTGCGACCTGATGCTCGCCCTGGCTCAGCAGGCGCAGATAATCGTCGGCAATCTGGCGGCCATAGCGATAGCCCGCCAGCCTGCGCGCCGTGCGGTCGACCTTCACCCGCAGCGGCTGCACCATGTCCGGGTGCAGAATGGCCGCAGGCTGGTTGTCAAGCTCGCCCGGCTCGCGGGCGTGGATTTTCTGCTCCAGCAGACCAAGTGCCATCGCAAAGCCATACAGCGTTGCGGCAGGCGTCGGCGGGCAGCCCGGAATGTAGACATCCACCGGCACGATTTTGTCGGTACCGCCCCACACACAGTAGAGGTCATGGAAGATACCGCCGCTGTTGCCGCAGGCCCCGTACGAGATGCAGATTTTCGGATCCGGCGCGGACTGCCAGGCCCACAGCGCCGGCGAGCGCATGGCGCGGGTCACCGCCCCGGTAAACAGCAGGATGTCCGCATGACGCGGAGAAGGCACCACTTTGATGCCGAAACGCTCGGCGTCAAACAGCGGTGACAGGGTGGCGAAGATCTCAATCTCGCAGCCGTTGCAGCCGCCGCAGTCCACGCGGTAGACGTAGGCCGAGCGTTTGATTTTTTTCAGCAGCGACGCCTTCATCAGGCCGATAGATTCGTCCACCGTCATTGGCACCGGGATGCCGTTCGCGTCGCGCGGGCCGAGTAAATTGTCCATCAGCTGGCCTCTCTCATATGGCGGGTAATATCAATGCGGTCGGACGGCAGCAGGCATTTCTGCCGCTTACAGTCCGGACAGGTTTCAAAACTTTCCCGATGATGCTCCGCGCGGGCGTCACCGTTGTGCTGCAGCAGCGCGATGGCGTAGTCAATCTCTTTTTGCACGGCGAACGGACGCCCGCAGACGCGGCAGTGGCACAGGTCAAAGCGCGACTGCTGGAGGAAATCTTCTTTCTTCCATACCGCCAGCTCGTATTCCTGCGACAGACGAATGGCGACCGTCGGGCAGACCTCTTCGCAGCGGCCGCAGAAGATGCAGCGCCCGAGGTTAAACTGCCAGGCCAGCTCGCCGGTTTTAAGATCCGTTTCCACCGTTAAGGCATTCGAGGGACAGGCGTTGACGCAGGCCGCGCAGCCGATGCACTGCTGCGGGTTATGCTCAGGCTTGCCGCGAAAGTTTTTATCGACCGGCATCGGCTCCAGCGGATAGCGGCTGGTTTGCACACCGGTTTTGATCACTTTTTTGATAAAGGTAAACATGGCGAGTCCTTATTTCAGCGGCGAGTTCTTACGCTCGATGCTGTAGCGCTCAAGCTCTTTGTACGGCACCACCTGGCTTTTCTTCTTGCGCACGTCCACCACGGTCATGCGGTCGGTGCAGGAGTAGCATGGATCGAGGCTGCCGATGATCAGCGGTGCATCGGAAACGGTGTTGCCGCGCAGCATGTAGCGCAGGGTTGGCCAGTTGGCGTAGGTCGCCGCACGACAGCGCCAGCGGTAGAGCTTCTGGTTGTCGCCGGTCATGCTCCAGTGGATGTCATCCCCGCGCGGCGCTTCGGCAAAGCCCAACGCGAAGCGGTTCGGAATATAGGTGAACCCCTCCACCATCAGCGGGCCGCCCGGCAGGTTATCGAGCCCAAAGTCGATCATATTCAGCGCGGTAAACACCTCGTTGATACGCACCTTCAGGCGGGAGATGACGTCGCAGCCCTGCTCGCTGTGCACAGTCATCGGCAGCAGACCGTAGCCGACGAACGGATGATCGGCGCGGGTATCGCGGGCGTGGCCGCTGGCGCGCACCATCGGGCCGACGTTGCTAAAATCGCGGGCAATTTCCGGGTCAAGACGGCCGATTCCCACGGTGCGCTGTTCGATATTGGGCGTGCTGAGCAGCATATCCACCAGCTCCTGCACGTCCCGGCGCATCTGCTGCGCCAGCTGACGGGTCTGGATCATGTCGTTTTTGAGCAGGTCACGGCGGATCCCCCCGATCAGGTTCAGGCCGTAGGTTTTACGCGCCCCGGTAAGGATCTCCGCCATCTTCATCGACGCTTCACGCACGCGGAAGAACTGCATAAACCCGGAGTCAAAGCCGACGAAGTGACAGGCCAGGCCGAGGTTCAGCAGGTGGGAGTGCAGGCGTTCCACCTCCAGCAGAATGGCGCGGATCATCTGCGCGCGCTCCGGCACCACAATCCCCATGCCGTTCTCCACCGAAGTGGTGTAGGCGGTACTGTGGGCGAAGCCGCAGATGCCGCACACGCGGTCAGAAAGAAACGTGACTTCGTTGTAGCCCATGCGGGTTTCCGCCAGCTTTTCCATACCGCGATGGACGTAGAACAGGCGGTAGTCGGCGTCGATAATGTTTTCGCCGTCAACGAACAGGCGGAAGTGGCCCGGCTCATCGGAGGTGACGTGCAGCGGGCCGATCGGCACCACGTTGTTCTTCTTGCTGCCCAGCTCGTTGATAAACTCGTAGGTTTCGCTGTCGGTGGTCGGCGCCGGGCGCTGACGGTAGTCCATGCTGTCTTTGCGCAGGGGATAAAGTTCATCCGGCCAGTCGTCCGGCAGCACCAGGCGGCGCTCATCCGGCAGGCCGACCGGCACCAGGCCGTACATGTCGCGCACTTCGCGCTCGCCCCAGACGGCGGCAGGTACGCGCGGGGTGACGGACGGGTATTCCGGTTTATTTGGATCGACTTCCACGCGCACGGTGAGCCAGCACTTCTCCCCCTGCTCCATCGACATCACGTAGTACACGGCGTAATTGCCGCACAGCTGACGCTCGTCGTTACCGAACAGCACCGACAGCCAGCCGCCCTGCTGGTAGTAGAGAAACTCCACCACTTCCGACAGAGCGTTCACTTTTACGGTGATGGTTATCTGGTCTTTGGTTTGCCAGGACTCCTCCAGCACCACGCCGGGGAAAGCCTGATGCAACGCGGCGAGATACTGCTGACCTTTCTTTTCTTCAGACATAAAAACTCTCTTTAATCACGCCACCAGCAAGGAGACGAACGCTAAAAATGCAAAACCAAAACCGGCCCAGGTGATGCGCGACGTTTCCACAAAACGCAGGCGCGCCATGCTGTTTTCAAACAGGGCAATCACCAGCACGCCGACCAGCAGCTTGAGGGCGGCCACCACCACGGCCAGTACCAGACTGCCCGCGGAGAAGTGCGTCATCTGCCCCCACGGGAAGAAGACGCCGACAAACATCTGCAGCACCACCAGCTGTTTGAGGCTGATGCCCCACTTCAGCACCGCGAAGCCGTAGCCGCTGTATTCCGTGAGCGGCCCTTCCTGCAGTTCCTGCTCCGCTTCGGCCAGATCGAACGGCAGCTTGCCCATCTCGATAAACGTGGCGAACGCGCAGGCGCAGAGCGCCAGCACCAGCGGAATGGAGCGGGCAAGCGGCCAGTGGTAAACGGTGTGGGTGATAAAGCTGATATGGGTTGAACCCGCGACCTGCGCGGCGACCCACAGCCCCAGCAGCAGGATCGGCTCAACCAGCACGCCCAGCATCGCCTCGCGGCTGGCACCGATGCCGGTAAACGGGCTCCCGGTGTCGAGACCCGCAATCGCGAAGAAGAAGCGGGCGATGGCGAAGAGGTAGATCAGCGTAATCAGATCCCCGAGCGCAGGCAGGGGCGAGCCCACTGTCACCACCGGCAGCGCGGTGGCGATGGTCAGCATCACGCCCACCATCACAAACGGCGTCAGGCGGAAGACCCAGCCTGCGGCATCCGGGGCGACGCTCTGACGCGAGAGCAGTTTGAAGAGATCGCGGTACTCCTGAAGCACGCCAGGCCCGCGACGGTTGTGCATCCGGGCGCGCGCCACGCGGCTCACCCCGGAAAGCAGCGGCGCAGCGGCGAACAGCACCAGCGCCTGAAGAATTGCCAGTAACAGACTCATGTCAGGCTCCTCGTGAAATCACAATCACCACCAGCACCGCCAGCTCGATGACCGCCAGACGGCGGAACAGCACAGGCGCGGCGGCACTCTGCCAGCCCGGCACCCAGGCCACCGGGTTCAGCCAGTGGCGCAGCTTCAGCACGGCGGCGAAGTTCTCTTTCACCGGCATGGCGAAACCGTGGGCGGTAATCACCATCGACTGTTCGTGTTCATAGCCGCAGGCCCACGCAGTCCCGCGCGAGCGGGAGATCAGTCGGTCGCGTTTAAAGAACAGCATCAGGATGAGCGGCAGCAGCGGTGCGCCAATCAGCAGCAGCGCGACCATTGGCTGGGAAACGGTGGTATTCGCCACGGTCAGCGGCAGCGGAATGGCATTACCCAGCAGCGGCAGCAGCCACGGCGCGGCCACGCCGCCCGCGATGCAGCATAGCGCCAGCGCAACCACGCTTGTCCCCATCAGTACCGGTGCGCAGCAGGCATTTTCCGCCTCACGCGTACGCGGCGCGCCGAGGAAGGTGACGCCGTAGACTTTCGCCATGCACATCACTGCCAGCGCCCCGGTAATCGCCAGCCCGACCGCCAGCAGCGGCCCCAGCAGACGGGCGATAAACGCCTCGCTCTGGCCGAGCGCGAAGAAGGACTGGTAGATCACCCACTCCCCGGCAAAGCCGTTCAGCGGCGGCAGCGCGGCCATCGCCATCAGCCCGACCAGCATGGCGAGAGATATCACCGGCATTTTTTTGCCAATGCCACCGAGCTTTTCGATGTCGCGATGGCCGGTGCGGAACCAGACGCTTCCCGCCCCCAGGAACAGGGTGCTTTTGAACAGGCTATGGTTGACGAGGTGATACAGACCGCCGATAAACCCGGCGGCAATCAGCGCCGGTTGATTGAGCGCCAGACCGGTCACGCCCGCGCCAAGACCGAGCAGGATGATGCCGATATTTTCAAGGGTGTGATACGCCAGAAGACGCTGAATATTGTGCTCCATCAGCGCGTACAGCCCACCGACAAAGGCGGTAACCATACCGGCGAGAAGCAACACCACGCCCCACCACAGCGGCGGCTGACCGCCGGTCAGGGTGATCGTCAGAATGCCGAACAGCCCGACTTTCATCACGACCGTGGAAAAGAGCGCAGCGGCGGGCGCTGAGGCATTCGCGTGCGCCTGAGGCACCCAGCCGTGCAGCGGGATGATCCCGGCCAGCAGGCCAAAGCCCACCACGCCCAGCAGCCAGATGTCGCTGCCCAGCGGCTGACCGTTAAGCGCCGCGAAGTCCAGCGTGCCGAAGCGTTGCCGCACCCGCCAGCAGGCCAGCGCCAGCAGCAGCGTCCCGAGACGTCCCAGCGCAAACCACAGTTTGCCGGAGGTACTGCACCCCGTCAGGAAGACGCCGCAGAGCGCCATGATCTCCGCCATCACCACCAGTGCGCCGAGGTTGCTGGCGGTAACGGTGCAGACCGCCGTCGCCATCAGCAGATTAATCAGCAGACCGTTGGCCCTGGTGTTTTGATGGCGGTGCCAGTCGATATTGAACAGGCTGATAAACAGCCCGCACAGGCCAAACGTCACCAGCCAGATGGCGTTCAGCGGCGTGATCGCAACGGTGTGACGGATGAGCGGCATGAGCGTGTCCACGGTGTGTCCGTCGAGCAGAACCATCCCGCCTGCCGCCAGCGTCATCAGGCTGCCGACCGCCCCGCCAATCCCGGCGACCCAGCCGCTCAGGGTTTTATGGAATGACAGAAGCCACGCCAGAACCGCGGTGGCCGCAAAGTACGCTACCGCGCTGGTCATCATCATCGCCGCGTTCATTTCGCCCCCTCGTTAAGCGTCTGTAGCAGAGAAAGGTCGCCAACATTGCTGTTGATGGTCAGCTCGCGTTTACGCTTGCGGGTACGGGCGATGTCGCGAATGTTAACCAGAATCAACGCGTTGGTTGGGCAGGTGCGCACGCAGGCCGGGCCTTGTTCATCAAAGCTGCACAGATCGCACTTCACCGCAACGGCGCGGATGCCGGGCACCCAGTCCAGCAGCGTGCTGACGCGTGCCGGAGCAGGCGGCGCGGGCGGGGCTTTTGGCGAGTTGGCATTCGCCGGAATATGCAGCGGGCGGCTGCCGGAAAATTCAATGGCGCCGAACGGGCAGGCAATGCCGCACAGCTTGCAGCTTACGCACAGGCTTTCGTTCAGCTGGACAGCGCCGTCCACGCGGGTGATGGCATTTACGGGACAGACACCCGCACAAGGGGCATCTTCACAGTGATGGCAGAGCTGCGGGGCAGACTCTTTTTCATTACGCATGACGTGCAGGCGCGGCATGGACTGCAGCCCATGCAGGCGATGCGTTTCCGAACACGCCGCCTCACAGGTTCGACAGCCAATACAGACCGTCGAGTCAGCAATTACAAAACGGTTCACCGGGTCATCCTCTGGTGATAGTCATTTTTGACGAAAAACTGTCTTGTCGACACTTTTCGACACTCAGGGGTCAGGCCACGTTCGCTGAGGCATTTCCGTCCATCAGCTGCTTCAGGTTGACCGGGAGATCGTGTTCAACGGCGGCGTACAGGCTGTTATAAACCGGGGCGATCTTTTCCAGATAGTGCTCCAGCACCTGCTGGCGATCGCGGTTGCTGACGTGGCCGTCCACCATGCCGTCGGCCATCAGCTGTGCTTTCGCAATACACTGTTTTTCGCCGTCTTTTGTCTCAAGGTGGTACTCAATGGTGTGGCTGTTGAAGTTATCCGCCAGGGTGACATTGATGATGAAATGGCCGAAGAGGACAAAGCGCATGTCCCCCTGCGCCGCACAGCTCATCGCATGGTGAAGACGCGCTTTCGAGAGGGTGATGCCCTGAACCAGAGAGTTGCAGTAAAGATGCCACTGGTCCTGTAACTGCTGATGACGCTGCGCGATGTAATCTGCTTTTTCGCTGATTTCCCAAATAGTCATAAAAGGTATCCGTTTAATGGAGATAGCGGCTGTTAAGCAGATTCCATGCCAGTTTTTATCCAGCTGATTTTTAATAGTTTTAATTAAAAACTGGCTGTCAACTTTGCGGTGTCGACGTGTCATTTCGACAGCGTTGACATCGACATGCCTTAACAAAAATCAAGATGGCATTGTTATTGCATTCAATGGCGCAATTCATTGAGGAGGCGTCATGCACGAAATCACCCTCTGCCAGCGGGCTCTGGAACTTATCGAACAGCAGGCTGTGCAAAACCACGCAAAACGCGTCACCGGCGTCTGGCTGAAGGTCGGGGCGTTTTCCTGCGTCGAGACCAGCGCCCTGACCTTCTGTTTTGAACTGGTGTGCCGCGGCACGCTGGCGGAAGGCTGCGAACTGCATATTGAAGAGCAGCAGGCGGAGTGCTGGTGCGAGCAGTGTCAGCAGTACGTCACCCTGCTGTCGTCGAAGGTACAGCGCTGTCCACAGTGTCAGAGCACCTTTCTTCGCATCGTGGCGGATGACGGCATGCAGATCCAACGCCTCGAAATCGAGAAGGAGTAAAGTATGTGTAGTACCTGCGGTTGCGCCGAAGGCAACCTGTATATAGAAGGGGATGAACATCACCCCCACTCCGCGTTTCGCTCCGCGCCCTTTGCACCTGCCCCACGCTCTTCTGCGGCATTGACCGGGATCGCTTTCGCCCCGCAACGATCCGATGCGGGCGATCTTCACTACGGCCACGGCGAAGCGGGTACCCACGCGCCGGGCATCAGCCAGCGTCAGATGCTGGAGGTGGAAATCAACGTCCTGGACAAGAATAACCAGATCGCCAACCGTAACCGTGCCCGCTTCGCCGCCCGCAGACAGCTGGTGCTGAACCTGGTCTCCAGCCCCGGCTCCGGCAAAACCACGCTGCTCACGGAAACGCTCAACCGCCTGAACGGGCGCGTCTCCTGTGCGGTGATTGAAGGCGATCAGCAAACCGTTAACGATGCGGCGCGCATTCGCGAAACCGGCACCCCGGCGATCCAGGTGAATACCGGCAAAGGCTGCCATCTCGATGCGCAGATGATCGCCGACGCCGCCCCGCGCCTGCCGCTTGAAGATAACGGCATCCTGTTTATTGAAAACGTCGGTAACCTGGTCTGCCCGGCGAGCTTCGACCTGGGCGAACGGCACAAAGTCGCGGTGCTTTCGGTGACCGAAGGCGAAGACAAGCCGCTGAAGTACCCGCATATGTTTGCCGCCGCCTCCATCATGCTGCTCAACAAAGTCGACCTGCTGCCGTACCTGAACTTCGACGTGGATAAATGCCTGTCCTGGGCCCGCGAGGTGAACCCGGATATTGAGATCCTGCTGGTCTCCGCTACCCGCGGCGACGGCATGGACAGCTGGCTACACTGGCTGGAGAACGAACGATGTGCATAGGCGTACCGGGACAGATTCATACCATTGACGGTAATCAGGCCAAAGTTGAGGTCTGCGGCATCCTGCGCGACGTCGACCTGACGCTGGTGGGCAGCAGCGATGAAACCGGCGTCTCGCGTCTCGGGCAGTGGGTGCTGGTCCACGTGGGGTTCGCCATGAGCGTGATTAACGAAACGGAAGCCCGCGACACGCTGGAGGCGCTGCAGAACATGTTCGACGTGGAGCCGGACGTCGGGGCGCTGCTGTATGGCGAGGAGCGATAATCATGCGTTACGTGGATGAATACCGCGCGCCCGAGCAGGTGCTACAGCTTATCGGGCATCTGAAAACGCGTGCGGCGCTGCTGGACTACACGGCGGAAAACCCGCTGCGGATCATGGAGGTGTGCGGCGGACATACGCACGCCATTTTCAAATTTGGCCTCGACCAGCTGCTGCCGGAGAACATCGAGTTTATCCATGGCCCCGGCTGTCCGGTCTGCGTGCTGCCGATGGGGCGCATCGACAGCTGTATCGAGATTGCCAGCCGGCCCGACGTCATTTTCTGCACCTTTGGCGACGCGATGCGCGTTCCGGGGAAAAACGGCTCGCTGCTGCAGGCAAAAGCACGCGGAGCCGACATCCGGATCGTCTATTCGCCGATGGATGCCCTGACGCTGGCAGCGGATAACCCCACGCGCAAAATCGTGTTTTTTGGCCTGGGGTTTGAAACCACCATGCCCGCCACCGCCATTACGCTGCAGCAGGCGAAAGCGCGCAGCGTCGATAACTTTTTCTTCTTCTGCCAGCACATTACGCTCATCCCCACGCTACGCAGCCTGCTGGAAGCGCCGGGAAACGGGATTGACGCCTTCCTGGCGCCGGGCCATGTCAGCATGGTGATTGGCACAGATACCTACGGTTTTATCGCTGAACAGTACAATCGTCCGTTAGTGGTCGCTGGTTTCGAACCTCTTGATCTACTGCAAGGTGTCACCATGCTGGTTGAGCAGAAAATAGCGGCCCTGAGTACCGTGGAAAACCAGTACCGCCGCGTGGTGCCGGATGCAGGAAATGAACGGGCACAGCAGGCAATAGCCGACGTGTTTTGCGTCGAAGGCGACAGCGAATGGCGTGGCCTGGGGCTGATTGCCGAATCCGGCGTGCGCCTGACGCCGGCCTATCGCGCGTTCGACGCCGAAGCGCATTTCCGCCCGCAGCCGCAGCAGGTTTGCGACGATCCGCGGGCCCGCTGCGGCGAGGTGCTCACCGGTAAATGCAAGCCTCATCATTGCCCGCTATACGGCAATACCTGTAACCCGCAAACGGCGTTTGGCGCGCTGATGGTCTCCTCCGAAGGGGCGTGTGCCGCGTGGTATCAGTATCGCAACCAGGAGAGTGAAGCATGAAGACGGTTGAAATGGCGCACGGCAGCGGCGGACAGGCGATGCAGCTGCTGATTAACCGGCTGTTTATGGAGGCCTTCAGCAACCCCTGGCTCGCCGAGCAGGAAGACCAGGCGCGCATTGACCTCGCGACCCTCACCGCGCAGGGCGACAGGCTGGCGTTCTCCACCGACAGCTACGTGATTGACCCGCTGTTCTTCCCGGGCGGCGATATCGGCAAGCTCGCTGTCTGCGGCACGGCGAACGACATCGCCGTCAGCGGTGCCATTCCACGCTACCTCTCCTGCGGGTTTATCCTCGAAGAGGGGTTACCGATGGAGACGCTCACAGCGGTGGTCAACAGTATGGCGCAGACCGCCCGTGAGGCAGGGATAGCTATCGTCACCGGCGATACCAAAGTGGTGCAGCGCGGCGCGGCCGACAAGCTGTTTATCAACACCGCCGGCATCGGGGCGATCCCCGCCGATATTCACTGGGGCGCGCAGCGCCTCAGCACGGGCGACGTGCTGATCGTGACCGGCACGCTGGGCTGCCACGGAGCGACCATCCTCAACCTGCGCGAAGGTCTGGGGCTGGACGGCGAACTGCGCAGCGACTGCGCGGTGCTGACCCCGCTGATCCAGACGCTGCGCGCAGTTCCCGGCGTGAAAGCGCTGCGGGACGCCACGCGCGGCGGCGTGAATGCCGTGGTCCATGAATTTGCGGCAAGCTGCGGATGCGGGATTGAACTCACCGAGCGCAGCCTGCCCATAACGCCCGCCGTTCGCGGTCTGTGTGAGCTGCTGGGGCTTGACCCGCTCAACTTTGCCAACGAAGGCAAGCTGGTGATTGGCGTTGAACGCGCTTCTGCACCCGCCGTTCTGGAACAGCTGCGGGCACATCCGTTTGGACACGAGGCGGCGATAATTGGTGAAGTGGTTGAGCGCAAAGGGGTGCGCCTGACCGGGCTGTATGGCGTGAAACGGACGCTGGATTTGCCGCACGCGGAACCCTTACCCCGAATTTGCTAGGCCGCGCCATAAGCGGCCAGCGTGGAATTTTTGCTCGTTTCTACTGGAAAGCACTATGCCATATACACCGATGAGCGATCTTGGACAGCAGGGGCTGTTTGACATCACGCGCACACTTTTACAGCAGCCCGATCTCGGCGCGCTAAGCGATGCCCTGACGCGTCTGGTCAGGCAATCGGCGCTGGCCGACAGCGCCGCGATTGTGCTCTGGCATAGCGGTACGCATCGCGCGAGCTACTACGCAACGCGTGATAATGGCAAAACGTTTGAATACGAGGATGAAACGTATCTGGCCCATGGCCCGGTGCGCCGCATTCTCTCCCGGCCTGAAGCGCTGCACTGCAACTTTGAGGCATTCCGACAGGCGTGGCCGCGGCTGGCGGAGAGCAATCTGTATCAGCCCTTCGGGCATTACTGCATGTTGCCGCTGGCGGTAGAGGGCCAGATTTTTGGCGGCTGCGAGTTTATCCGCACCGCCGACCAGCCGTGGAGCGAGGCGGAATACGAGCGCCTGCATACCTTCACCCAGATTGTGGCCGTCGTCGCGGAGCAGATCCAAAGCCGCGTGAACAATAACGTCGATTACGACCTGCTGAGCCGCGAGCGCGACAACTTTCGTATTCTGGTCGCCATCACCAACGCCGTGCTCTCCAGGCTCGATATGGATGAGCTGGTCAGCGAGGTGTCAAAAGAGATCCATCACTATTTCAAAATCGACGCCATCAGTATTGCGCTGCGGGGGCACCGTAAGGGCAAGCTGAACATCTACTCCACCCACTATCTGGATGAGGCTAACCCTGCCCATGAGCAGAGTGAAGTGGACGAAGCCGGTACGCTTTCCGAGCGGGTCTTTAAAAGCAAAGAGATCCTCCTGCTCAACCTGAACGAGCAGGATACGGTGGCACCCTACGAGCGAATGCTGTTTAACACCTGGGGCAACAAAATCCAGACCCTGTGCCTGCTGCCGCTGATGTCCGGCGACACCATGCTCGGCGTGCTAAAGCTGGCCCAGTGTGAGGAGGGAGTATTTACCACCGCCAACCTGAAGCTGCTGCGTCAGATCGCCGAGCGTATTTCCATCGCCCTGGATAACGCCCTCGCCTATCAGGAGATTCATCGCCTGAAAGAGCGGCTGGTGGATGAGAACCTCGCCCTGACCGAACAGCTCAACAACGTGGACAGCGAGTTTGGTGAAATCATTGGGCGCAGCGATGCGATGTACAGCGTGCTCAAGCAGGTGGAGATGGTGGCGCAAAGCGACAGCACGGTGCTAATTCTGGGCGAAACCGGCACGGGTAAAGAGCTGATTGCCCGCGCCATTCACAACCTGAGCAACCGCAACAGCCGACGGATGGTGAAGATGAACTGCGCCGCCATGCCAGCGGGGCTGCTGGAAAGCGATCTGTTCGGTCACGAACGCGGCGCGTTCACCGGGGCCAGCAGCCAGCGTCTGGGCCGCTTTGAACTGGCCGACAAAAGCTCGCTGTTCCTCGACGAAGTGGGCGATATGCCGCTGGAGCTACAGCCAAAGCTGCTGCGCGTCCTGCAGGAGCAGGAGTTTGAGCGCCTGGGCAGTAACAAGCTTATCCAGACTGACGTGCGGCTGATTGCCGCCACCAACCGCGACCTGAAAAAAATGGTCGCCGACCGCGAGTTTCGCAGCGATCTCTACTATCGCCTGAACGTGTTCCCGATCTGCCTGCCGCCGCTGCGCGAACGTCCGGAAGATATCCCCCTGTTGGTCAAAGCGTTTACCGCGAAGATTGCCCGCCGGATGGGGCGCAACATCGACAGTATTCCTGCCGAGACGTTACGCACCCTCTCTTCGATGGAATGGCCCGGCAACGTGCGCGAGCTGGAAAACGTCATCGAACGTGCTGTGCTGCTGACGCGCGGCAATGTGCTGCAACTCTCCCTGCCTGAAGTTACGCTACCTGACGTAACCGCGCCCGCCGCCGAGACGGCAAAAGAGGGAGAAGATGAATATCAGCTCATTATGCGCGTGCTGAAAGAGACCAACGGCGTGGTCGCCGGACCGAAAGGTGCCGCCCAGCGCCTGGGGTTAAAACGCACCACCCTGCTGTCGCGCATGAAGCGTCTTGGGATCGATAAAGAGAGCCTGGTCTAACGCCTTATCCCGGCGGTGTTTTCTGACACCGCCTTTTGTCACCCTGCGCAATTGTCCCTCATTGACACAAAATCGTTTCCTCTGTATAAAATTCCGCCTTAATAATGAGTTTCATTTGCATCAATAACAATATTCATCAAGGGTAGCGTTTCATGAAGAAGGTCATCTGCGCGTTAGGCCTGGCGGTTGCGTCGGTCAGTTCTGCTCTGGCAACCACATATCCTCTGACCATTGAAAACTGTGGCTATAAAGAGACATTCACCAAAGCGCCGGAACGCGTCGTGGCCCTGGGTCAGAATACCGTCGAAATTTTGCTCCTGCTGGGCCTGGAAGACAAAGTGAAGGCCAGCGCCTTCTGGCCGACCAAAGTGCTGCCGCAGCTGGCGGAACAGAACGCGAAAATTAAAACCCTGACGGTAGAAATTCCTACGCTTGAATCCGTTCTCGCACAAAATCCTGACTTTGTCCCCGCGCAGACTCCCCTGCTGCTGGGGCCTGAAAGTAAGGTTGCCAAACGCGACGATCTGATGACCCTGGGCGTGAACAGCTACGTGTCCCCGGGCATGTGCGCGACCAAAAAAGCCACCGGCGATATGTACGGCAGCCGCCAGAAACTGTGGGATATGACCTATCTCTATCAGGAGATTGAGGATTTCGCCAAAATCTTTAACGTGGAAGATCGCGGTCAGGCCGTGATTGCCGATTTCAAAAAACGTGAGGCTGACCTGCGCCAGGAATTCAGTAAAAACAAAAAAGATCTCTCCTTTGTTTTCTGGTTCTCAAGCTCCTCCCCTTCTGCGGACGCCTACGTCGGCGGTAAAAATAGCCCTTCCGGATTTATTGCCAGCCTGCTGGGCGGCCATAACGCCATCACCTCCGAGACCGAATGGCCAACCGTGGGCTGGGAAAGCATTATTGCCGCTAATCCGGATGTCATTGTGGTCTCAAGCCTCGACCGCAACCGCTGGGCGCTGGATAACGCGGAAGAAAAAATCAAATTCCTTAAAAGCGATCCGGCGGTCAGCCAGCTGGACGCGGTGAAAAAGGGTCATATCGTGGTGATGGACGGCCAGGCGATGAACCCGACGATCCGCACGATTTACGGGGCTCAGCAGGTTGGCGAACAGCTCAGAAAACTGGGGCTGAACTGATGACCACCGCCGTCCTTCAGGCCAGGCAGAGCCTGGTTCTGACGACCTCATGTTTGCTTGCCTTTGTCCTGCTATTTCTGGTTATCGCGCTGAGCGTCAGCGTCGGCGAGCTGTCCATTCCGCTGCAGAACGTCTTTTATGCCATCAGCAATAAAATGGGGCTCACCGGGGTTCCGCTCAACCGTATCTATGAGAGCGTCATCTGGGACTTTCGCCTGAGCCGCGCGCTGGTGGCAGCCTGCTGCGGCGCGGGGCTGGCCATCTGCGGCGCCGTATTGCAGAGCTTGCTGAAGAACGCGCTGGCGGAGCCATACGTGCTGGGCGTATCCGCCGGCGCGTCGACTGGCGCGGTCTCCGTGGTGGTGTTGGGGATCGGCACCGGCGCGGTGTCGCTTTCTGCGGGTGCCTTTGCCGGGGCGTTCGCCGCCTTTGCGTTTGTCGCGTTTCTGACCAACGGCGCGCGTGGCGGAAATGAACGAACCATTCTGGCGGGCGTTGCCGCCTCGCAGCTTTTCAACGCCATTACCGCCTACACCATCAGCACTTCCGCCAGCGCCCAGCAGGCGCGTGACGTGATGTTCTGGCTGCTGGGCAGTTTCAGCGGCGTGCGCTGGCCCGAATTCCAGCTTGCCCTGGTGGTGGTGCTGATTGGGTTAGCCGTGTGCCTCTACTATTCCCGGGCGCTGGATGCCTTTACGTTCGGCGATGACGCCGCGGCGTCGCTGGGCATCGCCGTCCCCCGGGTACGACTGGTGCTCTTTACCACCACCGCGCTGATTACCGCGACCATCGTCAGCATGGCGGGCTCAATCGGCTTTGTCGGGCTGGTGGTGCCGCACGTCATGCGTTTCCTGTTCGGGCCGCTGCATCGTACATTGCTGATCGCCAGCGCGCTGGCAGGGGCGATCCTGATGGTGCTGGCGGACATCGCCTCGCGCATGCTGATCGCCCCGCAAAGCCTGCCCGTCGGCGTCGTGACCGCGCTGGTTGGCGTTCCGTTCTTTGCCGTGATTATCTACCGCTCAAGGAATAAGTGATGAGTATCTGCGCTGAACATATTACCTGGAAGGTGGGTAAAAAAGTCATCGTTAATGACGTTTCGCTGACGGTGTCTCTCGGGGAAACGGTCGGCTTGCTTGGCCCCAACGGCTGCGGTAAATCATCGCTTCTGCGCATTCTGGCTGGTCTGCGCCGCCCGGACTGCGGCAGCGTTACCCTGGACGGTCAGGACATCGCCCGCATCGCCAAAAAACAGCTTGCCCGCCGGGTGGCCTTCGTTGAACAGCACGGGATGACCGACGCGAACATGCGCGTGCGCGACGTAGTGAAGCTCGGGCGTATTCCGCACCACTCCGCTTTTTCCAACTGGAGCAGGCATGATGACGAAACCGTCACCGCCGCACTGCAACGGGTGGATATGCTGAATAAAAGCGATCAGGGCTGGCTGAGCCTCTCTGGCGGCGAGCGCCAGCGCGTCCATATTGCCCGCGCCCTGGCCCAGACCCCGACGGAAATCCTGCTCGATGAACCGACCAACCACCTGGATATTCATCATCAGATGCAGCTGATGCAGTTGATCAGCGAATTACCGGTCACCAGCATTGTCGCCATCCACGATCTCAACCACGCCTCGATGTTCTGTGACTCGCTGATTGTGATGCAGAAAGGGCAAATTGTGGCCACAGGAACGCCGCAGGAGATCCTCTCCGAGGCGCTGCTCTGGGATGTTTTCCGGGTAAAAACCAAAATTGAGATCTCGCCGTTCCATGGCAAAAAGCACATCCACTTTATTGTTTAGGGGCGAGTGAACGACGATGCCCCTTCGCCCTGCCACCGCGCTCTGGCCGCCCGTTTTACTGGGCAGCCAGTTTGTTTTTAACATTGGCTTTTACGCCGTTGTCCCCTTCCTGGCGATATTCCTGCGCGACGATATGCTGCTCTCCGGCGGGCTGATCGGGCTGATCCTGGGGCTACGCACGTTCTCCCAGCAGGGGATGTTTATCGTCGGGGGCGCGCTCTCGGACCGCTTTGGCGCGAAAGTCGTGATCCTGAGCGGGTGTGTTATCCGCGTCGCGGGCTATCTGCTGCTGGCGTTCGGAGAATCGCTGTGGCCGATTATTCTGGGCGCGTGTCTGACAGGCGTGGGCGGCGCGCTATTTTCTCCGTCTATTGAGGCATTGCTGGCGAAAGCAGGCACGCACAGCGAGGCGAAAGGTAAACGAAGCCGGGCGGAGTGGTTCGCGCTCTTTGCGGTTTGCGGGGAACTCGGTGCCGTACTGGGCCCGGTTGCCGGCGCCCTGCTAACCGGCCTGGGCTTTCGTCAGGTGGCTCTCGCGGGGTCAGGCGTCTTTATCGTTGCGCTGGTGGTGCTCTATTTTTGCCTGCCCGCGTCACGCCACGCCGCGCAGACGCTAAAGCTCGTTCCCTGGTGGACGACATTCCGCCAGCCCCGCTTTGTCGCCTTTATCATTGCCTACAGTTCGTGGCTTTTAAGCTATAACCAGCTCTATCTGGCGCTGCCGGTAGAGATCCAGCGCTCTGGCGGTAACGAGAAAGATCTCGGCCCGCTTTTTATGCTGGCCTCCGTTCTGATCATCACCTTACAGCTGCCGCTGGCGCGTTTCGCCCGGCGTGTGGGCGCTGTGAGGATCCTGCCGGTGGGCTTTTTGCTGCTCTCCGCCGCCTTTGCAAGCGTGGCAATGTTTGCGTCGACGGCACCGCCAGAGGGCTGGCTGCGCCTGCTGCCGTCGATCTGTTTCGTGACCCTGCTGACGCTGGGACAGATGCTGCTGGTGCCCTCGGCAAAGGATCTGATACCGAGGTTTGCCGAAGAGTCCACGCTGGGGGCGCACTATGGCGCACTCGCCACCGCTGGCGGCATTGCGGTACTGGCAGGAAACTTGTTGTTTGGTAGCCTGCTGGATCGCGCGCTGGTGCCCTCAACGCAGGCAATGTATCCCTGGCTGCTGCTGGCCCTTTTCCCACTCTGCAGCGCGCTGGCCCTGAACGTGATTTGCCGCCCGCTGAGACGCTGAACCGGTCACTTTTTCGGGCGATACTTTTCAGGCAATTCCGGCACGGGACGACGGTCATCAATCAGATGACGAACGGTCAGGATCGGGTGACGCCATAACATACGCGGGCCAGCCCAGCGCATAATCTGCTTCATCTCTTCCCGTTTTGCAGGCTGGTAGCAGTGCACCGGACACTGTTTGCAGGCAGGCTTTTCTTCACCAAATACGCATTTATCCAGACGCTTATCGGCGTAGGCATTCAGCGCCTGATAATGCCCTTCGTCCTGAGACGCGTCAGGACAGTGTTTTTCATACAGGGCGATCATTCTGGCGATCGTCTTTTTTTCGCGAGAAATTCGTTTACCAGACATAGCGGCTCACTGGTTAATAACATGCATTCATAATACCTTTTAATGCCTCTTTTTTCAGTTGTTGCATGTCATTTTCTGAACCCGCCTTCCACTTTTAAGCCTCCATCAGCCACGCTTTACTGGTATTTTATACAGGCGTTAAGAACCCAGCTGCCGTCGTTATGGAGGATGTATGCAAGAGATCGCCAGCACTAAACACTATCGCCGCTTAAAAGTCGGTTATTTCAGAAAACGTCACGAAGACCGGAAAACCAAAATTCCGACACGTTACAGCGTACATGCGGCGTTGAGCTTAAAAGGCGACTGGCTTGAACAGGCAGGTTTTACCACCCACTCGCAGGTGCGTGTAGGGGTCGAACAGGGGAAAATCGTTATTGAGTTACTGAACCCTGGCGAAGCATAGCGTCACACGTAAGCCAGCGTAACCTCCTGATGATACCAAAGCGGTATCATCAGCGAGAGCAGAAGAAAATAGGACGCTTTCCTACGGTAAATAGAAAACCTCTGGGCCCTTGTTTCAGGATCGAATAGTTTAACTTATGGTTCGGGTAAATAAAGAAATCAGGCAACACGTCGTCAAGAACGTTGTCTGGCAGCGATTCGTCATTCACATCATGGATCTTTACCGACGTAAAATGGAAGGAATCTTTGTTTTCCGTCCAGACATAGGACACATCTCTTCGGATAACTGCCGTCGGCTTATCATTTTTAAAATACGTACCGCTGACCGCTACCACACCGGTCTGCTGCTGCATGGTATACATAAAGTCCAGGGTAAGGTTTGCACGAACATCTTCATGAAAAACAACGATAGAGACGGAACAGGCTTCCGTATTATGTTTTTTTTCTAAGTGATAATGGTAAAGCCATGACGCCAGCGCACCAACGGCAAACAGTAAGAGACACATTATCGCAGTTGACCTTTTAGTCACTGATTGTACCCCCTGAAATAAAGCGTAACGCAACCGGCATCTTCTTCTTGTTCATAAGGTTTTCTGCAAATAAGTACCGACAGTGCCGGAGCGGTACTGGATGAGGAGAAGTAGACCCACGGATATTTTTTACAATCGAGCCCCGTTTGCAGGATAATTTTTTTATAACGCGTAAAGTTTCCGATACTTTTAATATCGTCGTTTCGTGAGAAAAAATGACACCCGTTTTCGGTGCTGTTTATTGTGTAATCTTTAAAAAAATCTTTCTTTGAGTAGTCATGCACGGCCAGATGGAGAATAAAATACCCCACCCCAAAAGAGAGGGCCATAAGTAATAGCGAAACATAGCGACGATATTGATAACGCGGCGCCTTAGCACTCACCTGTGCGACAGCGGTTTCAGCGATGCTCTCTTTCGACACGGTGACAGGAGGCGCTTCTGATACCACGCTTTCAGGCGCGTTTACTGATTCGGCCACGTCGTTTTCAATGCGGGCAACGCTGACGCCTTTTTCAATCTGGAAACCTTTTCTCGGGACGGTGGCCACCAGCGTATCGTCTGTTTCTCCCGTTGAGCGTAGCCCGCGCCGGATAATGGAGATATTCTGATAAAGCGTATTGGCAGGAACTAACATCCCGTCCTCACCCCAGACTTTATCAAAGAACGTCTTTTGGTGGACCACTTCCGGGGAAGATTCAAGCAGAAGAACCAGACACCGACTGGCTGGCGTTGTGAGAATTACGCTTAACTCAGGGCGGGTCAAAGAGACAAGTAAGTTTTTCTCTGGACAGAATTTAATATTATCGTTAATTATCCAGAACATAGAATACTCACTATACAGTAAACAGATTCAAAAACTGTTGATATAGATGGCAATTATACTCTGTGAATAATCCTTGTCAAAGCAGCCAGTTAGCGCATTAGTACCGGTACTTCATTAAAATAAAAAGGATTATCTCAGGAAAAAAGACCGGCCAGTCATCCTGCACGATTACGCTTCTTAAACGGAAACAGAAATTTACCCGAGTATCTTCGGTGAATTTCATCGTGTTCCCTGTTTTTGGTTTTTATCGCGTCTCAGGCCATGCTGCGCTCCACAACCCCAGAACGGCTGACAATAATGTCTGATTGATTGCGTCTATGTTACACCTTCTCTGTTAGCTGCCCGAGTAAATTTGTGGCGCTTTACTCGCAACGATAATACTCGCGCAATACTCTGATATTTTTTTGGGGGTACGCCCGTCAAAGGCGGCATTATTCATATGGATTACAACGTTGAAGGATTTTACGTTGGCTACCGTTGGCACGCCCGTACTCAGCAGCCGCCATTGTCTCCATTCAGTCACGGACTAAGTTTCACAACCTTCAGTTACGGGGATCTGCAGTTAGCATCAGACGGGAAAACACTCACTGCATCATTCAGGGTTACAAATACAGTAAATTGCGCGGGCGCAGACGTGCCGCTGCTCTTTGTCGAGCCGGCTGACCATCGGTACCCGTGCGTCACACGCCCGGAAGCGATGCTATGTGCGAACTGCGTGAAATGCATTTAAGGTCAAGTAGTGATGCAAAATGAAGAAATATAAAATAGCCTATGAGCACAGCAGCAACGGTGAAAAACAGAACGATGAAACCCTGATGGATTCTGATCACGAACCCACCAGGGAAGAGCTGGAGCATGCGTTCAGCCGGGACACGCTGAGATTTCATCACCAAGGGCTGTCCACCAGGATGATCATTTCGGTGGTTACAGTGAAGTGATATGTGTGGCACCTTTGTTCAGACATACAGGCGCAACCGATAAAACAATCGTATCGTAAGCTTTATTATCGAAAAGCTTCAAAACTCTATGAAGGCATCATTATCGAAGTAATATTTGAACGCTTGAAAAAGCTGCTCTTCGCTTGGAGTACCTAACTGTTCCTGGGCGCTATCAACAATATCTTCAATAGTGGCATTGTCCAACGTTTCAAGCCAACCATCTTGCTTCGCTTGTACTGGAAGATGATTGTCAGAACCCGGTTCGTTATCACTCCCATCTGTAGAAAAAATTCCTTCAGTGTCTAACGACCAGTTTTCGCTATCAGGTGGCAGGAAAAGCCAGCCTTCCGGATTTGCTTGCGGATTCGTGAGTAACTCTCTAATCGTGATTAACGGCATATATCCTCCTGAATTTAACTACAGTTTGTACCAGACTGAAGCTTTTTAAAACCGCCTTGCCCACTCGGGTGCAGGCTCTGCTGCACAGGCCCGCCAGCCTTATGTTGTTGCCTGGGAACTAATTCAATTTTGCTTGGATCTTGTGCATTATGATGCCAAGTATGTTTCGGTGGACTTGTATCTTTAAATGCCCCCCTGGCACCAGGTTGTACATGCGACACTACCTCAGGAGGCAACTTGCTACCCAGCTCAGGATGTTCCTTAATAGTATTATAAAGTTGTTCATTAGCATTTTGAAAATGTACACGACGAGAAGCATCATGTAGATCTTCCGGGATATTAGTTTGGTACCAGACGCTGTAATTCGGGCTGCTTAATGGACGACCACTCAAGTCATTCCCAGAGAGATCTACTCCTGCCAGCCCCCATGGATCAACCCACCCAAGTGGGTTCGGCGCATACTGGTACAGGTTCCACCCACCACTTAACCCAATCGGGTCCTGAACGATGAACCGCCCGATCTGTGGGTCGTAGTAACGGAACAGGTTGTAGTGCAGCCCTGTTTCGCTGTCTGCATACTGCCCGGCATAACGCAGGGGCTGGTGCGCCAGGGCTATGTTCTTAGCTACCCGCGTGAAGCCATCTGTCTGGTAGCGCACCTCACCGAAGCTGCCGTACTGCCCGCTCCAGCGGATGCTGCCGTTTTCGTCCGTCACTTCGAGCGGCGCGCCGTTGAGGTCGGTGCTGAACCAGTAGATCTCCCCGTCCGTATCGTCCTGCAGGTGGTCAACCCGCGCCAGCGGGCTCCAGGCCTCGTTCGGGTCATAGATATACGTGCTGCACTGCCCGCCGTCATGCTGCTCCTGCAACAGGCGGTAACTCTGCCAGAGAAAACGCATTTCACTGATGCCGTGCCCGGTGGTGACTGTCTTGCGGATGCGCCTGCCGAGCGCGTCATAATGGTAGTGCGCTTCAAAGCGTCCCTGCGGCCCCGTTCCGCGCGCGGACAGAAGCCGGTTTTCCGCATCATAGGTATAGTGCTGTTCATACAACCCGCTGCGCCTGCGCGTCAGGTTGCCCCAGGCATCGTACTGCATAAACAGGTTCTGCCAGTGCTGCAGGCGGTTATCGGTAACCGGCTCGTCGTTCGCGGCCAGGTTATCAGCGGCGTCATAGGCAAAGAGCGCACTGCTGTTGCCCTGCCGGGACTCATAATGCTTCAGCAGGCGGCCTTCAGCGTCGTAGCCGTAATTCACCTCCCCGCGCAGGGTATCGCTGACGCCCGCCAGTTCGCCGCGCCCGGTATAGCGGTACAGGCGATCCAGTATAGCCTGCTCCGGCAGGGCCACCTCTGTGATAAATGTGCTGCGCTGCGCGGTACGTCTGCCGAGGCTGTCATAGCTGCGGGACTGTTCGCGCGCGCCCTGGGTACGACTCACTTCCCGGTGCAGACGGTCGCGGGTGAATTCGGTGACAAGCTGCGACCCGAAGCGGATGGCGCTGACGTGACCGGAGCCGTAGTGCAGCCAGGAGAGCTGCTGCCCGCCGGGGAGGGTCAGATTTGTCAGATTGCCCAGTGCATCCCATTCGTAGCTGAGTTCGCCGTTAACACCAGACTCATTTACCAGGCGACCTGACGCATCGCGGGTAAAGTCGATTTCATCACCCTCAATGCCCAGCGCAACACCTTCGGCAGTCGGGGTGCGCCGGATACGGGTGAGCTGACCGTTCAGGTCGTGGTCATAACGGTATTCCGCATTGCGCGTAGTACGCCCGGTAAGCAGGCCACTTTCATCGTAACTGAAGGTTCGTATACGCCGGGCGATGCCGCCATCACCGGCAGGCCTGCCGTTTTCATGCAGTTCGCAGAGGAATCCACGGCTGTCCCATATCATCTGGCGCGACGTGTCGTCCGGGCGGGTTTCGCTGAGCGGACGGCCTGTGGCGTCGTATGTAAAGCGGTATTCTCCGCGATTGCCGTTTTCGAGTCTGAGCAGGTTGCCGCGCGGGTCGTAATGCCAGCGCCGGGTGCGCCCGATGCGGTCGGTGACACTCACCGGCAGGCCGAGCGGGTTATAGTCCCAGCGCACCTCGCTCTCCAGCGGGTCGCGCCAGGCGGCAAGCTGACCGCGTGCATTCCAGTGTAATGTTTCGCGGCTGCCGTCCGGGCGGATAACAGCAGAAAGTTGCCCGGCGCTGTTCCATACACGGCGGGTGACATTACCCTCTGCATCTTCACTCGACAGAAGTTGCCCGAGGCGGTCGTATGTATAGCAAGAGACACTGCCGGAACAGTCGGTGCGGCTTGTCAGCAGTCCCTGACCGTTCCATGCCAGACGCACCACCCCGCCTGTCGCATCGGTGATACTGTCCGGTAAAGGTTCTTCATCGTCCGGGTAGTGGTAAGTGGTGCGGTTGCCTTCGGTGTTGGTTTCAGAAAGCAGTCGTCCCTGCAGGTCATACAGGCTCTGCTCTGACGTGCCGTCCGGCCAGACCGTGCGGGTGAGGCGATCGGTGAGGCGGTACCAGTAATATTCCGTCCGCCGTCCTGCCGGGTCCGTCTCCTGGATCATGCGCCCGTACCTGTCCCACCGGCTCTGGCGCATGGCACCGCCCGGCAGAATGACGTCACACAGCTCGCCGTCGCGGTAAATAAAGGCTGTCTTGCGGCCATCGAAGTCGGTGAAGGCGGCGACGTTGTCATCGTCATCAATCAGCCAGTGCGCCTGCGCCCCGTCGTCACGGATGGCCCGGCGGGTGCCGTTGTCAAAATCATACTCAAAAGTCAGCTGCTCGCCGCCGCTGTGGCGGAAAGCCGTCACGCGCGGCAGACCGGCAATCTCCTGCCAGCGGTATTCGCTCACCAGGCCGTTTGCATCCTCGTGGGCACGCATCAGGCCATCCTGCCAGCGGAAACGCCTGCGCACGCTGCCGCCCCGGCCGGTCACTGAGACCAGCTGGCGCTGTTCGTCATAAGCATAACTGACCAGGCAGATGTCATCATCCAGCCAGGCACCGGTGAGCCTGTCGTCGTCATAGCGGCAGACCACGCGCTGCCCGGCGCTGTCCGTCAGGGCATGCAGGGTGAGGTTATCGTTCCACTCGAAGAGGATATCGTTGCCGCAGGGTCCGGAGATGCGCTGCAGCAGGGAGGGTTTATCGAACTCAAGCGGGGCGTAGTGCCAGCGTTCGCCGCTGATATCATACACAGACCAGGTATCGTCCTGATGGTGCTCAAGCCAGCGCTTTTCGGCTTCGCAGTAGGTCCGGTAACCCTTCGGCACCTTCGGAAAGGAGACATAATCCCCGGTCGGGGCCCGCCACACCAGGCCCTCCTGGTAACGCTCCAGACGGGTCTCCCAGAAGAGATTCCAGCCGCGACCGAGCACGCTGTCGCCCGGGTTACCGCTGCGCCAGTAACGCTGCCAGCGCACCGGCAGACGCGACGGCAGGACGAAGTCCAGCTCGTCGTCGCCGCTGAGAAACTTCTGCCCACTGATGATATCCACCGGGCGGGCAATAATTCCTCCCGCCGCGATGGCGGTCAGCATCGCGCCGAAGCGGCAGGCGATGCGGCCGATTTTGCTGATACCCGGCAGTTTCGACAACAGCTTACCCACCGCGCCGACCTTTCCGGCCGCGCCACCCCAGCCGCCAGCCAGCCCGGCAAACAGCAGGGTCAGGTCTGATATTTTGTAGAGCACTTCGGGGACTTCCGGGGTTATCGACAGAGTCTGTTCCGGGTCGCCACCAATACGAACGTTGCCGGAGCCGGTCATCACCTTCGCATCGCAGGTGGTGCGGTCCCCGATACGGGCGGCAGGCAGGCCATTAATGTAAACACGTGAGGAGCCTTCCGCCATCTGCTGCGAACCGTCGTCGTCGCACGCCACCATGCTGTCCGTGGCAATAGCGGCGGGCTTACCGTTGATAAAGACGTCAGGAGAGCCAGTGGTGATGACGCCTTTCTTCGTCATGTTCGCTGCCATACCTTCGGCAATGCCGTCGCGCACGCCGGTCGCCACCTCCCCGGCGAGAAAACCGACTGCGAGGCTGGCACCGATAAGCAGCACACCGATGCCAAAACAGGAGGCACCGATGCCTGCGACCATCAGCGCACCAGCCGCGATGCCGCCGAGTGCCGCAATCGCGCCGCCGACAAGGGTACCAAGGATCATCCCGGCCAGCGCGCCGGAATGGCCTATATCATCACCGACACGCGCGGCTTCAAACATAACAATATTCCTTATCGTTAAGCGTGGGGACGAAAGCTTCTGAGCAGGTCATCAAACAGGCTGCTATCCCTTTCGGTAAGCTTTTCTGCTGACGACATGGTGAAAACAAGAATATGCGCACCCTGCGTATTGAAAACGGCCTGCTTCTGCCAGATGCGCTTACCCTCGCGCAGAAAAGTGGCGTGCACACTTTCACCCAGTAAAAGATTATCGCCCAGCATCACGGCACTGCGTTCACTCTGCTTCCAGCCTTTCAGGTGCTTTTGCATCAGAGCCAGCTGGCGATCCGTGTATGCCGTCAGGTTCTCGCCCTGGTCGAGCGTATCGCGGGCAATATTGAAGGAGGGCCCCTGAGTGTCCCGGCAGGTAAAAACGTTGACCGTACGGTCCAGATAGCCTTCAGGGAGCCTGACCTGCCCCTCACTGAAGTGTGTAATTTCATTTTGATCTGACATTAAGCGGATCCCACCACAAGTTTCAGAAATATGACTATCGTATACTCCGAACACACTCCTCAAAAGAAACAACTTGTGAGAATGAGCAAGTATATTTGATGGAGTGTTTACCCCCGAGACGATGAATTCTATCTTTTCTTCACGGGCTGACAACTCCTGCATCTGAGGGGCGTGTGCAGCGCCACTTAAAGTCGCGATGGCGGTCCCTGTTGATGCGGTGCCGAAGGTTGTCGCAATGGCTAGCGCAGCGGTTGGGACGAATGCCTCCATGCCCTCACCTGTGGCAACTCCTGCCGCAGCGGTGCCTTTACCCACATGGGATACACGGTACTCGCTTCAAGTTTTTAAACCACATCGTCAATCTCGGCTTTCAGTTCGCTCCACTGACCTGCCCCCGCTAATTAATACAGCGCTCAGTTAGTAATGGAGTGCCCCCGAGCCCGTAGACAAATCTGCCCTATAGTTTGAGCATAGGAGGAGTCTATGGGCACACCACGTTTTACCCCTGAATTTAAGGAAGAGGCTGTCCGCCAAATCACCGAGCGGGGCTATTCCATCGCTGAAGTATCTGAACGACTCGGCGTTTCGGCGCACAGTCTTTATAAATGGCTCCGCGCTGTTAAGCCTGACAACAATGGGCAACAGGCACAGGACTTACTGGATGCCAGAACAGAAATTCTCAGGCTGAAAGCGCAGCTTAAACGCACTGAGGAAGAACGGGATATTCTGAAAAAGGCAGCGCGGTACTTTGCAAGGGAGCCCGACTGAAGTACCGCTTTATCAACGATCACCGTGAAATCTGGTCGATCGTTACAATGTGTCGGGTTCTCAAGGTTGCCCGTGCCGGATTTTATGTCTGGCTCCATAACCCTGTATCTGCCGGAGAAAAGGATAACCAGCGACTGCTGGCGCTCATCCGCGACTCCTATACGCTGAGTGGTGGGGTTTATGGTTATCGCCGAATTCACGGCGATCTTCGTGAAATTGGTGAAGTGTGCAGCAGAAACCGGGTCGCCAAAATCATGAGGAAAAACAGGATACAGGCCATACATGGTTATAAAGTGCCACGCGGGACCCGGGGACGGCCGTCATTGATAGCGCCTAACCGCGTACAGCGTGAATTTACTGTAGTGAAGCCCAATCAGGTCTGGGTAACAGATATTACCTATATCCGCACCTGGCAAGGCTGGCTGTATCTGGCAGTGGTCATCGATCTCTTCGCCCGTAATGTGGTGGGCTGGTCGATGAAACCAACACTGTCGCGCGAGCTGGCACTGGATGCGTTGTTGATGGCGGTCTGGCGGCGTAAGCCTTCAGAAAACGTCATTGTGCACAGCGATCAGGGTAGTCAGTATGGCAGTGATGACTGGCAGCGGTTCTGCCGGGCCAACAATCTGGCGCCAAGCATGAGCCGTCGCGGAAACTGCTGGGATAATGCAGTGGCAGAATCGTTCTTCAGTTCACTCAAAAAAGAGCGCATCAGGAAGCGGATATATAAAACCCGGGAAATGGCCCGGGCGGATATCTTCGATTACATTGAAGTGTTCTACAACCGTAACCGACGCCACAGCCATCTCGGTGGCGTCAGCCCGGAAGCCTTCGAAAAGGCCTCGCCGAGAGGACAGAAACTGTCTACCGGAGCGTGGTCACTCCAATTTTTACCTGAGCAAGTTTTCAAGTCACAGGGCTCGTGTAACGGTAGAAAAAAGACTTAACCCTAGTTGCACCGCAGGAGACGCGTAAACCACGATTTTCGCCAATATCAGCTTTATCTTTGTCACCTGGCTTCATCATTTCTATCGCTTTAAACGACAGTGGCTTTGCCTCTTGTTTTCCTGCCATAAAGACTCCGTTATCATGCTCCCTACGCATTTATGAAACAAAATGTAGGTTGTGCTGTAAGTAGCCACATTTTACCAGGCCATAGGTTGGCAAACTACACTTTAACCTACATTTAAATGTAGGATTTCCTGATATCCAATGAGACAAAGTGAAACTCAATGAGAACAAAAAACATCACTAACTCATTAAAATTTAAGAAAATGGACATCATAAACTGATGAGTACACTAGACAATTTCGACGCCCATACCCCCATGATGCAGCAGTATCTTAAGCTGAAAGCACAGCATCCGGAAATCCTGCTGTTTTACCGTATGGGCGATTTTTACGAGCTGTTTTATGACGATGCTAAGCGTGCATCGCAGTTGCTCGACATCTCGCTGACCAAACGTGGCGCATCGGCGGGTGAGCCCATTCCTATGGCAGGTATCCCCCATCACGCGGTAGAAAATTACCTGGCGAAGCTGGTGAATCAAGGGGAGTCCGTCGCCATTTGCGAACAGATCGGCGATCCCGCGACGTCCAAAGGTCCGGTGGAACGCAAAGTCGTACGTATCGTCACGCCAGGCACCATCAGTGATGAAGCTCTGCTGCAGGAGCGTCAGGATAATTTGCTGGCCGCACTGTGGCAGGATGGGAAAGGCTTTGGCTACGCGACGCTCGACATCAGCTCCGGACGTTTTCGTCTGAGTGAACCGGCTGACCGTGAAACGATGGCTGCTGAACTACAGCGCACCAATCCGGCAGAATTGCTCTATGCCGAAGATTTTGCCGAAATGGCGCTCATTGAAGGCCGCCGCGGGTTACGCCGTCGTCCGCTGTGGGAGTTTGAAATTGATACCGCGCGCCAGCAGCTGAATCTGCAGTTTGGCACCCGCGATCTGATTGGCTTTGGTGTCGAAAATGCCCCGCGCGGGCTGTGTGCAGCAGGTTGCCTCCTGCAGTACGTGAAAGATACCCAGCGCACCGCCCTGCCGCATATCCGCTCGATCACCATGGAGCGCCAGCAGGACAGCATCATCATGGATGCCGCCACGCGCCGTAATCTGGAGATCACGCAGAACCTGGCGGGGGGCGTCGAAAATACGCTTGCCTCGGTCCTCGACAGTACGGTGACCCCCATGGGCAGCCGCATGCTGAAACGCTGGCTGCACATGCCGATTCGCGATACCGGGACGCTTGTTTGCCGTCAGCAGACGATTGCCGCGTTGCAGGATTGCTATACCGAGATACAGCCCGTCCTGCGCCAGGTAGGCGACCTGGAGCGTATCCTGGCCCGTCTGGCTCTGCGGACCGCGCGTCCACGCGATCTCGCTCGGATGCGTCACGCGTTCCAGCAACTGCCAGAGCTGCGTGCTCAGTTGAGTGACGTTGACAGCGAGCCGGTACAGAAACTCCGCGACACCATGGGCGAATTTACCGAGCTTCGCGAGCTGCTCGAACGCGCCATTATCGATGCGCCTCCGGTACTTGTTCGTGATGGCGGCGTGATTGCCCCTGGCTACAATGCGGAGCTGGACGAATGGCGCGCGCTGGCCGACGGGGCGACGGACTATCTTGATAAACTGGAAATCCGCGAGCGCGAACGTCTTGGACTCGACACCCTGAAGGTCGGCTATAACGCGGTACACGGTTACTATATTCAGATCAGCCGCGGGCAGAGCCATCTGGCACCGATTCACTACGTGCGTCGCCAGACGCTCAAAAACGCTGAACGCTATATTATTCCCGAGCTGAAAGAGTACGAAGACAAAGTCCTCACCTCCAAAGGCAAAGCGCTGGCGCTGGAAAAACAGCTGTATGACGAGCTGTTCGACATGCTGATGCCGCATCTGGCCGACCTGCAGTTAAGCGCCAGTGCGCTGGCAGAGCTGGACGTGCTGGTGAACCTGGCTGAGCGCGCTGAAACGCTGAACTATACCTGCCCAACCTTTACCGACAAACCCGGCATTCGTATTACCGAAGGCCGTCACCCGGTGGTTGAGCGAGTGTTGAATGAACCGTTCATCGCCAACCCGCTGAGCCTGTCACCGCAGCGAAGAATGCTGATCATTACCGGTCCGAACATGGGCGGTAAGAGTACCTATATGCGCCAGACGGCGCTGATTGCTCTGCTCGCCTATATCGGTAGCTACGTTCCGGCGCAAAAAGTGGAGATTGGCCCCATCGACCGGATCTTTACCCGCGTGGGTGCAGCGGACGATCTGGCGAGCGGTCGCTCAACCTTTATGGTCGAGATGACCGAAACGGCTAACATTCTGCATAACGCGACGGAGCACAGCCTGGTGCTGATGGACGAAGTGGGACGCGGAACATCCACCTATGATGGTCTGTCGCTGGCCTGGGCCTGCGCGGAAAGTCTCGCGAATAAAATCAAAGCCATGACGCTGTTCGCTACCCACTATTTCGAGCTGACGCAGCTGCCGGAAAAAATGGAAGGGGTGGCTAACGTTCACCTTGATGCGCTGGAGCATGGCGACACCATCGCCTTCATGCACACAGTGCAGGATGGCGCAGCGAGCAAGAGCTATGGCCTGGCCGTCGCGGCGCTGGCAGGGGTACCGAAAGAGGTGATCAAGCGCGCACGTCAGAAGCTGCGTGAGCTGGAAAGCCTGTCCCCCAACGCGGCGGCGACGCAAATTGATGGCACGCAGATGTCGCTGCTAGCGCCTGCGGAAGAGACATCACCGGCGGTGGAAGCGCTGGAGAATCTCGACCCGGATTCCCTGACGCCGCGCCAGGCGCTGGAGTGGATTTATCGGTTGAAGAGTCTGGTTTAGTTCTCTGCGGTATTTGCCCGGTAGCGATGCGCTTACCGGGCTTTTTTTTTACAACAACGGCGGGATCGTTGGCACCTGCGGTGCCTCATCAATATCCTTCTGCGTCATACGAAACGCTTCCGGATAGTGCTCGCGGCTGGTACGACGCAGCGGTTCGGTATCGCGCCAGGTATACAGACAATGCTGGCACTGATAAACCGTCCAGACCCCTTTCACCGGTGAGGTTGCCATCACTTCAATATGTTCATCGGCACAACGTGGACAAATCATCTTTTCCTCCTTATTGACGTGCTGCCAGCATGGCGGTCAGTTTTTCAACCCAGGCTTTGGTTTCAGGAAGATCCTGTACCGGCTGGCTATAATGGCCACGGTTGTCCGGTGCCACAGGCGTGGTGGCATCGATAATCAGTTTGTCGGTAATGCCTGCCGGGCTGGAGCCCGGATCGAGTTCAAGCACCGACATATTCGGCAACTGCACCAGATCCCCTGCCGGGTTTACTTTCGACGACAGCGCCCACATCACCTGCGGGAGGTTGAACGGATCGACATCCTCATCCACCATAATCACCATCTTCACGTAGCCCAGACCATGCGGCGTGGTCATGGCGCGTAAACCCACCGCGCGGGCAAAGCCGCCGTAACGTTTTTTGGTGGAGATAATCGCCAGCAGACCGTGGGTGTACATCGCGTTCACCGCCTGCACTTCCGGGAATTCTGCTTTCAGTTGCTGGTAGAGCGGCACACAGGTGGCCGGCCCCATCAGATAGTCAATCTCGGTCCACGGCATGCCGAGGTAGAGAGATTCGAAAATCGGTTTGGTGCGGTAAGAGACCTTATCAATTCGCACTACCGTCATGTTACGCCCGCCGGAATAGTGCCCGGTAAACTCACCGAACGGCCCTTCGATTTCACGTTTACGGCCCTCAATCACCCCTTCCAGGATCACTTCAGAGCCCCACGGCACATCAAAGCCGGTCAGCGGCGCGGTGGCAATCGGGTACGGGCTTTCACGCAGCGCACCCGCCATTTCATACTCGGATTGATCGTATTTCAGCGGCGTCGCGCCCATCAGAGTGATAATGGGATCGTTGCCGAGCGTAATCGCCACCGGCAGATCTTCGCCGCGCTCTTCCGCTTTGTGCAGATGCAGGGCGATATCGTGCATCGGTACCGGCTGCAGGCCAAGCTTACGCTTGCCCTTCACTTCCATGCGGTAGATCCCGACGTTTTGCTTGCCGAAATTATCCGGGTCGAGCGGATCGCGTGAGACTACGCACGCTTTGTCGAGATAGAAACCACCGTCACCGTCGTTCAGACGGAACAGCGGCAGAATATCAAACAGGTTTATGTCCTCACCGTCGACCGTATTCTGCGCCCAGGCCGGATTGGCGCGGCGCTCTGGCGCAATCGGAAATTTATCCCAGCGACGAATAAACTCGTCGATCTGTTTTTTCACCGGCGTGTTCGCAGGCAGCCCCATTGAGATGGCATGGTTCTGCCAGGAGCCTATCGTGTTCATCACCACGCGGGCATCGGTAAACCCGCGAATGTTGTCGAACCACAGCGCGGGCGCACCGTCACCGATGCGTCCCGTCGCGTTGGCTGCCGCCGCCAGATCTGGCTCGGCGTTAACCTCTTCCTCAATTTTCAGCAGTTGCCCTTGCTCATCGAGCGCCTGCAGGAAGCTTCTCAAATCATCAAATGCCATCTTTATTCTCCTGTGAAAGATGTTTCGCTTCGCGTAACCCGTTCCAGCGGCGCGCCTTTTTATGCTCCAGACCAAACTGGTCAAGCACGCGCGTCACGATATGCCAGGTGATGTCATCGGCGGTTTGCGGATGGTTGTAATACGCAGGCATGGGCGGCACCATCGCCACACCCATGCGGGAAAGTGCGAGCATGTTCTCCAGATGAATGGTGCTGAGGGGCGTTTCACGGGGAACCAGCACCAGCTTGCGCCCCTCTTTCAGCACCACATCGGCCGCACGGCCCACCAGCCCTTCGGCGTAACCGGCACGGATGCCCGCCAGCGTTTTCATGCTGCAGGGAATGACGATCATGCCGTCGGTGCGAAACGAACCGGAGGAGATGGTCGCGGCCTGGTCCGCCGGGCTGTGGACCACGTCAGCCAGAGCAACGACATCCTGCGCGGTGCAGGGCGTTTCCAGCTCAATGGTGGTTTTTGCCCACTTCGACATCACCAGGTGGGTCTCCACCTCCGGCATTTCCCGCAGCGCCTGCAGCAGTGCCACGCCCAGCGGAGCCCCCGTTGCCCCCGTCATTCCCACGATCAATCTCATTCAGCACCTCAATATTTTGTTCGCATACGAACATTATAGATAAGCTACTCCCGGATCGTTTTTCTGACAAGATCGTTCGTACACGATCACACGAATTGCTAAAAGTTGCTGCGTTAAAATCCAGAGCAATAGCGGCTATGATAGAGGGAGATTTTTTCCGTCGGAGTGTTCATGGAACTAAGACAAGAGGCGTTCCACCTGTTACGTCAGCTTTTTCAACAGCATACCGCGCAGTGGCAACATGCCTTACCGGAACTGACCAAGCCGCAATATGCGGTGATGCGCTCAATTGCTGAGCATCCGGGAATTGAACAGGTGGCATTGACTGAAGTGGCGGTCAGCACGAAAGCGACTCTGGCGGAAATGCTGAGCCGCATGGAGGCGCGCGGGCTGGTCAAACGCGAGCACGACCCGGCAGATAAGCGCCGCCGCTTTGTCTTCCTGACACCAGAAGGTGAAGCCCTGCTTGCAGGCTGTAAACCGGTGGGCAACGCGGTGGATGAGGCGTTTTTAGGACGTTTAAACAAGGTCGAGCGGGAGCAGTTCTCTGCTCTCATCAAAAAGATGATGCACGATTAATTCACGCTGGTGCGCATAAAATCGATAAAGGTGCGCACTTTCGCTGAGATATGCCGGGCATCAGGATAGACCGCATAGATGCCCTGCCGCGCAAATGTATACTCCGGTAAAATAGTCACCAGCGTTCCCGCATCAAGCGCCTCGCGCACCAGCCATTCCGGCAGCAACGCCACCCCGCCTCCTGCGAGCGCAAAAGCCATCAGGGCCTGAGCGCTGTCGGCATACAGGCGCGGCGCTTTTTTTATCTCCAGCATTTCAGGCGCACCGCGGGCATCTTTCACCTGCCAGCGCAGCGGCGAGGCAAGACGCTCGTGAATAATCCAGTCCGCGTGGGACAGCTGCGCAAGCGTTTCGATCGGATGATTAACGAGCCACTCGGGCGTCGCAACGGGGAGAATAGAGAAGTGTGAAATCAGTGCGGCATGGTTGCGCGAATCGACAAGCGTCCCCAGCCTAATGGCCACGTCAAAGCGCTCCGAGATAAGGTCAGCGTGCAGTGACGACGAAACATGTCGAACGCGAAGATCCGGGTGCTGCTGGCTAAACCTGGCCAGCAGCGGCACCACGACCCGGGAGCCATACTCAGGCGTGGTCGTGATCCGCAGTTCACCGGTGAGTCCCGCATGGTTTGCGCGGACGTCATCCTGCAGCCGCTCGGCGTCCTTCAGTAGCGCCACGCTGCGCTGATGAAACAGTACGCCCGCCTCGGTTAACGTCAGGCGGCGGGTGGAGCGCAGCAGTAGCGTAACGCCCAGCTCATCCTCAAGCTGGCGAATATTGAAGCTGACGACCGCTTTTGTCAGCCCCATTGCCTCGGCGGCCGCCGTAAAACTACCGGTGTCAGCCACCGCGACAAACATCTGCGTCCGCTGTAGGTTAATCATCATCATGCCTTTTACTGTCAAAATATTTTTGACAGTATATCGCGCTTTGTCAGGTTTATCCGTACTTACCGAGCCGCTACGATACGCTACCTCACCGGAGGATCCACCATGACGTATCGCAGTAAAGTTGCCGCTGTCTATCTGCTGGGCTTTTTCCTTGATTTGATCAACATGTTTATGGCCAGCGTCGCGTTCCCAGCAATGGCTCACGCCTTTAACGCCACGCCTTCTGCCCTCGCTTGGGTCAGTAACGGATACATTGCCGGCCTGACGCTGGCGATCCCTTTCAGCAGCGTGCTCACGCGCCGCATCGGGCCAAAGCGCGTCATCCTGCTCTCGCTTTTTCTGTTCAGCGCAGCCTCCGCAGCGGCGGGCTTGTCTGCAACGCTTGAAGGTCTGATCGCCTGGCGAGTACTCCAGGGCGTGGGAGGAGGCTTACTGATCCCCGTCGGACAGGCGCTGACCTGGCAACAGTTTAAACCTCACGAGCGTGCCAGACTCTCCTCGGCGGTGATGCTGGTCGCGCTGCTTGCCCCGGCCTGCTCCCCTGCTATCGGGGGACTGCTGGTGCAGACGCTGAGCTGGCGATGGATCTTTTTCGCCACGCTTCCGGTGGCTATCGTGACCTTCGTTCTGGCCTGTCTGTGGCTAAAACACGAAAAACCCACGATGAACGCAACCAGACTGCTAAACCTGCCTTTACTCGCAAACCCGCTTTTGCGTTTTTCCATGCTTGTCTATTTGTGCGTCCCCGGCGTATTTATTGGGGTGAACGTCACGGGCATGTTTTATCTTCAGCACGAGGCGAACATGAGCCCCGCCGCAACGGGGATGCTCATGCTGCCGTGGTCTGTGGCATCGTTTCTCGCCATCACGGCGACGGGACGTTATTTTAACCGTATTGGCCCCCGGCCGCCGATCGTCATCGGCTGCCTGTTGCAGGCGGCGGGTATTTTGCTTTTGATTGACGTCAGTTCGTCAACGCTGTTGCCTGCCGTCGCGTTTGCCCTGATGGGCGCGGGGGGAAGCCTGTGCAGCAGTACGGCTCAGAGCAGCGCGTTTCTGACAACGCGCCGGGACGAGATGCCGGATGCCAGCGCGCTGTGGAATCTCAATCGTCAGCTGAGCTTTTTTGCCGGTGCCCTGGTGCTTGCGCAGGTGCTGAACCTGGCGCAGGCGTGGCTGCCCCCACACGCCGCCTGGCATGGGATGTTTATTTTTGCCGCAGGCATAACCTTGCTGCCTGTACCGTACGTTTTTCGTCTTAACAATACGCAGGTGCTAAACCAGCTGCGACAGGAGAACTCATGACGCCTTTCGAACACGATATTATCGACCTCCACATCGCGCTTGAAGAGTGGTTAGGCAAAGGTGAAGGCGAGGCCAACGCCCTGCTCGCCCGTTTCCATCCCGATTTTCTGATGATCCCTCCGGGGGGTGTCCAGGTCGACTATCACGGCCTGGCCAGCTTTCTGGAACAACAGCGTGGAAGCCGCCCTGGACTGAACATCGTTATTGACGAATTAACCACCATCCAGAGCGGCGATCGGGGTGCAGTGCTTCACTACCGGGAGACACAAACCCGGCCAGAGCAGCCCGTCAACGTGCGCTGGTCAACCGCGGTGCTCAATCAGGAAGGCGATCGGATAACGTGGCGTTTGCTGCACGAGACGGCGACGCAGCCGTGACACAAAAGAAAAAGGCCCGTCTCACGACGGGCCTTTTTTGACGAAAGGTTGCTTATTCGCGGAACAGCGCTTCGATATTCAGACCTTGCCCCTGCAGGATTTCACGCAGACGGCGCAGACCTTCAACCTGAATCTGACGAACACGTTCACGGGTCAGGCCAATTTCACGGCCGACATCTTCCAGTGTCGCAGCTTCATACCCCAGCAAACCGAAACGACGTGCCAGCACTTCACGCTGTTTGGCGTTCAGTTCGAACAGCCATTTGACGATGCTCTGCTTCATGTCATCGTCCTGCGTGGTGTCTTCCGGGCCGTTGTCTTTTTCATCAGCCAGGATGTCCAGCAGCGCTTTTTCGGAGTCGCCACCCAGCGGGGTGTCAACGGAGGTAATGCGCTCGTTGAGACGCAGCATACGGCTTACGTCATCAACCGGTTTATCGAGTTGTTCGGCAATTTCTTCTGCGCTTGGCTCGTGGTCCAGTTTATGGGACAACTCGCGCGCGGTGCGCAGATACACGTTCAACTCTTTGACGATGTGAATCGGCAGGCGGATCGTACGGGTCTGGTTCATAATAGCCCGTTCGATGGTCTGACGAATCCACCAGGTCGCGTAGGTTGAGAAACGGAACCCGCGTTCCGGGTCAAACTTCTCAACTGCGCGGATGAGACCTAAGTTGCCCTCTTCAATCAGATCCAGCAGAGCCAGACCACGATTGCCGTAACGGCGGGCAATTTTCACGACCAGTCGCAGGTTACTTTCAATCATGCGACGACGCGAGGCCACATCACCACGCAAAGCACGACGTGCGAAATAGACTTCTTCTTCGGCCGTTAGCAGTGGGGAGTAACCAATCTCCCCAAGGTAAAGCTGAGTCGCGTCCAGTACACGCTGTGTGGCGCCCTGCGATAACAGCTCTTCTTCAGCCAAATCGTTATCACTGGGTTCCTCTTCTACTAAGGCTTTTTCGTCAAAAGCCTCTACTCCGTTCTCATCAAATTCCGCGTCTTCATTTAAATCATGAACTTTCAGCGTATTCTGACTCATAAGGTGGCTCCTACCCGTGATCCCTGGACGAGACACCCTGGCTGGCATGCCCCGTCAAATTATCGCTGCGGCAAGTACTGCAGCGGGTTTACGGATTTCCCCTTGTAACGAATTTCAAAATGCAAGCGTGTAGAACTGGTTCCGGTGCTACCCATGGTAGCGATTTTTTGCCCCGCCTTAACTTCTTGTTGTTCCCGGACCAGCATTGTGTCGTTATGGGCGTAGGCACTCAGGTAATCATCGTTGTGTTTGATGATGATAAGATTACCGTAACCGCGCAGAGCGTTACCGGCATACACAACGCGTCCGTCTGCGGTCGCGATGATAGCCTGTCCTTTACTCCCTGCGATATCGATCCCTTTATTTCCCCCTTCGGAGGAAGAGAAGTTTTCGATAACCTTGCCGTCAGTTGGCCAGCGCCATGCAGAGATTGGCGAACTGGATGTCATACTGCTGGCAGTCGGTTCAGTAGAGCTAACCACAGGTGCCGTTACCGGTGCTGTGACAACAGTCGCAGTCCCTTTATTATTCGGCAACATTTTGTTAGCAGTCTGATCACCTGAATCCTCAGAATACGTAATTACAGGTTGTGAAGCAACCACCGTGGTGGATTTTTGTGCAGGCTTAACGCTGTTATTTTGCGCGGTCACGTCGGCTGCGGAAACGGTGTTGCCAGGCGTAAGCGGCGTACCCGTTGCGTTGCCAACCTGCAGCGTTTGCCCGACTTCCAGACCGTATGGGGCCTGCACGTTATTGCGCTGGGCGAGGTCACGGAAATCGTTCCCGGTGATCCAGGCAATATAGAACAACGTATCGCCACGCTTCACGGTATAGGTGCTGCCACCGGTATAACTGCCTTTCGGAATGTTCCCATACTGGCGGTTATAGACTATGCGGCCATTTTGGGTCTGAACAGGTTGTTCAACTGGCTGAACCTGCATTGGCTGTGTAACAGGATGTTGCACAGGCTGAATTTGTGGTGTTTGCTGCGGTGCAGCAGTGCCCATTTTAGGTGGCGGCGTGATTAACATTCCGCTGGACGTGTTACCGGAGCCGCTGTTTCCGCCGACGGAACTGACGGGCGCAGGCGCGTTATTAGAACTTGTGCAACCTGCCAGCCAGAGCGAAACCAGTGATAATGCCGCAACACGGCTGATGGTGAATTTAGGGCTTCCCGCGCTCATTTATCCCCCAGGAATGTGTTAACTACCAGTGACTTAAAATTTACCGTGATGGCACGAATCTTTCGCGCCACACCATACGCTGAATTTGCCTTAATAACCCTGGATAATTCCGAGTCTCAGGCTAACTCCCCCTTTACCAGAGGCACAAAGCGCACGGCTTCCACGGTATCGATAATAAACTCGCCGCCGCGGCGACGAACGCGCTTCAGAAGCTGCTGCTCGTCCCCGACGGGCAGAACAAGAATGCCCCCCTCATCCAGCTGCGACAACAGTGCCACAGGTATTTCAGGTGGGGCCGCCGTCACGATAATGGCGTCAAACGGGGCGCGAGCCTGCCAACCCTGCCATCCATCACCGTGTCGTGTCGAAACATTATGTAAATCAAGTTGTTTCAGGCGGCGACGCGCCTGCCACTGTAAACCTTTAATCCGCTCAACGGAGCAGACATGATGTACCAGATGCGCCAGGATCGCGGTCTGATACCCCGACCCGGTACCGATCTCCAGCACGCGGGAGTTGGGCGTGAGCTCCAGCAGTTCGGTCATGCGCGCCACCATGTAGGGCTGCGAAATCGTCTGGCCCTGTCCGATAGGTAGCGCCACGTTTTCCCACGCTTTGTGTTCAAACGCCTCGTCGACAAATTTCTCACGCGGAACCCGGGCGAGCGCGTCAAGCACGTGCTCGTCGCGGATCCCCTGCGCGCGGAGTTGCTCCAGAAGAGTTTGTACACGTTTGTTTACCATTGCGCGTTCACTCCTGCGCGATCCAGCCAGCCCGACACCACATCATGCGCGCTATACGCGGTTAAATCTACGTGCAACGGCGTCACCGAAACATAACCTTCATCCACGGCGGCAAAGTCGGTATCCGGGCCCGCATCGCACTTCTCGCCGGGAGGACCAATCCAGTAAAGCGTGTTGCCGCGCGGATCTTGCTGCGGGATCACCTGATCGGCCGGATGACGGCTTCCGCACCGGGTGACGCGAATGCCTTTAATCTCACTCAGGGGCAGATCCGGCACGTTGATATTGAGGATGCGTCCGGTGCGCAGCGGCTCGCGGCTGAGGGCCCGCAGGATCGAACAGGTCACCACGGCGGCGGTATCGTAGTGGGTGTGGCCGTTTAACGAGACCGCCAGCGCCGGAAACCCGAGGTGACGCCCTTCCATTGCCGCCGCCACGGTACCGGAGTAAATCACGTCATCGCCGAGGTTAGGCCCGGCATTAATACCGGAGACGACAATATCCGGACGCGGCCGCATTAGCGCGTTCACCCCCAGAAAAACGCAGTCGGTTGGCGTGCCCATCTGCACGGCAATATCGCCATTTTCAAACCTAAAGGTGCGAAGCGACGACTCCAGCGTCAGCGAGTTAGACGCTCCACTGCGGTTACGATCGGGAGCCACGACCTGCACATCCGCGAATTCGCGGAGGTGTTTCGCCAGCGTCTGAATGCCTGGCGCGTGGATCCCGTCATCGTTACTCAGCAATATTCGCATAATCACCCGACGTGTTGATAAGTTCCCTGACAACACTGGTGGCAAAGCTACCTGCCGGCAGCCAGAAACGTAACTCGACGGTCACGTCATCCCACCAGTTCCAGCTTAACTGCTGCGGATAAAGCAGCATCGCGCGGCGTGCTGCGTCGACTTTTTCCCGCACCAGCAAGGATTGTAATGCCTGCGCATCCGCAACGGCAGACTGCTCCGCCGTCAGGGCTTCGCCCTGGGTTCCCCAGTCGCCTGTACCGGGCAACGCAGCGGTAATCATCAGCGCTTTGGCGTCCACGCGCGACTGTACATCGGCCATCTCTTCGGCCGTTGCCACAAACCAGCTTCCGCGTCCCGCTAATTGTAGCGCATCGCCAACAACAACTTGATTCGCGTCCGGTTTTTTCAGCCTTTCGCTCACAATCTGATTAAACAACGCACTGCGGGCCGCCGACAACCAGAAACTGCGTTTATTCCTGTCACGAACCGGCGCATCGCTTTGTGCCCAGCGCAATGCGCCCTGCAGGTTACTGCCGCCGATCCCAAAACGCTGCGCGCCAAAGTAGTTCGGCACGCCCTGCGCGCTGATGGCATTCAGGCGTTTCTCCACGTCATCGCGGTCGGTCACTTCACGCAGCACCAGCGTAAAGTCGTTACCTTTCAACGCCCCCAGACGCAATTTGCGCTTGTGACGGGCATATTCCAGTACCTTACAGCCCTCAAGTTCAAATTTGCTTAAATCAGGCATCGCATTGCCGGGCACGCGGGCGCAGAGCCACTGTTCCGTGACGGCATGTTTATCTTTCTGACCAGCAAAGCTCACTTCGCGGGCATGAATTTTGAGGAATTTTGCCAGAGCGTCGGCCACAAAACGGGTATTGCAGCCATTTTTAAGAATGCGCACCAGGATATGTTCGCCTTCGCCATCCGGCTCAAAGCCCAGATCCTCCACCACGAGGAAGTCTTCAGGGCTGGCTTTCAGCACCCCATGCCCCTGCGGTTTACCGTGCAGGTAGGTCAGGTTGTCGAAATCTGTCATTTGCTCGCCTTCACCAGCAGCGCCACGGCTTCACAGGCAATACCTTCACCGCGGCCAGTAAAGCCCAGCTTCTCGGTGGTCGTCGCTTTGACGTTGACGTCGTCCATATGGCAGCCCAGATCTTCAGCAATAAACACGCGCATCTGCGGAATATGCGGCAGCATTTTCGGTGCCTGGGCAATAATCGTGACGTCAACGTTGCCGAGGGTGTAGCCTTTCGCCTGAATGCGGCGCCACGCTTCGCGCAGCAGCTCGCGGCTGTCCGCCCCTTTAAAGGCCGGGTCGGTGTCCGGGAACAGTTTGCCAATATCGCCCAGCGCCGCAGCGCCCAGTAAGGCGTCGGTAAGCGCATGCAGCGCCACGTCGCCATCAGAATGCGCCAGCAGCCCTTTTTCATAAGGAATGCGCACGCCGCCAATGATAATTGGGCCTTCTCCGCCAAAGGCGTGTACATCAAAACCGTGTCCAATTCGCATTATGCCTTCTCCTGATGGGTCGAACGGGTAAGATAGAATTCCGCGAGCTGTAAATCTTCCGGACGCGTCACTTTTATATTATCAGCACGTCCTTCAACCAGCGTTGGGTGGAAACCGCAATACTCCAGCGCCGAGGCCTCGTCCGTAATGGTCGCCCCTTCATTCAGCGCTCGCGTTAAGCAGTCATGGAGTAATTCGCGGGGGAAAAATTGTGGCGTCAGCGCGTGCCATAAATCGACGCGCTCAACAGTGTGGGCGATCGCCGCTTTGCCCGGCTCGGCACGCTTCATGGTGTCACGCACAGGGGCAGCCAGAATGCCACCCACCCGACTGGTTTCACTCAACGCCAGCAGGCGAGCGAGATCGTCCTGATGCAGACACGGACGCGCCGCGTCATGTACCAGCACCCACGGCGCGTTTCCGGCAGCCTGAATGCCTGCCAGCACGGAATCGGCGCGCTCGGCACCGCCATCGACAACGGTAATCTGTGGGTGATTGGCCAGCGGTAACTGCGCGAAGCGCGCATCGCCCGGGCTGATGGCGATGATCACCCGCGTCACCCGTGGGTGCGCCAGCAGCGCCGCCACGGCGTGCTCGAGGATCGTTTTATCGCCAATAGAGAGGTATTGCTTGGGACATTCTGTCTGCATGCGCCGGCCAAAACCTGCGGCCGGCACCACGGCGCATACGTCCGAAAAAGTTACTGCCATGTCGTAATCCTGGGCCTGATTATCGATTGTTTTGTGCTGAGCCCTGATTGCGTTTAGACGCATCCGGAACCAGACGATAAAAGGTTTCGCCCGGCTTAGTCATACTGAGTTCATTGCGTGCGCGTTCTTCAATCGCCTCTTGCCCGCCATTGAGGTCATCAATTTCAGCGAAGAGTTGATCGTTTCGCGCCTTAAGTTTGGCGTTTGTTGCCTGCTGAGCCGCGACGTCATCACTCACCCGGCTATAGTCGTGCAGTCCGTTCTTACCGAACCACAGCGAATATTGCAGCCAGATTAGCAAAGCCAGCAACAGCAGCGTTAGTTTACCCATCCTGCCCCCTGAAAAACGGCATCCTCATCCCAAGACTTCCCCAGAGCACAACGCCGGGGTAACAGAGATGCCGCAACATCGCGGGCAAATGTACCACATTTTTTCCGCAGAATCGTCCTGCACAATATCGCCACACAGTTGGTTACGGTTTGAATTATGGCTGAAGTTAGCCCATGAGCCACAAAAATAACAGGCCAAACATCAGAACCACCGTCACAATCGTGATCGCGATACTGTACAGGAGGCGGCCATTGAGCAGCGAGTGCAGCGCAATGCCGACAACCACCGCCACGGGCATTAACGCCAGGAAGAAAGGCCAGGTGTAGAGAAAGAAGAACAGCGTGTTACCGCCGTAGATGAGAAACGGAATGCCAAGCGCCAGCAACCATGAGACGAAGCCAATGATGGCCCCAGGAAATGACCAGGTCGTCTCGTCGTCGGTCGCAAGCGGCTCCGACCCGGTGGTGATGATGTAATTTTCACTGTTGCGCATAGCTAATCCTGTGACCGTGACTCATCGTTCGGGAAGACAGCTCCCGAACGATACCGTCTCAGGATCTGATAATATCGTCCCGTCTGAGCAGGTCTAATAATTGGCTTACTAAATTTGTTACCAATTGTTGACCTTCCAGGTGAATCTCAGGCGATTCAGGCGCTTCGTAGACCGCGTCAATGCCGGTGAAGTTGCGCAGTTCACCGGCACGGGCTTTTTTGTACAGCCCTTTCGGATCGCGAGCTTCGCAAACCTCCAGCGGGGTGTCGACAAACACTTCGATAAAGCGATCCTGACCCACACGTTCGCGCACCATCTGGCGCTCGGCGCGGTGCGGTGAGATAAACGCCGTCAGCACCACCAGCCCGGCGTCCGCCATCAGGCTGGCGACCTCCCCGACCCGGCGGATGTTCTCTTTACGATCGTCATCGCTGAACCCCAAATCGCTGCACAGGCCGTGGCGCACGTTGTCGCCATCCAGCAGGTAGGTGCTTACTCCCTGCTGATGCAACGCCTCTTCCAGCGCCCCGGCGACCGTGGATTTACCGGAGCCAGAGAGCCCGGTAAACCACAGCACAACCCCACGGTGGCCGTGGAGCTGTTCGCGCTGGGCGACGGTGACCGGATGAGGATGCCAGACGACGTTCTCATCATGGGCGGCCATTACTTACCTCCCAGCAGATCGCGTGCGCCCCAGTGCGGGAAGTGCTTACGCACCAGCGCGTTCAGCTCCAGCTCAAAGGCGCTGAATTCCGAGGCCACGCTCGCCTGCTCGTTTGGCTCGCGCACCATACCCGCGCCGACGGTAACGTTCGTCAAGCGGTCGATAAAGATCAGCCCGCCCGTCACCGGGTTCTGCTGATACGGATCCAGCACCAGCGGTTCGTCGAAGGTTAGATCGACCAGACCAATGCCGTTCAGCGGCAGCTCGGTGACCTCGCGCTGGGTCAGGTTGTTAATGTCCACCTGGAACTGAATGCCGTCCACGCGGGCGCGGGTTTTCTTGCCGGCAATTTTGATGTCATAGCTCTGACCCGCGGTCAGCGGCTGCTCCGCCATCCATACCACGTCCACGGAAGCACCCTGCACGGCCGCCAGCGTTTCCTGGGCATCCACCAGCAGGTCTCCGCGACTGATATCAATCTCGTCTTTCAGTACCAGCGTTACCGCTTCACCGGCGCCCGCTTCCTGCAGGTCACCGTCAAAAGTAACGATACGGGCAATGGTTGATTCCACACCGGATGGCAGCACCTTGACGCGTTGCCCCACCTTCACGACACCCGAAGCGAGGGTACCGGAGAACCCGCGGAAATCGAGGTTCGGACGGTTGACGTACTGCACCGGGAAGCGCATCGGCTGGGTGTCGACCACGCGCTGGATCTCAACGGTCTCCAGCACTTCCAGCAGCGTCGGGCCGCTGTACCACGGCATGTTCGCGCTCTGGGAGGCGACATTGTCCCCTTCCAGCGCCGAGAGCGGCACAAAGCGAATGTCGAGGTTGCCCGGCAGCTGTTCAGCAAAGGTCAGGTAGCTCTGGCGGATCGCGTCGAACGTCTCTTCGCTGAAGCTCACCAGATCCATCTTATTGATGGCCACCACCAGGTGTTTGATCCCCAGCAGCGTGGAGATAAAGCTGTGGCGACGGGTCTGATCCAGCACGCCTTTACGGGCGTCGATCAGCAGGATCGCCAGGTCACAGGTCGACGCACCGGTCGCCATATTGCGGGTGTACTGCTCGTGCCCCGGGGTGTCGGCGATAATAAATTTGCGCTTCTCGGTGGAGAAATAACGATAGGCCACGTCGATGGTGATGCCCTGCTCGCGCTCCGCCTGCAGGCCATCTACCAGCAGCGCCAGGTCGAGTTTTTCGCCCTGGGTACCGTGACGCTTACTGTCGTTATGCAGGGAAGAGAGCTGATCTTCATAAATCTGGCGCGTATCGTGCAGCAGGCGGCCAATCAGGGTACTTTTCCCGTCATCCACGCTGCCGCAGGTCAGAAAACGCAGCAGGCTTTTATGTTGTTGCGCGTGCAGATACGCTTCCACGCCGCCTTCTTTGGCAATTTGTTGAGCAATAGTGGTGTTCATGGCGGCTCCTTAGAAATAACCCTGACGTTTCTTCAGCTCCATCGAGCCTGCCTGGTCGCGGTCGATCACGCGCCCCTGTCGCTCGCTGGTGGTCGACACCAGCATCTCTTCGATGATCTCCGGCAGCGTCTGCGCGCTGGATTCCACCGCGCCGGTCAGCGGCCAGCAGCCCAGGGTACGGAAACGCACCATCTGTTTTTTGATCACTTCCCCCGGCTGCAGGTCGATACGATCGTCGTCGATCATCATCAGCATGCCGTCGCGCTCCAGCACCGGGCGTTCAGCCGCCAGATACAGCGGAACGATCTCGATATTTTCCAGATAGATGTACTGCCAGATATCCAGCTCGGTCCAGTTGGAGAGCGGGAAGACACGAATGCTTTCGCCTTTGTTGATCTGACCGTTGTAGTTGTGCCACAGCTCCGGACGCTGGTTTTTGGGATCCCAGCGGTGGAAGCGGTCGCGGAAGGAGTAGATGCGCTCTTTGGCGCGGGATTTCTCTTCGTCACGGCGCGCGCCGCCGAAGGCCGCATCAAAACCGTATTTATTCAGCGCCTGCTTCAGCCCCTCGGTTTTCATGATATCGGTGTGTTTGGCGCTGCCGTGCACGAACGGGTTAATGCCCATCGCCACTCCTTCCGGGTTTTTATGCACCAGCAGCTCACAGCCGTAGGCTTTCGCGGTACGGTCGCGGAACTCATACATCTCGCGGAATTTCCAGCCGGTATCTACGTGCAGGAGCGGGAAAGGCAGCGTACCCGGATAAAACGCTTTACGCGCCAGATGCAGCATGACGCTGGAATCTTTACCGATGGAGTACATCATCACCGGGTTAGAAAACTCGGCGGCCACTTCGCGGATAATATGGATACTTTCCGCTTCAAGCTGTCGCAGGTGAGTAAGACGTTTTTGGTCCATAACCGTTCCTTAAGCCAAATTTATGACAGAAGCACCGAAGCCTTCTGTGTCGGTTGTGTGCTGAAACCAGGCGAGCGTGCTGTGCAGTTGCACCACTTCCCCAACCACAATCAGGGCGGGCATCGGGGCGTCTTTCGCCAGGGTTGCAAGTTCCTGAAGTGTGCCGACAGCAACGTGCTGATCGACGCGCGTACCGCGGGAAATCACGGCGACTGGCGTCGTCGCCTCACGGCCGTGCTGAATAAGCTGTTCGCTGATGTCCGCCGCCTTCATGGTGCCCATGTAGATAGCCAGCGTCTGTCGGCTCTGGGCGAGGTGCGACCAGTCAAACGGCGTACTGTCCGCCTTGTAGTGGCCGGTCACAAAGGTCACGCTCTGGGCGTAATCGCGATGCGTGAGCGGAATACCGGCGTAGGCCGTTACCGCAGAGGCTGCCGTGATGCCTGGCACCACCTGGAACGGCACGCCCGCTTCGGCTGCCGCCTGCAGCTCTTCACCGCCGCGACCAAAAATAAACGGATCGCCGCCTTTCAGGCGCACCACGGTTTTGCCCGCTCTGGCGGCCGCAATCAGCATCTGGTTGGTGTCATGCTGGGGGACAGAGTGCTCGCCTGCCCGTTTGCCGACGCAGATTTGCTCCGCATCGCGACGGATCAGTTCGCGCACGCCGTCGGTGACCAGATGGTCATAGAACACCACGTCCGCATCCTGCAGTACCTGCAGGCCACGCAGCGTCAGGAGTCCGGCATCACCTGGCCCGGCCCCCACCAGAATGATTTCCCCGCCCGTGCTGCCGGGGTTATCCAGTTCGTCTTCGAGAATTTTTTGCGCCGCCGTCTCATTACCGGCATGCATCAGGCTGGCAAAGCGGCCGCGAAACACGCGCTCCCAGAAGCGACGGCGTTCCGTCACGCTGGTCAGGCGGGTTTTCAGATGGTTGCGCCAGTAGCTGGCTTTCTCCGCCATTCGTCCAAGGCTGGTTGGCAACAGCGCTTCGATTTTTTCCCGCAGCACGCGCGCCAGCACCGGTGCGGTGCCGCCAGAAGAGATAGCCACCAGCAGCGGCGATCGGTCGACGATTGAGGGGAAGATAAACGAGCATAAAGGCTGGTCGTCGACCACGTTCACCAGGCGGTAACGCGCCTGCGCGGCCTCGGAGATCCGCCGGTTGAGTTCGCGATTTTCCGTTGCCGCAATCACCAGCACCACGCTGTCGATCTGTGATTCGTCAAAATCTGCCTCTGCGACGGTCTGCACCTGCGCGCCCGCACGCTGCAGAAACGCGATTTTGCGATCGGCAATGTCACCGGTACCAACAACCAGCACCGGTTTCTCTTTAATCGCGGCAAATAAGGGCAGATAGTCCACAAGCAACAACTCACTCACAACAAGGAATAGAGGGACTATAGGGGGCGGCTTAGACCGAATGAAATTACGAATTGGAATGAGTAGTTACTCAATGGAATAACGCAATGAAAAAGCAAATATCAAAAAGTGCTTAACACGCGAAATTTCGGGCATTTAAGAGCAATTCAAATTGTGTATGGGCGATCACAGTTTCATACTAGGCGGGTTAAAATTTTGCTCTGTTTTTTAAGGACTCCCTATGTTTTCCGCAACGCGCCACCGTATTGCTGCCCTGGCGCTCGGCGTTTGCTTCATCCTTCCGGCTCAGGCAAAAAATCAACCGTATGGTGAAATCGCCAATATGCAGGCGCGGCATATTGCTACCGTCTTCCCCGGACGCATGACCGGCTCTCCGGCGGAAATGCTCTCCGCCGACTATATTCGTCAGCAGTTTGCCGATATGGGTTACCAGAGTGATATCCGTTCGTTTCACAGCCGCTACGTTTATACCTCCAGAAATAAAACCAAAAACTGGCATAACGTGACCGGCAGTACGGTTATCGCGGCGCATGAAGGTCGCGCGGCTGAGCAGATCATTATTATGGCGCACCTTGATACCTACGCCCCGCAGAGTGACGCAGATTCGGATAACAACCTCGGTGGGCTGACGCTGCAGGGCATGGACGATAACGCCGCAGGCCTGGGCGTGATGCTTGAGCTGGCCGAGCGGATGAAAGACATCCCGACAAAATATGGTATTCGCTTTGTGGCGACCAGCGGCGAAGAGGAAGGCAAGCTTGGCGCTGAGAATCTCCTTAAGCGCATGAGCGCAGAGGAGAAGAAAAATACGCTGCTGGTGATTAACCTCGATAATTTAATCGTCGGCGATAAGCTCTATTTCAATAGCGGACAGAGTACGCCAGGTACCGTGCGGAAACTGACCCGTGACCGGGCGCTGGCGATTGCCCGCAGCCATGGCGTTTATGCCACGACCAATCCTGGCGGGAACGCCAGCTATCCGCGAGGAACGGGCTGCTGTAACGACGGCGAAGTGTTCGATAAGGCCGGCATTCCGGTACTGTACGTGGAAGCGACAAACTGGTCGCTGGGCAAGAAAGATGGCTATCAGCAGCGGACTAAATCGAAAGCCTTTCCGGACGGGACAAGCTGGCATAACGTGATGCTGGATAATCAACAGCACATTGATAGCGCCCTGCCGCAGCGCATAGAGCACCGCAGCCGGGATGTGGTGAAAGTGATGCTGCCGCTGGTGAAAGAGCTGGCAAAAGCGGGGAAAGCGTAGAGCGGTATTTTCCCCTCACCCTAACCCTCTCCCCAAAGGGGAGAGGGGACGATTACACCCTCTCCCCTTTGGGGAGAGGGCTGGGGTGAGGGGGAGTGAATGAAATTACCCTTCGTGCAACCCGCACTCGCGCTTCAGCCCAAAGAATCGCGTCTCTTCTTCCGCCATTCCCGGTTCCCATTTGCGCGTGGTGTGGGTATCTCCCACTGACAGGTAGCCCTGATCCCACAGCGGATGGTACTTCAGCCCGTGTTTTTGCAGGTACTGGTACACCGTCCGGTTATCCCAGTCGATGATCGGCAGCACTTTAAACACCCCGCGCTGAACCGCCAACACCGGCAGCGTGGCGCGGCTGCCGGACTGCTCACGGCGCAGCCCCGCAAACCACGTCTGCGCGTTCAGCTCTTTTAGCGCCCGGTTCATCGGCTCAACCTTGTTGATCTCATTGTATTTCTCAATGCCCTCAACACCCTGCTCCCACAACTTGCCGTAGCGCGCCTCCTGCCAGGCCGCGCTTTCAGCCGCGCGGTAGACTTTCAGGTTCAGCCTGAGCTTGTCCGTCAGCTCGTCAATAAACTGGTAGGTTTCCGGGAACAGGTAGCCGGTATCGGTGAGGATCACCGGAATGTCCGGGCGGATCTGATTCACCAGATGCAAACTGACCGCCGCCTGAATACCAAAGCTCGACGACAGCACGTAGTCTCCCGGCAGGTTTTCCAGCGCCCACGCCACACGCCCTTCGGCGTCGAGCTTCTCCAGCTGAGCGTTGGTTTCTGCGAGTGCCAGAATGCGTTCGACTTTCGGCAATGCGTTAAGCGCGTTTAGATCGAGTACGGACATAAGAACCTCGTTTGCCTGTTTTGCCGGGCGGCACTGCGTTTGCCCGGCCTACAAAACCCGTAGGCCCGGTAAGCGAAGCGCCACCGGGCAAAGGATGGGTTACTCCCAGAAATCCCTGGCGGGATCGAGCACCGGGCGAATGATGCCCGCACGCACCGTAAAGTCGCCGAAGCCTTCACCCGCTTCGCGCTCTTTCGCCCAGCGCCCGACAAGCTCGTCGATGGAATCAAGAATTTCCGACTCGGTGATGTTCTCGCGGAACATACGCGGAATACGCGTGCCGATACGGTTACCGCCCAGGTGCAGGTTATAGCGCCCCGGCGCTTTCCCCACCAGGCCCAGCTCGGCGAGCATCGCGCGACCGCAGCCGTTCGGGCAGCCGGTGACGCGCATAACAATATGCTCGTCCGGAATGCCGTGTTTTTCCAGAATCGCTTCCACTTTGTCAGTGAAGGACGGCAGGAAACGCTCCGCTTCAGCCATCGCCAGCGGGCAGGTCGGGAATGACACGCAGGCCATCGAGTTTTCACGCTGCGGCTTCACCGCATCCATCAAGGCGTGTTCGCGCGCCAGCTTCTCGATCTTCGCTTTCTGGCTTTCCGGCACGCCGGCAATGATCAGGTTCTGGTTAGCCGTAATGCGGAACTCACCTTTATGGATCTTCGCGATTTCCAGCAGACCGGTTTTCAGCGGACGCCCCGGATAGTCCAGAATACGGCCGTTTTCGATAAACAGCGTCAGATGCCATTTATTGTCGATGCCTTTAACCCAGCCAATACGATCGCCGCGGCTGGTGAATTCGTAAGGGCGAATCGGCTCAAATTTGATGCCCGCACGACGCTCCACTTCCGCTTTGAACGTCTCCACGCCCACGCGCTCCAGGGTGTATTTGGTTTTCGCGTTTTTACGGTCGGTACGGTTACCCCAGTCGCGCTGGGTCGTAACCACCGCTTCCGCCACGGCCAGCGTATGCTCGAGCGGCAGGAAGCCGAACTCGCTCGCGGTGCGGGCGTAGGTTTTCTTGTTACCGTGTTCGATGGACAGGCCACCGCCCACCAGCAGGTTAAAGCCCACCAGCTTGCCGTTTTCGGCAATCGCCACGAAGTTCATATCGTTGGCGTGCAGATCAATATCGTTCTGCGGCGGGATCACTACCGTGGTTTTGAACTTACGCGGCAGGTAGGTCTGGCCGAGGATCGGCTCTTCGTCCGTGGTCGCGACTTTTTCCTGATCGAGCCAGATCTCTGCATACGCGCGGGTACGCGGCAGCAGGTGCTCGGAGATCTTCTTCGCCCACTCGTACGCTTCGGCATGCAGCTCGGACTCATACGGGTTAGAGGTGCAGAGCACGTTACGGTTCATATCGTTCGCGGTCGCCAGCGCGTCCAGCCCGACGGAGTGCAGCATCTGGTGCACCGGCTTCACGTTCTTCTTCAGAATGCCGTGGAACTGGAAGGTCTGACGGTTGGTCAGACGGATGCTGCCGTAGATCGTGTTTTCACCGGCAAACTTGTCGATGGCCTGCCACTGTTTGGTGGTGATTACCCCACCCGGCAGACGGCAGCGCAGCAGCATCGCATGACGCGGCTCCAGCTTCTGTTCCGCACGCTCGGCACGAATATCACGGTCATCCTGCTGGTACATGCCGTGGAAACGGATCAGCAGGAAGTTGTCGCCTTTGAAACCGCCGGTGAGACCGTCATTCAGATCTTCAGCAATGGTGCCGCGCAGGTAGTTGCTTTCCAGCTTCATGCGCTCGGCGTCTGTCAGTTTACCTTCGACCACCAGTGGCCCTGGATGTTTTTCGCTCATTAGTAGACATCTCGCTGATAACGGCGCTCAACGCGCAGCTCACTTAAAAATTCATCCGCCGCTTCGGCATCCATACCGCCGAACTCGGCAATCACTTCCAGCAATGTCTGCTCAACGTCTTTCGCCATGCGATTGGCATCGCCGCAGACATAAATGTGGGCACCGTCATTGATCCAGCGCCACAGCTCTGCGCCCTGTTCGCGCAGTTTGTCTTGTACGTATACTTTTTCTTTCTGATCGCGAGACCAGGCCAGATCGATGCGGGTCAGTACGCCTTCTTTGACATAGCGCTGCCACTCCACCTGGTAGAGGAAATCTTCCGTAAAGTGCGGGTTCCCGAAGAACAGCCAGTTTTTACCCGGCGCACCGTCTGCCGCACGCTGCTGCATAAAGGCGCGGAACGGCGCAATACCGGTCCCCGGGCCAATCATGATGACCGGCGTTTCCGGATTCGCCGGCAGGCGGAAGTTGTCGTTGTGCTCGATAAAGACGCGCACTTCGCCCTCTTCTTCTACGCGGTCAGCCAGGAAGCCCGATGCTCCACCCGTACGGGTGCGGCCTTCGATGTCGTAGCGCACCACGCCCACGGTGATATGCACTTCGCTCTCCACCTCGGCCTGAGACGAGGCAATGGAGTACAGGCGTGGGGTCAGCGGACGCAGCAGGCCGACCAGCGCCCCGGCATCCAGCTGCGCCGGAGAGAAACGCACCATATCAACAATCGGCGTCGTCGCCGCGTAATGCTGCAGCTTCGCTTTGTCGCCCACCAGCGGCAGCAGGGATTCACTGCGGGTTAAGGTGGCGTAATTTTCGACGATGTTCGGCGTGTTGACCGTCAGCTCGAAATGCCACTGCAACGCTTCAGAGAGGGGCAGCGTTTTGCCTTCCACGGTGACCGGCTCGTCGCCTTTCAGCCACAGCAGCTCAACCAGCTCTTTCACCAGCGCCGGATCGTTCTGATACCAGACCCCCAGCGCATCGCCAGGCTGGTAGCGCAGGCCAGAATCACCGAGATCGATTTCGATATGGCGCACGTCTTTTTCAGAATCGCGGCCAGTAATTTTCTGGTTCACCGACAGGCTTGCGGTCAGCGGCGCCTCTTTGGTGTACGGACTGGTGTGAATGTCGTTGACCGCCCCCGTCGCGGTGAACGCCGCCTGCGCCGACGTCGCTTTTGGCACGCGGGCTTTCAGCACCTCTACGATACGGGCACGCCATTCTGCTGCGGCGGTCTGGTATTCGACATCTGCGTCAACGCGGTCCAGCAGGCGCTCCGCGCCGAGCTCCGCCAGCTTACTGTCGAAATCTTTCCCGGACTGGCAGAAGAATTCATAGGAGGTATCGCCCAGGCCAAATACGGCAAACGCCGTGCCGTCCAGTTTTGGGGCTTTTTTCGAGAACAGGAACTTATGCAGCGCCACCGCTTCTTCAGCGGGTTCACCTTCACCCTGGGTAGAGGCGACAACCACCAGCAGTTTTTCCGACGCGATTTGCTTAAATTTATAATCCCCGGCGTTGACCAGGTTCACGTTCAGTTTGGCGGCCAGCAGGTCGTCACGCAGTGCTTCAGCCACGCGGCGGGCATTGCCTGTTTGCGAAGCGGAAATCAGGGTAATGGCCGGAATTTCAACGGCTGTTGCCGGTGCCCCCGCCACAGCGCCAGGCTGCTGATTGAGCATTCCCCAGAAATAACCGGAGACCCAGGCAAGCTGAGTGGGAGAAAAGTCAGAGGTGGCAGCCTGAAGACGCGCCAGTTGCTCCGGGTTCAGGGGAAGCAAATTTGAAGGTGGGGCCTGTGTTGTCATGCGTCGTTATGTTCCAGTAGCAAAGCGGAATTTATGCAAAAAGACCAAACTAGAGATAAGGTTAACGGCGAGGATAATAACAATTAAAGAAGGGATGGAAATAATAAATAACCAAATGGACTAACCTGTTTTAGTTATCATTCTTAGCGATAAAACCGATTAAGTAACTTTTTGAAATTGTTAAATAAAAACCATATAAAACCGCTGTTAATGCAAGCTCAGGCTTCAGAGCCGTTTTAGTTAATGCGAAAAATTGTGCTTTCCGGTACTATGCGGCGGTTTTTTCCGCATTACTGAGAGCGATCATGTCCACCACACTGTTTAAAGATTTCACCTTCGAAGCTGCCCACCACCTCCCGCATGTTCCTGCAGGACACAAATGCGGCCGACTGCACGGGCATTCGTTTATGGTGCGTCTTGAGATCACCGGTGAAGTTGATCCGCATACCGGTTGGATCATGGATTTTGCCGAGCTGAAGGCTGCATTCAAACCGACTTACGATCGTCTGGATCACTACTACCTGAACGATATCCCGGGTCTTGAAAACCCGACCAGCGAAGTGCTGGCGAAATGGATTTGGGATCAGATGAAACCGCAGGTTCCGCTGCTGAGCGCGGTGATGATCAAAGAGACCTGTACGGCAGGCTGCGTGTATCGCGGCGAGTGATGCTTGCCGGGTGGCGGCTTCGCCTTACCCGGCCTACGAAAGCCTCGAAACCCCGGCCCGGAAAGCGCTAACGCCACCGGGCTTTTTTTCAGGCGATATTCAGATATTTGTGCGTCTGCATCGACAGGCGCCAGTTGCGCGCAATGCAGGTTTCAATGCACAGGCGCGTCGCGTCCTCTTTCTGGCTGATAGGCTGCAGGGCGATCACCCGCTGCTTTTCATCCGTCAGCGTCGCCAGCAGTTCATCCAGCGCTTCGATATCACGCACGCGTCCCACCGGATGCTTAATCTCATCCGCGCGCTCCAGCGCCTGAGACAGCACATCGTATCCGCCGCGCATATTCACTTTCGGCGATACCGTCACCCAGGTGGTATGCGAGCAACGCACTTCATGGGTGCCGCTGGTTTCAATCTGACAGCTGTAGCCGTTCTTTTCGAGCAGCTCGGTCAGCGGGGTCAGATCGTGAATGCAGGGTTCGCCGCCGGTGATCACCACGTGGCGCGCCGTCCAGCCCTGACGACCAATGATGGCCAGCAGATCTTCTGAACTGCCCGCGCCCCACTTATCGCTCTCTTTGGTTTTCGCCAGAATGCTAAACAGCGACACTTCCCGATCTGCGAGCTTATCCCACGTATGTTTGGTATCACACCAGGCACAGCCAACCGGGCATCCCTGTAAACGGATAAAGATAGCGGGAACGCCGGTAAAGTAACCCTCGCCTTGCAGGGTCTGGAACATCTCGTTAATCGGGTACTGCATAGTCATCTCAGTAAAGGGGATAAACGATAAGTATCGCAGATCCCCGCCGGATGGTCATGCTCCATCGGTGCTTTGCGCGTCAATCGCCGCCATAAACCGTTCGGTAATTTGCTGTGGGCGGGTGATCGCGCCGCCGACGACAACCGTATGCGCGCCCAGCGCCAGACACCTGGCCGCACGCTCGGGCGTATCCACGTTGCCTTCAGCCACCACGGGAATCGTGACGGCCGCCAGCACCGCCTTGAGGAACGCACAGTCATTTTCCGGAAGAGCATGGCCCGCGGTGTCCGCCGTATAGCCATAAAGCGTGGTGCCGACGCAATCAAAACCTAACGCCTGCGCCGTTACGGCTTCCGCTGTTGAGGAAATATCCGCCATCAGCAATACCGTGGGGTAGCGTGCGCGGATACGCGTGACCAGGGCTTCCAGCGATTCACCGCCGGGGCGTGCCCGCGCCGTCGCATCAAGCGCGATGATCTCCGGAGAGACGGTCATAAGCTCATCCACTTCTGTCATCGTCGCGGTGATAAACACCTCGCTGTTGGCATAATCCCGCTTGATGATGCCGATAACCGGCAACGACACCTGCTGTTTAATGGCCACGATATCCACTACGCTGTTGGCGCGTATGGCGGCGGCTCCGCCCTGCGCCGCTGCCAGCGCCATTCGCGACATAATAAACGGGCTATGCAGGGGTTCGTTTTCCAGCGCCTGACAGGAGACGACCAGTTTTCCCTTCAGGGTATCCAGTACAGTTTTCATTACGATAAGATCTCTTCCACTTCGTTTTTGATAATCGTGACGTGCGGGCCATAGATGACCTGAACACCGTTTCCGCGCACGATAACGCCGCGCGCGCCGGTGGCTTTCAGCGCCGCGTCATTCACTTTGCTGCCGTCTTTTACCGTGACGCGAAGACGCGTGGCACAGCAGTCCACCTCTTCCAGATTGTCTTTTCCGCCTAATCCGGCAATCACCGCCGCGGCGCGATCGCTTTGCGGGAGAGTCACCTCGTCAGACATCGTCTCCTTTTCACGGCCCGGCGTGGCAAAATCAAAGCGGTTAATCAGGTAGCGGAACGTGAAGTAGTAGAGGAAGAACCACGGCACGCCGACCAGCGGAACGAACATCCAGTGGGTTTTGGCCTCCCCCTGCAAAATGCCGAACAGCACGAAGTCGATAAAACCGCCGGAGAAGGTTTGCCCGATGGTGATATGCAGCATGTGCGCCAGCATGAATGCCAGCCCGTCAAACAGCGCATGGATGACGTACAGCACCGGTGCGATAAACAGGAAGGAGAACTCGATGGGCTCAGTGATCCCGGTCAGGAACGAGGTCAACGCCGCTGAAAGTAACAGCCCGGCAACGCGTTTTTTGTTCTCGGGTTTTGCCGTGTGGTACATCGCCAGACATGCTCCGAGCAGGCCAAACATCATCGTAATAAAGCGCCCGGACATGAAGCGTGACGTACCTTCATAGAACTGACGCGTCGCAGGGTCGGCCAGCTGGGCGAAGAAAATTCGCTGTGTGCCTTCTACAAGGTGACCGTTGACCATCTCACTGCCGCCGAGCGCGGTGGTCCAGAACGGCAGATAGAAGATGTGGTGCAGCCCAAACGGGCCCAGCATGCGTAGAATAAAGCCGTACAGCAGCGTCCCCAGATAACCGGTGGCATCCACCAGCCCGCCCAGACCAAAAATCAGTTTCTGAAAATGCGGCCAGACCACGGTCATTGCGGCCCCGACGAGGATCGCCGCCAGGGAGCTGATAATGGGAACAAAACGTGAGCCGCCAAAGAACCCGAGAAACTGCGGAAGCGCAATCTTATTAAACCGATGATGAAGCGCGCAGGTCACCAGTCCAATCACCACGCCGCCAAACACGCCGGTTTCCAGCGTCTGAATGCCCAGCGTCATGCCCTGTCCCACGGCTCCCGGGTTCTCGTGCGCCAGCTTGCCGGTGAGGATCAGCAGCGCGTTGATGGTGGCATTCATCACCAGAAATGCGAGTAACGCCGCCAGCCCAGCCGTACCCTTATCACTTTTGGCCAGCCCGACGGCCACCCCAACGGCAAACAGCACCGGGAGGTTCGCAAAGACGATTGAACCTGCGCTGCTCATGATGGTGAAAATCGCCTGTAGCCAGCCCACATCTAAAAACGGATAAGCCGTCAGCGTATTAGGATTCGATAGCGCGCCGCCGATTCCCAGCAGCAGACCCGCCGCAGGCAACACGGCGATGGGCAACATGAAGGATTTGCCAAAGCGCTGCGCTTTTTCAAACCATCCGCCCGAAGAAGCCCCACTGAACATTTGCATCATTTTTTCATCCCTCTTTTTATAGATGAAAATTTTTACCATATTAATATTTACTAGTGAAAATTATCATCATAAACCAGGAGCCCGATCATACTTTTTCGAAATGACTGGCATCTTTCCCCCGCTTTCCGCCACACTAGGCGCAGAGAAACGCATTAAGGACGTGGCATGTCGGATCATGAAAACCTGCTGCTGAAGCTCCGCCAGGAGGCTTCCGGGTACAGCCCAACACAACAAAAACTCGGTGAGTTTGTCCTCAGCGATCCTGCCCGGGTGCTCTACCTGACGATCACCGAGCTGGCCCGCGAAAGCCATACCAGCGAGGCCAGCGTCACGCGTCTTTGCCGCACGCTGGGCTGCAAGGGCTATAACGAATTTAAGATGGCGCTTGCGCTGGATATTCAGCAGGGCCAGCCCGCGCGTCAGGCCGGGGACGAAATTGATAACGTCGTGGAGGAATCGGTGCAGGCTTTGCAGGATACCGCCCGACTCCTCGACCGCGCGCTGCTGGAAAAGGCCGCGCTGGCGCTGCATCAGGCACAGTCCGTGCAGATTTACGGCGTTGCGGCCAGCGCCATACTCGGGGAGTATCTGCACTATAAGCTGCTGCGGCTGGGCAAACCGGCGCAGCTGTTTAGCGATATGCACCGCGCGGCCATGAATGCGACCACGCTTTCAAAAGAGACCCTGGTGGTGGCCATCTCCAGCTCCGGTTCAACGCGGGATTTGCTCCACGTGGTGAAACTGGCCCGCAAGCGCGGCGTTACGGTGCTGGCGCTCAGCAATACGCCACGTAGCCCGCTGGCGTCCCTGAGCGATATGCAATTGGTGGCCGCCAAACCGGAGGGACCACTGAGCGCAGGTGCGCTCAATGCTAAGGTTGGGGTTATGCTGCTGGTTGAGCTGCTGACCACATCCATGATTGCGCTGGACGGTCATTACGGGGACGTTAGCCAGCAAACCGCCAGCGCCACGCTTCCTCTGTTACTCTGAAAACCCTTCGCAGGCTAAATAAAATAGCCTGCGGTTAATATCATCTGATTTGCGTTAAGCTCTATTTAAATGATTTATCCGGTAAATGTTTGGTGTAACAAACTATTTTATTAATTACATTTTGAATTATGCTTAACACGCTGACAAAACCATTTAAATCACTTTAATATCAAACAATTAAAAGATAATAATTAATAAATTGAATTTTTATCCCAGCCGCAATGTCCAATATCTCCACCTGATTTCTTTTCCTTAAAATAAGCTTAAGAGGCCGTCGGTTTCGGCGTTTTATTATTTAAATGCCGTTTACTTTTGCACGCCTACAATCCGCCTCATCAATCATAATGAGACGGTATTAATGAAGATGTTAATGATTACAGGCGTGACGGGGTTTCTGGGCGGTGCAGTACTGGAAAAAGTGCTAACCGGCGATCAATCCGTGAAACTGCTTTTGCTCGCGCGAGCCGGCGATGCGCAGAGCGGGCTGGAGCGGGTGCTGGAGAACCTGCGCAAGTTTAACGTTCCCGAAGATAAACTGGCCTCCCTGAGTGTGGAGAATATCCTTATTGGAGATCTCAGCCAGCCGGAAGCCTTTCTGAACGATCCGCGTCTAGATCAGGTCACACATGTCGTTAACTGTGCGGCCGTTGCCTCATTTGGAAATAACCCGCTGATCTGGAAGGTCAACGTAGAAGGTACCCTGGCGCTGGCGCGCCGCATGGAGCAGGTTTCAACGCTACAGCGTTTCCTCCACGTCGGCACGGCTATGTCATGCACGCCAGAACAGGATTCCCTGGTCGCCGAAAGCGCTGAATTCAGAGAGAATGCTGAACATCTGGTGGAATACACCTGGTCGAAGTCAACCATCGAACAGCTGATGCGCCAGGCGTGTCCAGACCTGCCGCTGCTTATTGCCCGTCCGTCCATCGTTGTCGGCCATACCCGCCACGGCTGCACGCCATCGAGCAGCATTTTCTGGGTCTTTAGCATGGGTCTGATGCTGCAGAAGTTTATGTGCTCCATGGAAGACCGAATCGACGTTGTTCCGGTGGACTACTGCGCCGATGCGTTGTTAATGCTGCTTCACAGCAACGCTCGTTCGGGGGAAGTGGTGCATATTTCGGCGGGTGAAGAGAACAGCGTTCGCTTTGCGGATATTGATAATGCGATGGCGCAGGCGCTGGAGAAAGCCCCCGTGGGTGATAAATATGCGCAGGTCAGCTACGAAACGCTGGTCAGAATGCGCCGCGAGCTGAAGGACATTTTTGGCCCGTGCAATGAACGTCTGATGCTCAAAGCCATGCGGTTATACGGTGCGTTCGCCACGCTTAACGTGCGCTTTAGCAACGACAAGCTGTTAAGCATGGGGATGCCGAAACCACCCCGGTTTACGGATTATATCGCCCGCTGCGTGCAAACCACCCGGGGGCTGAGCATACCGGAACAAATGGCGGTCGACTTCAAATAGACAAAAAAAATGCCAGTCATTCGACTGGCATTTTCATTCTAAGGCTTAAGCAATTATGCCTGGCCTTTGATCTCTTTACGGCCGTTGTATGGTGCTTTTTCGCCCAGCGCTTCTTCGATACGAATCAGCTGGTTGTATTTAGCAACACGGTCAGAACGGCTCATAGAACCGGTTTTGATCTGGCCTGCAGCAGTACCCACAGCCAGGTCGGCAATGGTAGCGTCTTCAGTTTCGCCAGAACGGTGAGAGATAACAGCGGTGTAGCCAGCGTCTTTCGCCATTTTGATCGCAGCCAGAGTTTCGGTCAGAGAACCGATCTGGTTGAATTTGATCAGGATGGAGTTAACGATGCCTTTCTCGATGCCTTCTTTCAGGATCTTGGTGTTGGTTACGAACAGGTCGTCACCAACCAGCTGGATTTTGTCGCCCAGTACTTTGGTCTGGTATGCGAAACCAGTCCAGTCAGACTCGTCCAGACCGTCTTCGATAGACACGATTGGGTACTGTTTGGTCAGGTCTTCCAGGAAGTGAGTGAACTCTTCGGAGGTGAACGCTTTGTTGCCTTCGCCAGCCAGAACGTATTTACCGTCTTTGTAGAATTCAGATGCTGCACAGTCCATCGCCAGGGTGATGTCTTTGCCCAGCTCGTAGCCCGCTGCTTTTACCGCTTCTGCGATAACAGCCAGAGCTTCTGCGTTAGAACCCAGGTTTGGCGCATAGCCACCTTCGTCACCCACAGCGGTGTTCATGCCTTTCGCTTTCAGCACTTTCGCCAGATTGTGGAATACTTCAGAACCCATACGAACCGCTTCTTTCAGGGATTTCGCGCCAACTGGCTGAATCATGAATTCCTGAATATCAACGTTGTTGTCTGCGTGCTCACCACCGTTGATGATATTCATCATTGGTACAGGCATGGAGTATTTGCCTGGGGTGCCGTTCAGCTCAGCGATGTGCTCGAACAGTGGCATACCTTTAGCAGCTGCAGCCGCTTTGGCGTTCGCCAGGGAAACCGCCAGAATGGCGTTTGCACCGAAGTTAGATTTGTTTTCAGTACCGTCCAGATCGATCATGATCTTGTCGATGCCAGCCTGGTCTTTGGCGTCTTTGCCAATGATTGCCTGAGCAATCGGACCGTTTACAGCGCCAACCGCTTTCAGTACGCCTTTACCCAGGAAGCGAGATTTGTCGCCATCGCGCAGTTCCAGCGCTTCGCGGGAACCGGTAGAAGCACCTGATGGAGCAGCAGCCATACCAACGAAACCACCTTCCAGGTGAACTTCGGCTTCAACGGTCGGGTTACCACGGGAGTCGATGATTTCACGACCGATGACTTTAACGATTTTGGACATTAGATTTTCCTCAGTACAAGTTAAACTAAAACTCCAGACAAACAACGCGTACCAAAGGTACGCGTTGCCGTTCTAACTTTTTTTACTTCGCCTGACGCTTCTGGTAGTCGCTGGCGGCTTTCACGAAGCCTGCAAACAGCGGATGCCCGTCGCGTGGCGTTGAAGTAAATTCCGGGTGGAACTGGCAGGCAACAAACCACGGATGATTTGGCACTTCGATGATCTCGACTAACTGATCATCCCCGGAGCGGCCCGCAACACGCAGACCCGCAGCTTCAATTTGTTTCAACAACATGTTGTTGACTTCATAGCGGTGACGATGGCGCTCGGTGATGACCGGCTCGCCATACAGCTTGCGAACCACGCTATCGTCAGTCAGCTGGCACGCCTGTGCGCCAAGACGCATGGTGCCACCCAGATCGCTCTTCTCGGTACGGACTTCGACGTTACCTTCTTCGTCACGCCATTCAGTGATAAGCGCCACCACAGGGTACTTACAGTCTGGCACAAATTCCGTAGAGTTCGCGTTTTCCATTCCCGCTACGTTGCGCGCAAATTCGATCAGCGCAACCTGCATACCCAGACAGATGCCGAGGTATGGAATATTGTTTTCACGCGCATAGCGCGCGGTGGCGATCTTGCCTTCTACACCACGGTAGCCGAAGCCGCCAGGGATAAGGATAGCATCCAGATCTTTCAGGATTTCAACGCCACGCGTTTCAACATCCTGTGAATCAATCAGCTTGATGTTCACGGAGACACGGTTCTTCAGACCACCGTGTTTCAGCGCTTCAATCACTGACTTATAGGCATCTGGCAGCTCGATGTACTTGCCAACCATACCGATAGTCACTTCGCCTGCCGGATTGGCTTCTTCGTAAATAACCTGTTCCCATTCAGACAGGTTAGCTTCCGGACAGTTCAAGCTGAATCGTTTACAAATATAATCGTCCAGGCCCTGCGATTTCAACAGGCCCGGGATTTTATAAATGGAATCGACATCTTTCATTGAAATAACGGCTTTTTCTGGCACGTTACAGAACAATGCAATTTTCGCACGTTCGTTCGCCGGAACCGCACGGTCAGAACGGCAAACCAGGATGTCTGGCTGAATACCAATGGAGAGCAGTTCTTTTACAGAGTGCTGCGTCGGCTTGGTTTTCACTTCACCTGCAGCGGCCATGTAAGGCACCAGGGTCAGGTGCATGAACAGCGCGTGTTCACGGCCAATGTCTACCGCCAGCTGACGAATCGCTTCCAGGAACGGCAGGGATTCGATGTCACCCACGGTCCCGCCGATTTCAACCAGCACCACGTCGTGGCCTTCGCCACCCGCCACAATGCGTTCTTTGATAGCGTTAGTGATGTGCGGAATAACCTGAACGGTGGCACCCAGGTAGTCACCACGGCGCTCTTTACGCAGAACGTCGGAGTAAATACGGCCCGTCGTGAAGTTGTTACGACGGGTCATTTTGGTGCGGATGAAACGCTCGTAGTGGCCAAGATCCAGATCGGTTTCAGCGCCGTCTTCAGTAACGAACACTTCCCCGTGTTGGATTGGGCTCATGGTGCCCGGATCGACGTTGATGTACGGATCCAGTTTCATCATGGTCACATTGAGGCCACGGGCTTCAAGAATGGCTGCGAGGGAGGCTGCGGCAATGCCTTTACCCAGAGAGGATACGACCCCGCCGGTCACAAAAATATAGTTCGTTGTCATGCTGAACCTGAGAAGTTAGGGTGAAACGATGGAATAACCAGGACGGGAAAGTAGTATACCCGAACACGGCGAGCGCCACAAACTTTCATTCTCCGTCTCCATTCCAGGCCATGACAAACATAAGGAGTGAGAAAATAGCCCCTTTTGGGTAAATGTTTTTGACGTAAATCAAGCGCTTGTCATTTAAAAAATCACACAAATTGCGCTTGATCGCAAAATTCCGTTAGAGATCAGATTCCTGGCGTTTTACTTCCTGCCAGACTTCTTCCATGGCTTCGAGGTCAATTCCGCTCATTTCCAGGCCCCGCGAGGCCACAATCCGCTCGACTTCGCGAAAGCGTCGTTCGAATTTTATGTTCGCTTTTTGCAGGGCGGTTTCCGCTTTTACACCCAGGTGGCGCGAAAGGTTGACGGTCGCAAACAGCAGGTCGCCCATCTCCTCTTCGAGCTTTGCTTCATCCACCACCGCCTGCTGCGCTTCGTGCATCACTTCGTCAATCTCTTCGTGCACTTTGTCCAGCACCGGGCCAAGCGAGGTCCAGTCAAAACCGACGGCGGAGCAGCGTTTTTGAATTTTATGCGCGCGCATCAGCGCGGGCAGGCTCATCGGGATGTCATCCAGCGCAGAGTGCTGGGATTTTTCTGCCCGTTCGGCGCTTTTGATTTGCTCCCAGCGGGCCAGGACTTCGCTGCTGTTCCCTGCCGTGGCGTCACCGAAAATATGGGGATGACGGCGCTCCAGCTTGTCGCTGATGGCGGCGCAGATATCGTCAAAGTTAAAGCGCCCTTCTTCCTGCGCCATTTGCGCATAGAACACCACCTGGAACAGTAGATCGCCCAGCTCGCCGCGCAGGTCGTCAAAATCTTCACGGGAAATGGCGTCCAGTACCTCGTAGGTCTCTTCAAGGGTGTACGGAGCGATGGTGGCGAAAGTCTGCTCTTTGTCCCACGGGCAGCCGTTTTCCGGGTCGCGCAGGCGTTTCATGATGCCGAGCAGGCGGTCGATTTGCGTCATAATCTGTTCCATTAAAAAACAAGCCGGGTGGCGGCAAAGCCTTACCCGGCCTACATAAGAAAGTGCAGTTAACCGCCGTGCAGACGACGCGCGTCAATCACATCCGGCACCTGGTTCAGTTTACCGAGCACGCGGCCCAGCACCTGCAGGTTGTAGATTTCGATGGTCATATCAATGGTGGCAAGCTGCTCGCGGGTATCGCTGCGGCTGGCGACGCCCAGCACGTTGACCTTCTCGTTGGCAAGAATGGTGGTAATGTCGCGCAACAGACCGCTGCGGTCGTTCGCGGTGACGCGAACCACCAGCGAGTAACCGGCGGAATAGCTCTCGCCCCAGACCGCTTCCACAATGCGCTCCGGTGCGTGAGACTGCAGCTCGGCAAGCTGATCGCAGTCGGAACGGTGAATCGAGATCCCGCGCCCCTGAGTGATAAAACCGACGATGTCGTCACCCGGAATAGGCTGGCAGCAGCGGGCAATGTGGTGCATCAGATTGCCCACGCCCTCGACCACCACGCGACCGTTGTCTTTGCTGCGCTGCTGCGGCGCATAGGTTTTTTGCTGCAGCTGCTTCAGCGCCGCCGCGTCCTGCTCTTCCGCGCTTGGCTTATTAAACTGCGCCTGCAGGAAATTCACCATTTGATTCAGACGGATATCACCGCCGCCAATGGCCGCTAACAGCTCATCAAGCTCGTTGAAGTTGTAGCGCGGCAGCAGGAATTTCTCCGCCTCTTTCAGGCTTATCCCGATGTGCTCCAGCTCGTCGTCAAGGATCTGGCGACCGGCAAGGATATTCTTGTCACGATCCTGTTTACGGAACCAGGCGTGAATCTTCGAGCGCCCGCGGCTGGTGGTGACATACCCCAGGTTTGGGTTAAGCCAGTCCCGGCTCGGGTTGGGCTGCTTCTGGGTAATGATTTCAATCTGGTCGCCCATCTGCAGCTGATAGGTGAACGGTACGATGCGTCCGCCAATTTTGGCCCCGATGCAGCGGTGCCCCACATCGCTGTGGATGTGGTAGGCAAAATCGAGCGGCGTAGAGCCGGCCGGCAGGTCGACAACGTCCCCTTTCGGGGTAAAGACATACACCCGGTCGTCAAAGACCTGGCTGCGCACTTCGTCGAGCATCTCGCCGGAGTCGGCCATCTCTTCCTGCCACGCAATCAGCTTACGCAACCAGGCAATACGGTCTTCGTGACCAGAACGCGCCCCACCGGAGGTGCCTTCTTTGTACTTCCAGTGCGCGGCGACGCCCAGCTCAGCGTCTTCGTGCATCTGTTTGGTGCGGATCTGAATCTCGACCGTTTTCCCACCCGGACCAAGCACAACAGTATGGATAGACTGGTAGCCGTTCGGTTTGGGGTTGGCGACATAGTCATCGAACTCGTCCGGCAGATGGCGGAAGTGAGTGTGCACTATCCCCAGCGCGGCGTAGCAGTCCTGCAGACGCTCCGCCACGATACGCACGGCGCGCACGTCAAACAGCTCGTCAAAGGCGAGGTGTTTCTTCTGCATTTTGCGCCAGATGCTATAGATGTGCTTAGGACGGCCGTAGACTTCGGCGCGCACGTTCTCTTCTTTCATCGCCTGGCGTAAACCGCCGACAAAATCCTCAATATAGTGCTCGCGGTCGATACGGCGCTCGTGCAGGAGTTTGGCAATGCGTTTGTATTCCGCCGGATGCAGGTAACGGAAGCAGTAGTCTTCCAGCTCCCATTTGAGCTGACCAATCCCTAAGCGGTTCGCCAGAGGAGCATAGATGTTGGTACACTCTTTGGCCGCCAGCACGCGCTCGTCTTCCGGCGCATCCTTGACCTCGCGCAGGTGGGCAATACGCTCGGCGAGCTTGATGACCACGCAGCGGAAATCATCCACCATGGCCAGCAGCATCCGGCGGACGTTATCGACCTGTTCTGAGGAGACGGAGTCAGTATGCGCGGCTTTGAGCTGGCGGATGGCCGCCATATCTCGCACGCCGTGGATCAGCGCGACAACGGATTTTCCGACGCTGTCGCGCAGCACCTCTTCGGTGACCACGTCCGCATCGGCAAGGGGGAAGAGCAGCGCGGCCTGCAGCGTTTCGATGTCCATGTTCAACATAGACAAAATTTCAACCATCTCCACGCCGCGCCACAGGAGAAGATCGGCGTCAGGATGCCCCTGCGTGGTGCGCAGACAATAGGCCCAGGTTTCGGTTAAGCGTTCACACGACTGCTGGCTGGAAATTCCCAGACTTGCGATCCATTTTTGTGGGTCAAATTCCCCAGCTTTATTGAGATGTGCACTTCTTACCGCAACCATTGTCCTCTCCTTTAGGGACCTGGGCCTGTCGAAGTCGACAAGCCAAACTCATTATATATGTTCGAACAACACCATGGATTCCAGATGCCCAGTGTGCGGGAACATGTCCATCATTGCCAGACGCTGAATCTGGTAACCCGCGCTGACTAATGCCTCGCTATCACGGGCAAGCGTTGCCGGGTTACAGGAAACATAGACCACACGCTTTGGCGCGAGTTTAATAATATGCTGCATTACACCCGGGGCGCCTGCACGCGCCGGGTCGAGAAGAATTTTATCAAAGCCCTGCTTAGCCCACGGCTGTTGAGTGACATCTTCCTCAAGATTTTGATGAAAGAATGTCACATTTTGCAAGCCGTTCTGTTGTGCGTTCTCCCGCCCTTTCGCCACCAGCGCCTCGACACCTTCGACGCCCACGACGCTGGCCGCGTTGCGGGCCAGCGGCAGGGTGAAGTTGCCCATTCCGCAGAACAGGTCAAGCACCCGATCGCTTTTCTGAACATCCAGCCACCCCAGCGCTTTCTCGACCATCTGCTGGTTAACGCCATCATTCACCTGAATGAAATCCCGTGGACTGAACGTTAAGCGTAGCCCGTTTGACGCATACCAGGGTGCATCACCGGTAACCTGCTCAAGTATCTCGCTTTGTGGTGCAAGGAAAAGCGCCAGGTCGTGGGAATGCGAAAAGCGTTCCAGTTTTTCGCGGTCTTTTTTCGATAACGGCGCCGTATGGCGCAGCACCATCAGCGGGCCATTGTTTGCCATAACCAGTTCGACATGCCCGAGGTGACGAACGCCGTCCAGCCCGGAGAGGCAGGTGCGCACGTCCGGCAGCAATGCCTCAAGTTGGGGCACCAAAATGGGGCACTGCTTCACGTCAACGATGTCGCTGGATCCGGCCTTGCGAAACCCCATCTCCAGATGCGCCGTTTTTGGCTGATAGCTCAGACTCAGACGTGCACGGCGGCGGTAGCCCCATGGCTCACCGGCAATGACCTCGTTCACTTCATGTTTAAGCAGACGCGCCAGGGCGTTGCTTTTACTTTTTTGCTGTAATTCTGTGCTTGCATGCTGTTGCTGGCAGCCGCCACAGACGCCAAAATGCGCACAGCGAGGCTTCACACGCTCCGGGCTGTCGTTGAGACGACGCTTAATCTGCCCCCGTGCGAACTGACGTTTGTCTTCCGTCAGTGTAATTTCTGCTCGTTCTGTTGGCAGTAAACCTGTTATAAACAGAGCCTTACCATTGTGACGCGCCACACCCTGGCCAAACGGATCCAGGTCCGTGGCTTCAACAGTGATGATTTGACGCGTCGTCACGCGTCGCTTTGCAGAGTAGAATTGCGCCATCGCCGAGATTTTTCTCACATAAACATAATTATCTTAATTGTCCCATAACGGAACGCCATGACCAACTACAGCCTGCGCGCGCGCATGATGATTTTGATCCTCGCCCCCACCGTTCTCATCGGTTTGCTGCTGAGTATCTTTTTTGTGGTGCACCGCTATAACGATTTGCAGCGACAACTGGAAGATGCAGGCGCCAGCATCATCGAACCGCTTGCCGTCTCCAGCGAGTACGGCATGAACCTGCAAAACCGCGAATCCATTGGTCAGTTAATCAGCGTACTCCACCGCCGGCACTCAGACATCGTACGCGCCATTTCCGTTTACGACGAACACAACCGGCTGTTTGTCACCTCGAATTTTCATCTTGATCCGGCGGCCCTGAAGATCCCGGACGGTACGCCCTTCCCGCGCCATCTCACCGTTTTGCGGCGCGGCGATATCATGATCCTGCGTACGCCCATCGTGTCGGAAAGCTATTCCCCGGATGAGTCCGCGCAATCCGATGCCAAATCCAGCGATAACATGCTGGGATATGTGGCGCTGGAGCTGGATCTCAAGTCGGTCCGGCTACAGCAGTACAAAGAAATTTTTATCTCTGGCGTGATGATGCTGTTCTGCATCGGCATTGCGCTGATCTTCGGCTGGCGCCTGATGCGCGATGTGACGGGGCCTATCCGTAACATGGTCAACACGGTTGACCGCATCCGCCGGGGACAGCTCGACAGCCGGGTGGAAGGCTTTATGCTGGGCGAGCTGGATATGCTGAAAAACGGCATCAACTCAATGGCGATGTCGCTGGCGGCGTACCACGAAGAGATGCAGCATAATGTGGACCAGGCCACGTCCGACCTGCGCGAAACGCTGGAGCAGATGGAGATCCAGAACGTTGAGCTGGATCTGGCGAAAAAGCGTGCTCAGGAAGCGGCACGTATTAAATCAGAATTCCTTGCCAATATGTCGCACGAGCTGCGTACACCGCTCAATGGCGTGATCGGCTTTACCCGCCTGACCCTGAAAAGCGAGCTGAACCCGACTCAGCGCGATCACCTGCACACCATTGAACGCTCGGCCAACAACCTGCTGGCAATCATCAACGACGTACTGGACTTCTCCAAGCTGGAAGCGGGCAAGCTTATCCTGGAGAGTATTCCGTTCCCGCTGCGCAGTACGCTTGATGAAGTGGTGACGCTGCTCGCGCACTCGTCCCACGATAAAGGCCTTGAGCTGACGCTGAACATTAAAAACGACGTGCCGGATAACGTCATTGGCGATCCGCTGCGCCTGCAGCAGGTCATTACCAACCTCGTCGGGAATGCCATTAAGTTCACTGAAAGCGGCAACATCGACATCCTGGTCGAAAAGCGCTCGATCAGCAGCAACAAGGTGCAGATTGAAGTCCAGATCCGCGATACGGGCATCGGTATTCCGGAGCGGGATCAGTCGCGTCTGTTCCAGGCGTTCCTACAGGCCGACGCCAGTATCTCCCGCCGTCATGGCGGTACTGGCCTGGGTCTGGTGATCACGCAACGACTGGTGAACGAGATGGGGGGCGATATCTCTTTCCACAGCCAGCCGAACCGTGGCTCAACCTTCTGGTTCCATATCAATCTGGACCTCAACCCGAACGTGCTGACCGATGGCCCGGTGACGGACTGTCTGAAAGGGAAGCGTCTGGCCTACGTTGAGCCGAACGCGGCAGCAGCGCAGTGTGCGCTCGATATTTTAAGCACCACGCCGCTGGAGGTGATCTACAGCCCCACCTTCTCCGCCCTTGCCGTTGAGCACTACGACATTCTGCTAATGGGCATCCCGGTCACCTTCACCGGCGAACTGACCATGCAGCAGGAGCGGCTGGCGAAGGCCGCGTCGATGACTGACTATCTGCTGCTGGCGCTGCCCTGCCATGCCCAGCTCAATGCCGAAGAGTTGAAAAATGACGGCGCCGCCGCGTGTCTGCTTAAGCCGCTCACCTCGACCCGCCTGCTGCCCGCGCTTACGGAGTATTGCCGTCTTAGCCAGCATGCCCTTCCGCTGATTGACGAAGAGCAAAAACTGCCGATGAGCGTGATGGCGGTAGATGATAATCCGGCCAACCTGAAGCTCATTGGCGCACTGCTTGAAGACCAGGTACAGCATGTTGAGCTGTGTACCAGCGGCGCGCAGGCGGTTGAACAGGCTAAGCAGATGCAGTTTGATTTAATCCTGATGGATATTCAGATGCCGGGCATGGATGGCATTCGTGCCTGCGAGCTGATCCACCAGCTGCCGCACCAGCAGCAAACCCCGGTGATTGCGGTCACCGCCCATGCGATGGCTGGCCAGAAAGAGAAGCTGCTGAGCGCCGGGATGAATGATTATCTGGCGAAGCCAATCGATGAAGAGAAACTTCACAACCTGCTGTTACGCTATCAGCCGGGTCATATTGGCGGAACGTACACGGTGTCCAGTGAGCCGGTTGAGCTCAGCGTCAATCAGAACGCGACGTTTGACTGGCAGCTTGCGCTGCGCCAGGCGGCAGGTAAACCCGATTTAGCCCGCGAAATGCTGCAAATGCTGGTCGCGTTTCTGCCGGAAATTCGCAACAAGGTTGAAGAGCAACTGGTGGGTGAAAACCCGGAAGCGCTGCTGGAAGCGATCCACAAGCTGCACGGCAGCTGCGGCTACAGCGGTGTGCCGCGGCTGAAAAACCTCTGCCAGTTGCTGGAGCAGCAGTTGCGTGCAGGGACCCCGGAATCAGAGCTTGAACCGGAGTTCCTGGAGTTACTGGATGAAATGGATAATGTGACGCGGGAAGCGATGAAGGTGTTAGGGAACTGAGGTGGGTGCGGCTTGATTTTCCCCTCACCCCGGCGAGGGTGTATAAAGTCCCCTCTCCCCTTTGGGGAGAGGGTTAGGGTGAGGGGGGAAACTACATTCCCTGCCCCACTTTCAGCACCGCCGCGATATTCCTTGCCGCCATCCTGACGTTCTCGCTGGCATTTTCCAGTGCGTCTTCCAGCGAGCAGATGGTGTAGATCACGCTGAACACCGCATCAATGCCGTGATCGTGTACCACGCCAACGTCCGCCGTCAGGCTCCCTGCGATTCCGATGACGGGTTTGTTAAAGCGTTTCGCCACTTTCGCCACGCCCACCGGGACTTTGCCGTGGATCGTCTGGCTATCAATACGCCCTTCCCCCGTGATCACCAGATCCGCATCGGCCACCTGATCGGCCAGATGTAGCGCGTCGGTCACAATCTCAATACCCTGGCGCAACTGCGCGCCGCAAAAGGCGTACAGTGCGGCCCCCATGCCTCCCGCCGCGCCACCACCTGCCAGGTTCAGCACGTCGATATCCAGATCCCGGGCAATGACTCGCGCATACTGAGCAAGCGCGTTGTCCAGGGTGACGATCATTTCGGGTGTGGCCCCCTTTTGCGGACCAAATATGGCTGACGCCCCCTCCTTTCCGGTCAGGGGATTGGTGACGTCGCAGGCGACCTCAATCCGGCACTCCGCCAGACGTTGATCCAGACCACTCAGGTCGATTCGCGCGAGTTTTCCCAGCTCGCGCCCGCCCAGGCCAAGGGACTCTCCACTGGCATCCAGCAGTTTCGCGCCCAGCGCCTGCACCATTCCGGCTCCGCCGTCGTTGGTCGCGCTTCCCCCGATCCCGATGATGATATGCTTAACGCCTGCATCCAGAGCGTGGCGGATAAGTTCCCCCGTGCCCCAGGAGGTCGTTTTCAGCGGATCGCGCTGCGCAGGCGCAACGAGCTCCAGACCGCTTGCCGCCGCCATTTCAATAAAGGCGCTCTGCTCGTCACCCGAGATCCCGTAAAACCCTTCCACCCGCTCGCCCAGGGGACCGGTCACCGGAACATGCACCATTCGCCCCTGCGTTGCCGCGATCATCGCCTCAACCGTGCCTTCGCCACCGTCCGCAACCGGCAGCTTGACGTAAACCGCCTCGGGAAAGATCTCGCGGAAACCACGCTCTATCGCTGTCGCGACCTCGAGCGCACTTAAACTTTCCTTATACGAGTCCGGTGCGATAACAATTTTCATAAGCCATCCTTACGCATAGTCGTTACGTTAAGCATACACCACGTAAAGAACCGCTCGTGGGAGCGGTCCCATTGCGTTTATCGTACCATGCACGGACGTTTATTGTCGAATGCCCAGTCTGGGATCAGGTACTGCATCGCCATCGCGTCGTCGCGGGCGCCCAGACCGTGTTTCTGATACAGCTCGTGGGCCTTCATGACCTGGTCCATATCCAGCTCAACGCCTAACCCCGGCGTGGAAGGTACCTGCACCATGCCACCTTTGATCTCAAACGGCGCTTTGGTCAGGCGCTGATTCCCTTCCTGCCAGATCCAGTGCGTATCGATAGCGGTGATCGTGCCCGGCGCGGCGGCGGCAACGTGGGTGAACATCGCCAGCGACACATCGAAGTGATTGTTGGAGTGCGAGCCCCAGGTCAGGCCAAACTCATGGCACATCTGCGCCACGCGAACCGACCCCTGCATTGTCCAGAAGTGCGGGTCCGCCAGTGGAATGTCGACAGACTGCAGTGACAGGGTGTGTCCCATCTGACGCCAGTCGGTGGCAATCATGTTGGTCGCGGTCGGCAGCCCCGTGGCACGACGGAACTCGGCCATCACTTCCCGGCCAGAGAAGCCCTGTTCAGCCCCGCACGGATCCTCCGCATAGGCCAGCACGCCCTTCAGCTGCTTGCCGATGGCGATCGCTTCATTAAGCGACCAGGCACCATTCGGATCCAGCGTCACGCGCGCCTGCGGGAAACGTTTTGCCAGCGCGGTGATGGCTTGCGCCTCTTCCTCTCCGGCCAGCACGCCGCCCTTCAGTTTGAAATCGTTGAAGCCATATTTTTCGTACGCGGCTTCCGCCAGACGCACCACCGCGTCCGGGGTCATCGCCTCGTCGTGGCGGAGCCGGTACCAGTCGCATTTGTCATCCGCCTGGCTCTGATAGGGCAGAGGCGTCAGCTTGCGGTCGCCGACAAAGAACAGATAGCCCAGCATTTCCACTTCGCTGCGCTGCTGACCCTCGCCCAACAGCGAGGCAACGTTAACCCCCAGATGCTGGCCCAGCAGATCCAGCATCGCGGCTTCAATGCCGGTTACCACGTGAATGGTGGTGCGCAGATCGAACGTCTGCAGACCACGACCACCGGCATCGCGGTCGGCAAAGGTGTTACGCACGGTATTGAGAACATTTTTGTACTCACCCAGCGTTTTGCCCACCACCAGCGGAATGGCCTCTTCCAGCGTTTTGCGGATCTTCTCCCCGCCCGGAATTTCCCCCACGCCGGTGTGGCCGGCATTGTCTTTGATAATCACAATATTGCGGGTAAAGAATGGCGCATGTGCGCCGCTCAGGTTCATCAACATGCTGTCATGGCCCGCAACCGGTACGATCTGCATGGCGGTGACGACAGGGGTAGAAAAAGTACTCATCGTTCAATCCTTTTATCAGTGACGTCCGAAAACAGGGCGCTTACGGTCAAATGTCCAGCCGGGAATAAGGTACTGCATTGGGCCCGCGTCGTTACGCGCGCCGCCCGGCAATTTTTTATACGCCTCATGGGCTTTGTGGATCTGATCCCAGTCAGGCTCCACGCCCAGGCCCGGCGCATCCGGTACGGCAATCTTGCCCTGTTTGATTTCCAGCGGATTTTTCGTCAGGCGGGCTTCTCCCTCCTGCCAAATCCAGTGGGTGTCGATGGCGGTCGGATTACCCGGCGCCGCCGCGCCAACGTGGGTAAACATCGCCAGCGAAATATCGAAGTGGTTGTTCGAGTGACAGCCCCAGGTCAGGCCCCACTCATCGCACAGCTGCGCCACGCGCACCGCGCCTGAAAGCGTCCAGAAGTGGGGGTCTGCCAGCGGGATGTCGACGGCGTTCAGCATCACCGCATGCCCCATTTCACGCCAGTTGGTGGCGATCATATTGGTCGCCACCGGCAGCCCGGTGGCACGACGAAACTCGGCCATCACTTCACGGCCCGAGAAGCCCTGCTCCGCTCCGCAAGGATCTTCCGCATAGGTCAGAACATCCTGCAGCCCTTTGCACAGGCTAATCGCTTCCTCCAGCAGCCATGCGCCGTTCGGGTCAACGGTAATGCGTGCCTCCGGAAAGCGCTTTTTCAACGCCCGTGCCGTTTCAATCTCCTGCTCGCCGGGTAGCACACCGCCCTTCAGTTTGAAATCCTTAAAGCCGTAGCGATCCTGCGCGGCCTCGGCCAGACGCACCACGGCCTCCCCGGAGAGCGCCTCCTGGTGGCGCAGGTGATACCAGTCATGGTCGCCCGTGGATCGCGCCAGATAAGGGAGATCGGTTTTATTACGATCGCCCACGTAGAACAGATAGCCCAGCACCGTCACCGCATCACGCTGTTTACCCGGCCCCAGCAGCTCGCAAACCGGAACATTCAGCGCCTGGCCCAGCAGGTCGAGCAGGGCGGCCTCCAGTGCGGCGACCGCATTGACGCGCAGTTCGAACGTCCAGGCGCCTTTCCCGAACGTGTCAAAGTCTGCCGACTGATTGCCCTTATGCACCCGCTGAACCACCTTATTCAGACGGGCAATCTCCTGGCCCACTACCTGCGGGATGGCATCGACCAGCGTCTGGTAAATGACCTCACCGCCAGGGGCTTCACCCATGCCGGTATGCCCTGCGCTGTCTTTCAGCACCACGATATTGCGGGTAAACCAGGCGTTATGGGCGCCGCCAATATTGAGCAGCATGCTGTCCTGGCCAGCCACCGGGATAACCTTCATCTCCGTGACGATTGGGCTCGATTGCGTTGTCATCAGCCACGCTCCGCAACAGGTTTAAGCTCGACGCGTTTGATATCGCCCACCAGCACCAGATAGCTCAGCACCGCGACCAGCGCATGCACCCCCACATAAATCAGCGCACCGTTGAAAGATCCGGTCGTGCCGACGATGTAACCGATAGCAATTGGCGTAACAATCCCGGAGATATTGCCGAACATATTGAACAGACCGCCGCTCAGGCCGCTGATCTCCTTCGGTGCCGTATCCGCCATCACTGCCCAGCCGAGCGCGCCGATACCTTTGCCGAAGAAGGCCATCGCCATAAAGCCGATAATCATCCATTCCGCATTTACGTAGTTACAGAACACCATGGTCATGGAGAGCAGCATACCGAGCACAATCGGCGTTTTACGCGCGATGTTCAGTGATCCCGTGCGGCGCATCAGCCAGTCAGAGATCACCCCGCCGAGCACGCCCCCTACGAAGCCGCAGATTGCCGGGACCGAGGCAACAAATCCCGCCTTCAGAATCGACATGCCGCGGGCCTGCACCAGGTACACCGGGAACCAGGTGATGAAGAAGTAGGTTAAGGCGTTAATGCAGTACTGACCCAGATAGATCCCGATCATCATCCTGGAGCCAACGAGCTGTTTGATCTGCGCCCATTTCTGACTGAACGGGACTTTCGCCGTCGCCGATTTTTGATCCATATTGATCAGCGCGCCACCTTCTGCGATGTACTCCAGCTCTTTTTTATTCACGCCAGGGTGCTGGCTGGGTTCGTGGATCACTTTCAGCCAGACAAAGCTGATCACGATCCCCAGCCCGCCCATAAAGAAGAACACGTGCGACCAGCCCACCTCATGCGTCAGCCAGCCCATAATGGGGGCAAAGATCACCGTGGCGAAGTACTGTGCGGAGTTAAAAATCGCCACCGCCGTTCCCCTCTCCTGCGCCGGGAACCAGGCGGCCACAATGCGGCTGTTGCCGGGGAAAGAAGGGGCTTCCGCTAAGCCCACCAGGAAGCGCAGCGTGAAGAGCGCGACGATGATGCCAAAGCCGCTGAACACATCGACGAAGCCCTGTAACAGGGTGAAGGCAGACCAGATGAAGATGGACCAGAAATAGACCCGTTTCGAGCCAAAACGGTCCAGCAGCCAGCCGCCAGGAATCTGCCCGATGACGTAGGCCCATGAGAACGCAGAGAAAACGTAACCCATGCCCACGGGATCAAGGCCGATGTCTTTCGCCATTTCCGAGCCGGCAATCGACAGCGTGGCGCGGTCACCATAGTTAAAGGATGTGACGATAAACAGCATCACCACTATCCAGTAGCGGGCATTGGTGCGCTTTTCAGCGCGGCTCGCTGCGTGGCTTAATGTACTCATTGTTGCACTCCTGAAACATAGCTTTCGCCAGGTTCATTCTGTACAGCACCGGTAGGGTAATCAGAATGAGATTTATGTTTTGTCGTTTTGGTACGGCCTGCAGCCGTTTTATCGTGACCGGAAAAGTATATGAAGGAGTGACACGTTCTCTCACCGTGCAAAAACACAGTATTAAAGAGTGTGAGGGAGGTTGTTTAGGGCATAAGCCCAGAGGAGTGGAAGGTGGTTCACGGAAATGGCGTTTGGTGCGGGGTGTAATGCCGGGTGGCGGCTACGCCTGACCCGGCCAGGAAAACCCGTAGGCCCGCGCAAGCGAAGCGCCGCCAGGTAGAGTGTTATTTGAGAAGTGAGGCCCAGTTTTCCACCCACGGGTTTGATTCACTCTCAGGTTCAGGGTGTTCGCCCGCGTCAATCATCAGCATCTCGCCAACGCGCTGGGCGCTCTGCTCCTGGAGGAGCGCATCGAACTGCTTGCCGCCGCCGCAGAAGTTGGCGTACGAGCTGTCGCCGAGGGCAATGATGCCGTAGTGAACGTCAGGCTGATAGCCAAGCTGCTCTTTAATGCCCTGGAACAGCGGCACGATGCTGTCCGGCAGATCGCCCTGCCCGGTGGTGGAGGTCACCACCAGAATGTATTTATCTTTATACTTTTCCCAGTCCGCCAGCACCGGGTCTTCATAGACCGTGGCTTTATGGCCCTTGCCTGCCAGAATCGCCTCAGCCTCTTCCGCGACCAGCAGCGAGTTGCCGTACATTGTGCCGACAAAAATGCCTACTTCAGCCATGATATTTTCCCTTTTTGAATACGCTTATTGTTCATCCTGAACGTTGCCTGATACAAACTCAACCCTTTCATTTTCGGGGAGTTGTCCCAGCCAGCCAAACTGTGACAGCGCCTGCATCCAGACGTCATCCAGCCCCGCGCGGATAGTCAGCGGTTCGCCGGTAAACGGGTGCGTCAGGCTGAGCTCGCTGGCGTGTAACATCAAACGGTTGCAGCCAAAATGTTCGGCCGCGCTGCGATTCTGGCGCAAATCACCGTGTTTGCTGTCACCAATAATCGGATGACGCAGATGCTTCAGGTGTCGGCGAAGCTGGTGTTTACGCCCGGTTTTTGGCAAAAGCTCCACCAGGCTGTAACGCGTGGAGGGAAATTTGCCGGTGGCGACCGGCATGTCGGTGGTCGCCATACCGCGATAATCCGTCACGGCAGGCTGCGGGCCCTTATCCTCGCGGGCAAATTTATCGGCGATTTTGTCCAGTTCCTCCACCAGCGGATAGTCCAGGGTGGCGGAGTCGGTCAGCCAGCCACGGACGATGGCGTGGTAGCGTTTCTGGATCTGGTGCTGTTCGAACTGCTGCGCCAGCAGACGCCCTGCTTCGCTGGAAAGCCCCATCAGCAGCACGCCGGAGGTCGGCCTGTCGAGACGATGGGCAGTAAACACATGCTGACCAATCTGGTCGCGCACGGTTTGCATCACCACCACTTTCTCGTCGCGATCCAGCCAGCTTCGGTGCACCAGCCAGCCTGACGGTTTATTCACCGCCACCAGCCATTCATCCTGATAAAGGATCTCAAGCGTCATGCATCTTCACCGGCAAACAGGGCATCCAGTTTTTCCAGTTCGACCAGCATCACGTCGCGAGCAGGGTGCGTCGCCTCCAGCGCCATTTCATAATAGGGAGAAACAGCAAACGCCTGCGGCAACGGGTGTCCGCCCTCAAGCAACGCGTGCATTCGCGGAAGTAAAACCCACTGGAGCCACTCGAACGGTGCCAGCGTATCCAGGCAGAAGGGCTGGGTGCTCGCGAACGCTTCTGGCTGCGGCGCGGTCTCCTGCCACAGCTGATGTTGGCGCAAAAGGGCTTCGATGGCGTGCAACTGAGCACGAACGCTATCGTAATGCGTCATAGTAACCTCAACTGAAAAAGTGAACGGCGCGCAGCATAGCATTGCGGAAGGCAGAAATAAAAAAAGGGAGCACTGTAAAAACAGTGCTCCCGGTTCGTTTCGCAGCATTCCAGCTACAATTCGTGCTCCCTGCTCATCCGTGACAACTTTTCCTGAAGCCCGAAGGCCTGGTCATCCGTAAACCGATGCATCCTGCACACATCTTCCTGACGTGTCTGTTTCATCCTGAAACGTCCTGGCCTTCCTGACCCACCGACCATCCTGACCGGTTCTCGTTCTCCTTCCTGGAGGTGTCCCTTACGCTTCCTGCGTTATCCACTTGCTTCATCCTGAAGCCTTCCTGCAGCGCCATCCTGACGTGTCCTGTGTAAGAAACGTCATCATCCTGATGTTCGTTTCTTGTGTCGGCGTCCTGTCGACGGAGATAGAATCCGCTATTCCGCTTCGTCTTACAACCCACCCTGTCAGGAGTGTAAGCCGTAAGAAACCGCGAAATCAGAAGCGATGATCCAGTAATCCGTTGAAATACAGCGTGATATTAATCTTAATTGAATAAGGCAATACTGAATGATCCAGCGATCTCTCACAAACCTTGTAAGAGATCTCTCACACGCGGTGTAGCATCATGGATTACAGAAGCGGCTCAAGTCGGGTGAGGAAATCCGCAAGAGAGGGGGCGAGAGTCTCGCGATTGCGGGTGCCGATGGTCTCTTTAATCACTTCTCCGGACAGGTTACAGACGGAGATAACATCCAGTTCGCTGTCGAGTGTGGCGATAAAGAGCGTCGGAGAAAGCTTAAGGCGTTTTTGCGTGACCAGATGACCAATCAGGTTTTCCTGAACACGCAGCAGATCGTCTTCGCTCCAGGTCTGCAACAGCGTCAGCGTCATGTTCGCAAAGCGCGCAGGCATATCCCCTGCAAACTGCGTGGCATAAAACGCATGAACCGCTGGTTTTACCACAATGTCCATTGCCCGTTCAACCGCATTTACATTTTGCTCGCCGGTATTGGGCTTCGGCTGCCAGATCACGTAATCGTCGGGCGAAGAGATAATGCAGGGTGAGGGTACACCGTATAAATCAGCACTTTGCGGCCATGTACCGTGCTTTTCATGCCAGGCATCGCAATAGCGGGTGGTGAAGGTAGTCAGGGCATTTGCAGTTTCGATGTCCACCGATTTCTCTCTTCTTGTCAGACAGGATAAACTCAGGGCATAAGTGTACCTGTAAAGTGGCTATGAAACATGTCTTACGAAAATCATCAGGCGTTAACCGGCTTAACGCTGGGTAAATCGACCGACTACCGCGATACCTACGATGCCAGCCTGCTGCAGGGCGTACCGCGCAGCCTGAATCGCGATCCGCTGGGTCTGCATGCGGACGCGCTGCCGTTTGTCGGCGGGGATATCTGGACGCTGTACGAACTCTCGTGGCTCAACGCCCGTGGGCTACCGCAGGTGGCGGTGGGCCACGTTGAGCTGGATTACGCCAGCCAGAATCTAGTGGAATCCAAAAGCTTCAAGCTCTATCTCAACAGCTTTAACCAGACCAGATTCAACAGCTGGGACGACGTTCAGCACACGCTGGAACGTGATTTAAGCGCCTGTGCGCAGGGCAAGGTAAGCGTTTCACTGTATCGCCTGCACGAGCTGGAAGGGCAGCCGATTGCCCACTTCAACGGGACCTGCATCGACGATCAGGACATCGAGGTGGAGAACTATGAATTCAGCGCCGACTACCTCGAAAACGCGGCAAGCGGAAAGGTGGTCGACGAGACGCTGGTCAGCCATCTGCTGAAATCCAACTGCCTGATTACCCACCAGCCTGACTGGGGCTCGGTGCAGATCCAGTATCGCGGCCCGAAAATCGACCGGGAAAAGCTGCTGCGCTATCTGGTGTCGTTCCGCCATCACAACGAATTCCACGAGCAGTGCGTGGAGCGCATCTTCAGCGACATCCAGCGTTTCTGCCAGCCAGAAAAACTGAGCGTATATGCGCGCTACACCCGCCGTGGCGGTCTGGACATTAACCCGTGGCGGACCAATACCGATTTTGTGCCTGCGACGGGCCGGCTGGTGCGTCAGTAAGATAACTATTTTCACAATATGCGCGGTTTGTTCCGCGCTTTAGGTTGTGAAACGTCACGCGCCAGGGCTATTGTAATCAACAGGGAAAGACGATAATCGTCCCGTAAGGAGCTCACTTGATTACACATATTAGCCCACTTGGCTCAATGGATATGTTGTCGCAGCTGGAAGTGGACATGCTTAAACGCACGGCCAGCAGCGATCTTTATCAACTGTTTCGTAACTGTTCACTTGCCGTACTGAACTCCGGAAGCCTGACAGATAACAGTAAAGAACTGCTGTCCCGCTTCGAAAGCTTTGATATCAACGTGCTGCGACGCGAGCGTGGCGTGAAGCTTGAAGTCATCAATCCACCGGAAGAGGCCTTCGTCGACGGACGTATCATTCGTTCACTTCAGGCTAACCTGTTTGCCGTGCTGCGCGACATCCTGTTTGTTAACGGGCAGATCCACAACGCCGGCCGCTTCCAGCATCTCGACCTGGAAAGCTCAGTCCATATCACCAACCTGGTGTTCTCCATTTTGCGCAACGCCCGTGCCCTGCACGTTGGCGAAGCACCCAATATGGTCGTCTGTTGGGGCGGCCACTCTATTAACGAAACCGAATATCTTTATGCCCGTCGGGTGGGAACACAACTCGGCCTGCGTGAGCTGAATATCTGTACCGGTTGCGGCCCGGGCGCCATGGAGGCGCCAATGAAAGGTGCCGCGGTGGGGCATGCTCAGCAGCGTTACAAAGAGGGACGCTTTATCGGCATGACCGAGCCGTCAATCATCGCCGCTGAACCACCTAACCCACTGGTTAACGAGCTGATTATCATGCCGGATATCGAGAAACGTCTTGAGGCGTTTGTCCGTATCGCCCATGGCATTATCATCTTCCCGGGCGGCGTAGGAACGGCGGAAGAGCTGCTCTATCTGCTGGGGATCCTGATGAACCCGGCTAACAAAGATCAGGTGCTACCGCTGATCCTGACCGGGCCAAAAGAGAGCGCCGACTACTTCCGCGTGCTGGACGAGTTTATCGTGCATACGCTGGGCGAAACCGCGCGCCGCCACTATCGCATCATCATTGATGATGCCGCGGAAGTGGCGCGTCAGATGAAAAAAGCGATGCCGCTGGTGAAAGAAAACCGCCGTGATACCGGGGATGCCTACAGCTTTAACTGGTCAATCCGCATTGCGCCGGACCTGCAGATCCCGTTCGAGCCAACGCATGAGAATATGGCAAACCTGAAACTGTATCCGGATCAGCCGGTGGAAGTGCTGGCGGCCGACCTGCGTCGTGCCTTCTCCGGCATTGTGGCGGGTAACGTTAAAGAGGTAGGTATTCGCGCTATCGAGCAGCATGGTCCGTACAAGATCCACGGCGATCCGGAAATGATGCGCCGCATGGACGACATGCTGCAGGGCTTTGTTGCGCAGCACCGCATGAAGCTGCCTGGCTCAGCCTACATTCCTTGCTACGAAATCTGCACATAACGCTTAGCAGCGTCTCACCAAAGCCGGGTCGCCCTGTCGCGTATCCCGGCTTTTTTTATTACCGAAGCAATTCATATATATCCCTTATGTGATTTACAAAGTTTTCACATACGCAAACGATTACTTCGTTTTTGCGACCGTAAATTATCAGCCTTAATCCAAATTACCTGCCAGAAAATCCTAAAAACCTGCTTCTTTACAGCTAAAGACACCTATATCACGGGCCAGTCTTTCAGCCCACATGTCGTTGGTGGTAGCCTTCGCGCCCGTAAATTCTCTTTGATGTTTTTTTAACAGATAAATGGTCTAAAGATGCCCACATCATAAGTGGATTATTGCATTTGGGATCAGGATCACTGATAGATTCATAACTAGAATGTATCTTTCCGCCCGCCAATAGTTACGGGTGAAAATTATTAAAAAACCGTCACTGAACGAATTTCATATTACCGTCAGGCACTTTTTCATCGGATTTGACTAAAAACCTGACAATTCGCTTCCTCCAGGAGATACAGATGGAAACCACTCAAACCAGCACCGTTGCTTCGATTGAATCCCGAAGTGGTTGGCGCAAAACGGATACCATGTGGATGCTTGGCCTTTACGGCACAGCAATCGGCGCTGGTGTACTGTTCCTTCCTATCAACGCAGGCGTCGGCGGTCTGATCCCGCTGATCATTATGGCAATCATTGCTTTCCCGATGACCTTCTTCGCACACCGCGGACTGACCCGCTTCGTGCTGTCCGGTAAAAATCCGGGTGAAGACATCACTGAAGTGGTTGAAGAACATTTCGGCGTGGGTGCAGGTAAACTGATTACCCTGCTCTACTTCTTCGCGATTTACCCTATCCTGCTGGTCTACAGCGTGGCGATCACCAACACCGTTGAAAGCTTCATGACGCACCAGCTGCACATGACGCCACCACCACGTGCGATTCTGTCTCTGATCCTGATTGTGGGCATGATGACCATTGTGCGCTTTGGTGAGCAGATGATTGTTAAAGCGATGAGCGTGCTGGTGTTCCCGTTTGTGGCTGCGCTGATGTTACTGGCCTGCTACCTGATCCCACAGTGGAACGGTGCCGCGCTGGAAACCCTGTCCCTGAGCAGCGCATCTGCAACCGGTAACGGCCTGCTGATGACCCTGTGGCTGGCAATCCCGGTAATGGTCTTCTCCTTCAACCACTCTCCAATCATCTCTTCTTTCGCTGTGGCGAAACGTGAAGAGTACGGTAATGGTGCTGAGAAGAAGTGCTCCAGCATTCTGGCACGCGCTCACATCATGATGGTGCTGACCGTTATGTTCTTCGTATTCAGCTGCGTACTGAGCCTCTCCCCGGCGGATCTGGCGGCAGCGAAAGAGCAGAACATCTCTATTCTGTCTTACCTGGCAAACCACTTTAACGCACCGCTGATTGCGTGGATGGCTCCGATCATCGCGATGATCGCCATCACCAAATCCTTCCTCGGCCACTACCTGGGCGCACGTGAAGGCTTCAACGGTATGGTGATTAAATCTCTGCGCGGTAAAGGTAAGAGCATTGAAATCAGCAAGCTGAACAAAATCACTGCGCTGTTCATGCTGGTGACCACCTGGGCTGTTGCCACCCTGAACCCAAGCATCCTGGGCATGATTGAAACCCTGGGCGGCCCGGTTATCGCGATGATTCTGTTCCTGATGCCGATGTACGCGATTCAGAAAGTCCCTGCTATGCGTAAATACAGCGGTCATGTGAGCAACGTCTTTGTGGTTATCATGGGGCTTATCGCTATCTCTGCGATCTTCTACTCCCTGTACACCATGTTCTGATTATCACCCGCGCCGTCCCTGGACGGCGCACTCCTTCCTCTCTGACTGAAAGCAATGGACGCATCATGATTAGCGTATTCGATATCTTCAAAATCGGTATTGGTCCTTCCAGCTCTCACACCGTCGGACCGATGAAAGCCGGTAAGCAGTTCACGGATGACTTGATTGCACGCGGCATTCTGCACGACGTCACCCGCGTGGTTGTCGATGTGTACGGCTCGCTTTCCCTGACCGGGAAAGGTCACCATACCGATATCGCCATTATCATGGGCCTGGCGGGAAACCTGCCGGATACCGTTGATATTGATGCGATCCCTGGCTTCATCCAGGACGTTAACACCCACGGTCGCCTGCTGCTGGCAAACGGCGAACACGAAGTGGAATTCCCGGTTGATCGCTGCATGAATTTCCATGCCGACAACCTGTCGCTGCACGAAAACGGTATGCGTATTACCGCGCTGGCAGGCGATAACGCGGTATACAGCCAGACTTACTACTCTATCGGCGGCGGTTTTATCGTCGACGAAGACCACTTTGGTCAAACCAGCACCTCCTCTGTAGAAGTGCCGTATCCGTACAAAACGGCGGCGGATCTCCAGCGTCACTGCCAGGAGACGGGACTTTCCCTCTCCGGTCTGATGATGAAAAACGAGCTGGCCCTGCACAGTAAAGAAGAGCTGGAACAGCACTTTGCAAACGTCTGGGAAGTGATGCGCGGTGGTATTGAGCGCGGGATCACCACCGAAGGCGTCCTGCCGGGCAAGCTTCGTGTACCGCGTCGTGCCGCCGCGCTGCGTCGTATGCTGGTGAGCACCGACAAAACGACCACGGACCCGATGGCCGTCGTGGACTGGATCAACATGTTCGCTCTGGCGGTAAACGAAGAGAACGCTGCCGGGGGCCGGGTGGTCACTGCGCCGACCAACGGTGCCTGCGGCATTGTTCCGGCGGTGCTGGCGTACTACGACAAGTTTATCCGTGAAGTGAACGCTAACTCTCTGGCGCGCTACCTGCTGGTCGCCAGTGCGATTGGTTCTCTGTATAAGATGAACGCCTCGATTTCCGGCGCGGAAGTGGGTTGCCAGGGGGAAGTTGGCGTGGCGTGCTCCATGGCTGCTGCAGGTCTGGCAGAGCTGCTGGGCGCAAGCCCGGCGCAGGTGTGCATTGCGGCCGAAATCGGTATGGAACACAACCTGGGGCTGACCTGTGACCCGGTAGCCGGACAGGTACAGGTTCCGTGCATCGAGCGTAACGCGATCGCCTCCGTGAAGGCGGTTAACGCGGCGCGTATGGCGCTGCGCCGCACCAGCGAGCCGCGTGTCTGTCTCGATAAGGTTATCGAAACCATGTATGAAACCGGTAAAGATATGAACGCCAAATACCGCGAAACCTCGCGCGGGGGCCTGGCGATGAAGATCGTTACCTGCGATTAAGCCTCCCAGGAAGCCTCGTTTTGCGAGGCTTCTTCCTGTTTTCCCCACCATTCATAGTTTCATGCTGCTGACAGTGTTACCCTTCTTGCATTAGATAGAAGGGAGATTATCTGTGGCTGTTCATTTGCTCATCGTCGACGCGCTCAACCTGATTCGCCGGATCCACGCGGTGCAAGGCACGCCCTGTAAGGACACCTGTCTGCATGCGCTGGAGCAACTCATTCGCCACAGCGAACCGACGCATGTCGTGGCGGTGTTTGATGACGAAGCACGCAACAGCGGCTGGCGACACCAGCGTTTACCGGACTATAAAGCCGGACGCGCCCCGATGCCGGACGATTTGCATGCAGAAATGCCGATGATCCGCTCGGCATTCGAGCAGCGTGGCGTGCCCTGCTGGGGTGCTGAGGGCAATGAAGCTGACGATCTGGCGGCCACGCTGGCGGTGAAGGTTGCCAGCGCCGGGCATCAGGCGACGATCGTCTCAACCGATAAAGGCTACTGCCAGCTGCTCTCTCCCACCATCCGCATCCGCGATTACTTCCAGAAACGCTGGCTCGACGCCCCGTTTATTGCCGGTGAATTTGGCGTCTCGCCAGAACAGTTGCCTGACTACTGGGGTCTGGCAGGGATAAGTAGCTCGAAGGTTCCGGGTGTGGCGGGCATAGGGCCGAAGAGTGCCGCGCAGCTGCTGACGGATTTTCAGAGTCTGGAAGGTATTTACGCCCGTCTGGACGAGGTGCCAGAAAAATGGCGCAAGAAGCTGGAAGCGCACAAAGAGATGGCGTTTATCTGCCGGGAGGTGGCAACGCTACAGACGGATTTGCAGCTGGACGGGAATTTGCAGCAGTTGAGGTTAGAGCGTTAACGCCCCCTCACCCTAACCCTCTCCCCATAGGGGAGAGGGGATCGCTCGGTGCTGTCTTTTCTCCCTCGCCCCTTTGGGGAGAGGGGATCGCTCGCCCCTTTGGGGAGAGGGGATCGCTCGGTACTGTCTTTTCTCCCTCGCCCCTTTGGGGAGAGGGGATCGCTCGGTACTGTCGTTTCTCCCTCGCCCCTTTGGGGAGAGGGGATCGCTCGGTGCTGTCTTTTCTCCCTCGCCCCTTTGGGGAGAGGGGATCGCTCGGTACTGTCTTTTCTCCCTCGCCCCTTTGGGGAGAGGGGATCGCTCGGTACTGTCGTTTCTCCCTCGCCCCTTTGGGGAGAGGGGATCGCTCGGTGCTGTCTTTTCTCCCTCGCCCCTTTGGGGAGAGGGGATCGCTCGGTACTGTCTTTTCTCCCTCGCCCCTTTGGGGAGAGGGGATCGCTCGGTGCTGTCTTTTCTCCCTCGTCCCTTTGGGGAGAGGGGATCGCTCGGTGCTGTCTTTTCTCCCTCGCCCCTTTGGGGAGAGGGCCGGGGTGAGGGGGAACTACCGCTCGTCGCGACGCCCGCCCACAGCCGCCCACCAGCGACGAATATGCACCGTCACCTCTTCACGGTCGTGATACAGCTGACGCGCCTGGATTTCCACGTTAATGCCGTGTTCATCCAGCTGTTCCTGAATATAGGCCAGGTTCTGCGACACCTCTTCGTAGCGCTTTTTCATCGGCAACTTGAGGTTGAAAATCGTCTCGCGACACCAGCCGTTCACCAGCCAGGAGGCCATCAGCGCGGCCACTTTTGCCGGTTTCTCAACCATGTCGCACACCATCCAGGAGATATTGTTACGGGTCGGGCGATAACGGAAGCCATCTTCACGCAGCCAGGTAACTTGTCCGGTATCCATCAGGCTTTGCGCCATCGGGCCGTTATCGACAGAAGAGACCCACATATTGCGTTTCACCAGCTGATAGGTCCAGCCACCCGGGCATGCGCCAAGATCGACAGCGTACATACCGTTTGCCAGACGCTCATCCCACTCATCCGCCGGAATAAAGACATGGAACGCCTCTTCCAGTTTCAGGGTGGATCGGCTCGGCGCATCGGCAGGGAACTTAAGGCGCGGGATCCCCATAAAGAACGGGGAGTTATTGTTGGTGTAGGAGTAACCTGTATAGCAGCAGCCCGGCGCAATAAAGAAGATATGCACCACCGGGCGCTTCGGCGTTTCGTAGTTCGTCAGCACACCCGCATCGCGCAGTGCCGCGCGCAGCGGCACGGTAAATTTGCGGCAGAACTTCATCAGCTCTTTGCTTTCGTTGGTATCCGCGACTTCAACGCGCAGCTCGCCCCCCTTCTCCACCACGCCCTGCAGCATGCCGACAATCGGCGTGATGCGGTCTTCCGGCGGAAGATCTTTGAGCAACTCACCCGCAACAAACATCTGGCGAGCGAAGATCAATGAGCTGAACGGCAGCTCACGCGCCAGCTTATCGGCATCTTCAGGCTGATAGCATTCGAATACCACATACCCCGCGTTCTCTTTCACGCGGGCAAAGCCGAAGACGTCGCGCTTCGCCGCTTTATCGGTAATTTCCGCGGCGCACTCTTTCTCAAACCCCGGGCGACAATATAAAACAACCTTATTCATGAACAACGCCCTTGCGTTTCAGACGGATAGCTCCGATAAACATTAATACCCAACCCGCCAGGAAGCTGACGCCGCCGACAGGTGTAACAAACGCCCACAGGCGTAAATGCGAAAGTGCCAGACAGTAAAGGCTGCCGCTGAAAAGCACCGTACCCAGCGCCAGGAAGACGCTGCTCCAGTAAAACCAGATGCTGATACGGCGCTGCATCGCCACCGCCAGACCAAAAATCGCCAGCGTATGGAACGCCTGATATTCAAGGCCGGTCTGGATCCAGCCCATCTCCACTGCGCCCAACGACTTGCTTAATACGTGTGCGCCAAAAGCGCCCAGTGCAACAAAAATAAAGCCACTCACCGCGGCAAAAATCAGCATGAATCGGCTGGTCATGTTTAAGTCCTGAATTGATGCGTGCCCGGCACACAAACGTTATTGTTCATACCTGAAGCGGAATTTTTCTTGCTCACTTGCCGCTTTCGCCAGTATCCACTGCCGGAAGGCGGCTATTTTACCCAGTTCTGCCTGACTGTCATGACAAACCAGATAAAACGCATTCTTGCTGACCAGTACATCATTAAAAGGACAAACCAGGCGGCCTGCCTCAATTTCGGACTGCGCCATGACGTTGTTCGCTAACGCCACGCCCTGCCCGTGAATGGCAGCCTGTAACACCATTGCGCTGTGGCTAAAAATGGGTCCCTGCTGCACGTTTATATGAGTAAGACCTAATTGACGGGTATAAGTTTGCCAGTCCCGGCGAGAAGCATCGTGCAAAAGCGTATGCTGAGCCAGGTCAGCGGGTGACTTCAGCGCCTTGTCGCCCGTTAACAGTAAGGGAGAACAGACCGGCAGGAGATATTCTGCGTATAATTTCTCGACACGCAAGCCCGGCCAGTTACCGCGCCCATAAAAAATGGCAACGTCCACATCATCGGCCAGTTTGTCTTCCTGGCGATCCACCGCCTGGATTCGAACGTCGATCCCCGGATAAGCTGAGTTAAAGCTTGAGAGTCTGGGCACCAGCCATTGAATGGCAAAACTGGGCAATAAACTAACAGTCAGGGCACCTTTTGCACTACGCGCCTGAAGCTTACGCGTGGCTTCCGTAAGCTGGGAAAAAATCTCTTTAATATCCTGAAAATAGCTCTGCCCCTCTTCGGTCAACAGCAGCGAACGGTTGCGTCGACGAAACAGCTTAAGGCCCAGAAAATCCTCCAGAGACTTGATTTGGTGACTTACTGCGGCCTGTGTCACAAAAAGCTCATCTGCTGCGCGGGTGAAGCTCAGGTGACGTGCTGCTGCATCAAAAACACGTAATGCATTGAGGGGTGGCAATCGCTTTGACATGGTTATCTGGCTTAGATGTTAACGGATTTTAACAAACAGGAAACAACGTTTAACCTATTAGTTTTTTTTATCTGAGCCATTATAATTTGTCCGTTGAGGAACTACCAGCAAATACCTATAGTGGCGGCACTTCCTGAGCCGGAACGAAGAGCTTTTTTCGGAATGCGTGTTCTGAAGGGCTTTTGGCTTACGGTTGTGATGTTGTGTTGTTGTGTTTGCAATTGGTCTGCGATTCAGACCACGGTAGCAACGCTACCAATTTTTCACTTCCTGTACATTTACCCTGTCTGTCCATAGTGATTAATGTAGCACCGCCAACTTGCGGTGCTTTTTTTTCGCCTGCGATCGGTTAATGCTCGATCTCTTTCATCTCTTTCACGTCCGTGCGGTTGATCTGCTGCTTGTTCCCGTTAGCATCTTTGTATGAAATCATTCCGGTATCGTTATCGGTTGTCGGTTTCCCTTCCGAAACAATGGAACGACCATCATTGGTGTGCATCACGTAGTTATTACCGGAACAGGCGCTCAGGGCAAAAGTAAACGCACAGGCAGAGATGATTGCAGCTGTCTTATTCATGATTATTCTCCTTTAGCAATTAATGCTATTCAAACCTCGATTTATAACAGGCTAAAACATCCGCCTAACACTATTTAGCATAACCTGCTTTTTGAGGGCCATCCGGATAAGCAGACAATTCTGATAGATATCAACCTCCTTGCCCTGCCGCGGAAATTGCGCGACGATCGCAGTATTGAAATGAGGAATCCCATGAACGCTTTCAGCCCTGCGCAGTTCCGCGCCCAGTTCCCGGCGCTGGCCGATGCTGGTATTTATCTCGATAGCGCCGCCACCGCCCTTAAGCCACAGGCGGTGATTGATGCGACGCAGCAGTTCTACAGCCTGAGTGCCGGCAATGTGCATCGCAGCCAGTTTGCCGAAGCGCAGCGGTTAACCGCGCGCTATGAAGCCGCGCGCGATCAGGTCGCACACCTGATTAATGCCGAAAGCGGGAAAAACATCGTCTGGACGCGCGGAACGACCGAAGCCATCAACATGGTGGCCCAATGCTACGCGCGCCCGCTGCTTCAGCCGGGCGATGAGATTATCGTCAGTGAGGCGGAGCATCACGCCAACCTGGTACCGTGGCTGATAGTCGCCGGTCAAACCGGTGCACGCGTGGTAAAACTCCCGCTGGGGTCAGATCTTCTGCCCGACGTGGCACGCCTGGCTGAGCTTATCACCCCCCGCAGCCGCATTCTGGCGCTTGGACAGATGTCAAACGTCACCGGCGGCTGCCCTGACCTGGCGCAGGCGATTCGCATCGCGCATGCCAGCGGCATGGTCGTGATGGTCGACGGCGCGCAGGGCGTGGTGCATTTCCCCGCCGACGTGCAGGCGCTGGATATCGACTTCTATGCCTTCTCAGGACATAAGCTTTACGGGCCAACCGGTATTGGGGTGTTGTACGGTAAGCCAGAGCTGCTGGCAAAAATGACGCCGTGGCTCGGTGGCGGCAAGATGATTACGGAAGTGACCTTCGAGGGCTTTAACACGCAGGAGGTCCCTTACCGCCTGGAAGCGGGTACACCAAATGTGGCGGGCGTCATTGGCCTGAGCGCCGCACTCGAGTGGCTCGCTGAAACCGACATTGTTCAGGCTGAAAGCTGGAGCCGGGGACTGGCGACGCTGGCAGAGGAAGAACTCAAAAAGCGCCCGGGTTTCCGCTCGTTCCGTGTGCAGGACTCGAGCCTGCTCGCCTTTGATTTCGCGGGCGTACACCATAGCGACATGGTGACGCTGCTGGCCGGATATGGCATTGCCCTGCGTGCCGGGCAGCACTGCGCCCAGCCGCTTCTGGCGGCGCTTGGCGTAAGCGGTACGCTGCGCGCCTCGTTTGCGCCCTATAATACGCAAAGCGACGTCGACGCGCTGGTTGCCGCTGTCGACCGCGCCCTTGAAATACTGGTGGATTAATGACTCGCGCAGATTTAGCCGGACATCCGTTTGGTACCGTCATCACAGAAGAGACGTTAAAGCAGACCTTCGCCCCGCTTTCACAGTGGGAGGATAAATATCGCCAGCTGATCCTGCTCGGTAAGCAATTACCGACCCTCTCTGACGAACTGAAATCACAGGCAAAAGAGATCGCAGGCTGTGAGAATCGCGTCTGGCTGGGCGTGAGCGTCTCCGACGGGAAGCTGCATTTCTTTGGCGACAGCGAAGGACGTATCGTACGCGGGCTGCTGGCGGTACTGTTAACCGCCATCGAGGGAAAAAGCGCGGCGGAGCTGCTGACGCACTCTCCGCTGGCGCTCTTTGATGAGCTGGGACTGCGAGCACAGCTTAGCGCCTCGCGCGGTCAGGGTCTTATCGCGCTGAGCGAAGCCGTGCAGGATGCCGCGCGTCAGGTTCAGGCCTGACGTTCCGCCTTCGCCATCATCTTCTTCAGGGCGTGAGACACCGCCACAAAGCCAAAGGAGGCGGTCACCATGGTGGCCGCGCCAAAACCTGAGGCGCAATCCATCCGTTTTGGCCCTTCCGCCGTGCTTTTCATCGCGCAGACTGAGCCGTCCGCCTGCGGGTAGACCAGCGCTTCAGTCGAAAATACGCAGTCAACGCCCAGCTTGCCCTTGCTGTTCTTCACCACGTTGAAGTCGCTCTTCAGCCGTTCACGCAATTTGGCGGCCAGCGGATCCTGAATGGTTTTCGCCAGGTCGGCTACCTGAATCTGCGTCGGATCGATTTGCCCGCCCGCGCCGCCGGTCGTCACCAGGGGAACCTTGTAACGACGACAGTAGGCGATCAGCGCCGCTTTTGGACGCACGCTGTCGATGGCGTCAATCACATAGCTGTAGCCTTTGCTCATGTATTCAGCGACGTTATCTGCCGTCACAAAATCATCAATCACCGTTACCCGACATTCCGGGTTAATCAGGCGGATACGTTCTGCCATGACCTCCGATTTTGCCAGACCGACGTTATCACGCAGGGCATGGATTTGACGGTTGGTGTTGGTAACGCATACGTCATCCATATCAATCAGCGTGATTGCGCCAATACCGGTTCTCGCCAGCGCTTCTGCCGCCCACGAGCCCACACCACCAATGCCCACGACGCAGACGTGCGCATCCGCAAACAGCTGCAGGGCTTTTTCACCATAGAGACGTGCCGTACCGCCAAAACGCTGGCGCCAGGCATCGCTGATTACCACAGACATAAAACCTCAGATGTAAAAAGGGTGAGGTTTTTCCTCACCCTGAACAGTAATCCGTATTCCGCTCAGAATACCACAATCAGCCGCTGAATACGCTTCCGGCGCCAGGTGCGGCCTTCAGCACCCATACGCGCCCGTAATGGTTATACCAGCCTGCACGGTGGCCGGCATCCGGGCCAATGCCCTGATAGATATCGAAGTGCTGGCCTTTAATCGCCCCGCCGACATCCAGCGCGACCATCAGACGCAGCTCATACTGCCCGTTGAATTTGCCGTTGTTGTCCAGCAGCGGGACTTCCGCCAGCAGCGTGGTGCCCGCAGGAATAATGGAACGATCCGATGCCACCGACGCCCTGCCAATCAGCGGGACGGCGCTCGCCCCTTTCACCGGAGCAAAGTTCTGCGGTTTGAAGAAGACAAACGACGGGTTCTGCTCCAGCAGCTCACGCACTTCGGCTTCACTGTGTTTTTCGCCCCACTCGCGGATCGCCTGCATCGACATGTCTTCTTTCTTCACTTCGCCGCGGTCGATCAGCACCTTACCGATACTGCGATAGGCGTGGCCGTTTTTGCCGGAATAGCTGAAGAAGTTAAGCGGCGAACCATCGCCAAAATCAATATAGCCGCTGCCCTGAACGTCCATGATGAAGTTGTCCATCAGGGAGTTGCTGTAGGCCAGAACGTAGTTTTCGCTCAGCGCACCGGCGTAAATCTCAGCGCGCGACGGCAGACGTCCTCGTTTTGGCGGCATACGATAAATAGGATACTGGAACTCGCCCTGGCGCGTGTGTCGCGCCTGAATCACAGGCGTGTAATACCCGGTGAACTGGACGTTGCCGTAGTTATCCGCCCCTTCCATCTGCCAGGCATCGATACCAAACTGGCGCATATTGCGTGTATCACCGCCTGCACGCAGCCAGTCCTGGACCGCGTTATACACGCTGCTCTGAGCGCCATACAGACGCGGCGACGCGTTGCGGATCTGGTAAACCTGCTCAGAAAAATCGCCGGCGTTAATCGGTGCGCCAACGGCATCAGGTTGATTAACTAACGAGAAAGGCTGGGATAACTTCCCGTCTTTATACTGTTGACCGCGATCGGTCGGTTTAGAAGAGCAGGCGGCAAGAATGGCTACCATTGCGCCCGTCATCAGATACTTCGCCCAACGTCCTTTCATTATATCTCGTCTTTAAGTTGCCCATTTCCGCGTGATGAAGATAACAAACCGCCAGGGCTAATGAAATGCGATCGCATGCCCTTTGGCAAATTCTGAGCAAAAAATAGTCCAAATGTCGCAACACCGTTCAATTTACATACAAAGTTAATGATTTATGTAAAAAAGGGGTTGCATCACAAACCTATCCGAGTATAGTGCGCATCCACGGACGCGGGGTGGAGCAGCCTGGTAGCTCGTCGGGCTCATAACCCGAAGGTCGTCGGTTCAAATCCGGCCCCCGCAACCAACACTTCTAAAACAATAAACACCCTTAAGGGTGTTTTTTTGTTTTTGTCATTTGTGAATTTGCCGGGCGTTCACCCGGCTTGAAAGATTTACCCGCGTCGTGCCAGCGTCGCCCCGTCAGAGAAATACGCCCGGATCCCTGCCAGAATCGACTCCGCGACCTCTTGCTGGAATTTGGCCGTTTTGAGCTTACGCTCCTCTTCCACGTTACTGATAAATGCCGTTTCGACCAGAATAGACGGAATATCCGGCGCCTTCAGTACCGCAAACCCGGCCTGCTCAACGCTGTTTTTATGCAGCTTGTTGATGTTACCCAGCTTACCCAGCACCGCTTTACCAAACTTCAGGCTGTCGTTGATGGTCAGCGACTGCACCATGTCGAACATGGTGTGGTCGACGTAGCGGTCGCCGCTTTTACTCACGCCACCAATCAGGTCCGAGGCGTTCTGGGTGTCCGCAAGGTATCGCGCCGCGGTACTGGTCGCACCTTTGGTGGACAGCGCAAACACCGACGAGCCGCTTGGCTGACGGCTGGTAAAGGCGTCCGCATGGATCGACACGAACAAATCCGCGCGCTGCTTCTGCGCTTTCGCCACCCTGACCTTCAGCGGGATAAACACATCCTCATTGCGCGTCATGTAGGCGCGCATATTGCCTTCTTTATCAATCAACGCCTTCAGACGACGGGCGATTTGCAGCACCACGTCTTTTTCACGCGTGCGATATTTCCCCACCGCGCCGGAGTCTTCGCCGCCGTGGCCAGGATCGAGCATGATCACAATCGGGCGATCGCGCCCTGCTTTTCCCGGCTGCGGGCCGCTTTGCGCAGGAGGGACCTGTTTCTCAAGGTTGCCCTGGTTGTAGTCTTCCAGCAGCGCCAGCAGGGGATCCTGAATGTCCGTCGCATTCGCCGGGTAGAGATCCATCACCAGACGCTCTTTGAACGTTGCCACAGGCGCAAGGGCAAACAGCTGCGGCTTCACGTTCTGCTTCAGCTCAAACACCATGCGCACGGTTTGCGGATCAAACTGCCCCACGCGCGCCGATTTAATAAACGGATCGTCGCCGCGGATCTGTGCCGCCATCCCCTTCAACACGGAGTTGAGGTTTACGCCTTCGAGATCCACCACCACACGTTCAGGGTTACTGAGGGCAAATTGCTTATATTTCAGTACGCGGTTGGATTCGACCGTCACGCGCGTATACGTTGACGATGGCCAGACGCGCACCGCCACGACCTGACTGGTGGCGGCAAGACCGACCTGACTGACGCTAAGCAACCACATTGCCCCGGCCCCTTTTAACAAACGGCGGCGGCTTATTGCTGAATTGGATCCCGACATGCTTCTCCCGAGCAAGAACACTGACTGATATACAAAATGTCCAGATTGACCGAAAACTTTAACGAATGACGCATAAACTGTCATCTATAAAAGGGTAAACAATCCTGTGCTAACGCACGGATTACTTATCGATTTCTGTGGGGCGCGGAAAATTTACGCTTGCACACGCGGCCACAATCGAATAAAAATACAGAAATTACGAATAAGCATTCATTAAGGGTTGTGCCATGGTGAAGGAGCGTAGAACCGAACTGGTCCAGGGATTCCGCCATTCTGTTCCCTATATCAACGCCCATCGGGGAAAAACGTTTGTCATCATGCTTGGCGGCGAAGCCATTGAGCATGAAAATTTTTCCAGCATCGTCAATGACATTGGCCTGCTGCACAGCCTCGGGATCCGCCTGGTGGTGGTCTATGGCGCACGTCCGCAGATCGATGCCAACCTGGCCGCTCATCACCACGAGCCGATTTATCACAAACACACCCGCGTAACGGATGCGAAAACCCTTGAACTGGTGAAACAGGCCGCTGGCCTGCTGCAGCTGGATATTACGGCTCGCCTGTCGATGAGCCTGAACAACACGCCGCTGCAGGGCGCGCATATCAACGTCGTGAGTGGCAACTTTATCATTGCCCAGCCGCTCGGTGTGGACGATGGCGTCGATTACTGCCACAGCGGACGCATTCGTCGTATTGATGAAGAAGCCATTCACCGCCAGCTGGACAGCGGTGCCATCGTACTGATGGGCCCGGTGGCGGTTTCCGTGACCGGTGAAAGCTTTAACCTCACTTCAGAAGAGATTGCCACGCAGCTGGCGATCAAACTGAAGGCGGAGAAAATGATTGGGTTTTGCTCCTCCCAGGGGGTGGTGAACGACGAAGGGGTTATCGTGCCAGAGCTCTTCCCGAATGAAGCCCAGGCCCGCGTGGAAGCGCTGGAAGCAGAAGGCGATTACCACTCCGGCACCGTGCGTTTTCTGCGTGGCGCCGTGAAAGCCTGCCGCAGCGGCGTGCGCCGTAGCCACCTGATCAGCTATCAGGAAGACGGTGCCCTGCTGCAGGAGCTGTTCTCCCGCGACGGTATCGGCACCCAGATTGTGATGGAGAGTGCGGAGCAGATCCGCCGCGCCACCATTAACGACATCGGCGGCATTCTGGAGCTGATCCGCCCGCTCGAACAGCAGGGGATTCTGGTGCGTCGTTCGCGCGAGCAGCTGGAGATGGAGATCGACAAATTCACCATTATTCAGCGTGATAACCTGACCATTGCCTGCGCCGCGCTCTATCCGTTCCCGGAAGAGAAGATCGGCGAAATGGCCTGCGTGGCGGTGCATCCTGACTACCGCAGCTCGTCACGCGGTGAAATGCTGCTTGAGCGCGTGGCAGCGCAGGCGCGCCAGATGGGCCTGAGCAAGCTGTTTGTGCTGACGACGCGCAGCATTCACTGGTTCCAGGAGCGTGGGTTCACGCCGGTGGATATTGATTCGCTGCCGGAAACGAAGAAAGAGATGTACAACTATCAGCGGCGCTCCAAAGTGCTGATGGCGGATCTGGGGTGAGACGACGCCCTCACCGTCCGGTGAGGGCTTTCGTTCAGAGGGACTCAAATATCGCGCTCAGCCCACTTCGGCGTTCCGTGCGGGTGGCGATAGCCTGCACCAGCACGCGTTCATCGGTATACAGCGACAGGCGCTGACGCGCGCGCGTAATGGCGGTATAGATCAATTCGCGGGTGATGACGGGTGAAAGCTGCGTGGGCAGGATCAGCGCCGCATGGTTAAACTCAGAGCCCTGGGATTTATGCACCGTCATCGCCCATGCGGTTTCATGCTCAGGCAAACGGCTCGGCTGGAAAGACTTCACGCTGCCGTCCGGCATCTGGAACCAGACGCGCAGCCCCTGACCGCGATCGAGCGCAATCCCGATATCCCCGTTAAACAACCCCAGCGCGCTGTCGTTGCGGGAGATCATCACCGGTCTTCCTTCATACCAGCGCGAATGCGGGGTACGGTGTATTTTACGCTTTTGCGCCAGCAGCTGTTCCAGCCTGTCGTTCAGGCCGCTGACGCCAAAGGGCCCTTCCCTCAGCGCACAGAGCAACTGATATTCGCCAAACGCGGCAATCACCTGCTCCGGTGTGCTTTGCTGCTGTACGCCCGTCAGGAAGTGTTGATACCCCAGCAGAGCATCATCAAGCATCGCCTGATACTCCTCCCCGTTTTGCAGCGATTTTTTCTCAATATCCGTAAAGGTGCCGTCAAATACCGCACAGGTGGTGTGGCGGTCCCCGCGGTTCACGGCCGCTGCAAGCTGGCCGATGCCGGAGTCACTGCCGAAACGGTAGCTCTTTTGCAACAGACACAGGCTGTCGCGCAGAGCCCCCGCAAGGGAATGGTTTTCAGAGGCGAGCGAACATCCCGTCAGACGCGCTAACTCCTGCGCGCGTTCCGCGGTATACCCCAGGCTGGCATACGTGCAGATATCGCCGAGTACAGCCCCGGCTTCCACGGAGGCAAGCTGGTCACGATCGCCGAGAAAAATGACGCGCGCGTGAGGCGGCAGAGCCTCAATCAAACGTGACATCATCGTCAGGTCAATCATCGACGCTTCGTCCACCACCAGCACATCAAGGTGCAGGGGATTACCGGCATGATAACGCAGCCGCTGGCTACCCGGCTGGGCGCCAAGCAGCCGGTGTAGCGTGCTGGCTTCGTTGGGGAAAAGCGCGAGCTGCTCGCCGGTAAGGGGTAATTTTTGCAGCGCCCCGCCTAACGACTCCGTCAGACGCGCCGCCGCTTTACCGGTAGGGGCCGCCAGGCGAATACGGCACTTTTGCTCACCCGAGAGCTGAATCAGCGCAGCAAGCAGCTTTGCCACGGTGGTCGTTTTCCCGGTGCCCGGGCCACCAGATATCACCGAGATCCGTCGCGTTAACGCTACGGCGGCCGCCACTTTCTGCCAGTCTGTTTCGTTCTCAGAGGTAAACAGCGTATCCAGCACCTGCCGAAGCTGCGCTTCATCGCAGGGAAGCGGGGCGTTCGTCTCACTAAAGAAGCGCGCCACCGTCAGTTCGTTGCGCCACAGTCGGTTAAGATACAAACGCTCGCCGGTGAGGATCATCGGCGTACCGGTATCGGTTCCGCTCACGGCAGGCGAACTGAGTAATATCGCTTTCCAGTCCACGGTGTCACCCAGCAGAGCGAAACAGGCCTGTAAAGCCGGGGGCATTTTCTCGTCTACCACCAGACGCGACAGCGGCAGACAGACGTGCCCTTCCCCCGCGTCTTTGCTCAGAATGGCGGCGGCGAGCATCACGGCTGGCTCTTCGCCCGCCACCATCATGGCAAACTGCACATCAAGGTGGCGCAGTAATCGTTGTTCAACCGCGTCCAGCAGTAGCGCCTGCATTGTCATGCCACCTCCTCCGTGCCTGCAGCAAACAGGTTATCCATTTTTTCAATCAGTTGCGCAGCCGGACGCGTGCTAAAGACACCGGAACGCGGGTCGTTAGGATCCACGCCACGCAGGAAAAGGTAAATCACGCCGCCAAAATGGTCTTCGTAGCGATAATCGGCAATGCGATGGCGCAGATAACGATGCAGCGCCAGGGTATAAAGCTGGTACTGCAGATCGTAGCGATGCATTTGCATGGCCGACGCCATCGCCTGTTGGGTATAGGCTTCGCTGTTTTCACCCAGCCAGTTCGACTTGTAATCCAGCAGGTAATAGCGCCCCTGATGGCGGAAAACCAGGTCGATAAAACCTTTTAACATCCCCTGCACCTGGCGGAAGTTCAGCGACGGACATCCGGCGGAAAGCGGATCGTACTCGCGGATCAACCCATCAAGCGCCTCGGCCCTGAGCGGGCTGGCGATGGGGAGATAAAACTCCATCTCGACCTGCTTATCTCTGGCAGTCAGCTGGCTGAGGGAGACCCCCTGCGTGGTGAGCGGCGCGTGTAAAACCGCGTGGATCCAGTCACGCAGAACCGGCTGCCATTGTGCGTCGTAGCCGCCGCTCTGTAACATCTTCAGCACCCACGCTTCGGAAACCGGCTGTGTGAAATCGAGCTCTTCAAACAGGCTGTGCAAAAACGTGCCTGGAGAGGCGCCACGCGGGAACTGGTGCGGCGTAAGCACAGGCTCAACGGGTACACTACCGGTTCCTGCCGCGTCCACGTCCAGTTTTGGCATCAGATCCAGCGCAACACTCTGTCCGTGCTGCTGTAAACCGGAGTAGCTGGTGACGCGCCAGTCGTCAGCAATCGGGCGTACCACCTGGCGGGCATGCAGATCTGACTCACGCGGCTCCGGCATTTGCCAGCGGTCGTTATCCGGTTGTGCCGGAATATGCAGGGCAACATGCTCCCCGCGAAGTGATTCGAGACACTGCCGTAACCCCGCAGCGTCTTTGGGCTCGCCATGCTGAATTAAGCGCCCCAGCGCGCTCAGGTGAAAATCGCTCTCCCCGGTCTTTTCACCGCGACGACGGAACAGAGGGGCAACGCCCAGACTGCAGTGCCAGACCGAACGGGTCAGTGCCACGTACAGCAGGCGTAAATCTTCCGCAAGACGTTCGGCTTCTGCCAGCTCAACGCTGGACTCCGCGTTGCTGAGATCGAGCACCGCCTCGAACGACTCGCGATCGTGATAAAAGGCCTGATCCTGCACACGGTAATTGGCGATAAACGGCAGCCAGACCAGCGGATACTCAAGCCCTTTCGATTTGTGAATGGTGACGATCTGCACCAGGTGTTTATCACTCTCAAGGCGCATCTGCTGGCTGGACGAATTGCTGTTCGGGTCGGCAATCTGCTGTGCCAGCCAGCGCACCAGAGCATGCTCGCTCTCCAGCTGCGTGCCCGCCTCCTGCAGGAGTTCGCTGATATGTAAAATATCGGTCAACCGGCGCTCGCCGCCCGCGGTTGCCAGTATATTCTCCGCAATGTGACGCTGTGCCATCAGCTCACGCACCATGGCCATCACGCCGCGCTTTTGCCATTTCTCCCGGTAGCGAACAAACTCTTCCACCACCGCATCCCATGCGGACTCGTCATTGTTGAGCGCATCGATATCACGGGCATTCAGCCCGAGCATCGCGCTGGCTAATGCGCTGCGCAGTGTGCTTTCCCGCTCCGGGGCCAGCACGGCCTGCAGCAGCCATAGCATCTCCTGCGCTTCCAGCGTTTCAAAGACGCTGTCACGGTTTGAGAGGTAGACGGACGGAATACTCAGCAGGGTCAGGGCGTCCCGAATAAGCGCGGCCTCCTGACGGCTACGCACCAGCACCGTGATATCCGATGCTTTTACGGGGAGTGCATCCTGGCCTTTCCAGAGCACCGCCTCGCCGCGAGCCCCCGCACTGAGCCAGTCACGGATCTGCGCGGCACAATGCTGGGCCATGGCGTTTTGATAGTCGGCGACGCCACATCCTTCACCGTCCAGCAGCCAGAAGCGCATGGCAGGCTGCGTCTCGCCGTTGAACTCAAAGCGCAACGAGGCATTTTTCTCGGCAAATTTTACCGGCTGGAACGGGATCTCCCGGAACATAAACGCCGTATCCATGCGGCTGAACAGCGCATTCACGCTTTCCACCATCCCAGGAGACGAACGCCAGTTGGTATCCAGGGTGTAGTGCGCCTCAACTTCGCTGCGGGCCTTCATGTAGGTGAAAATGTCCGCACCGCGGAAGGCGTAGATAGCCTGTTTAGGATCGCCGATTAACAACAGCGCGGTGCCGGGCTGCTGGCGCCAGATACGGCGGAATATGCGGTATTGTTGAGGGTCGGTATCCTGAAATTCGTCAATCATCGCCACCGGGAAACGGGTGCGGATCGCGGCGGCAAGCGCTTCGCCATTCTCACTGCACAAGGCCGCATCGAGGCGGCTCAGCATATCGTCAAATCCCAGTTCCCCCCGGCGGCGTTTCTCACGGGCGACGGCTTCGCGAATTTCCGTCATGGCGCGGGTGATCATCAGATCGTTGAGCGTCAAGGGTTCAGACAGCAGGGTTTCAATCGCCACAAACAGGGGATGTTCAGGCACAATACCGTCGGGTTTGGTGCGCTCAACGAGGAAACGCCGGGAGAATTTCTCCAGCGCGTCCGGGAGCTGGTAGCCCCGCGTCTCTTCCTGCGCCCAGGCGTTGATCTTGTCGATCCATTTCCCCTGGTTGCCACGGTTGAATTTGCGTCGGTCGATCCCGGAGTTTTCGATAATGGCGTCAATCTCGCCGACTGATTCAATCCATTTTTGCTTGATGTCGACAATTCGCGCGATGATTTTTTCATGGCGTGATGCCAGGGTTTCATCCGCCGGCGGCGGAGATTTGATCACCGGCGCTTCCCCCTGAAGATAACGATCGATCGCGCGCAGCAGCGCCTCAGGGCCCTTCCACAACGCATGTACCGCTTCGGCGATATCGCGCTGTAGCGGGTAGCAGTGGCGACGCCAGAAGTCCGCGCAGGCCTGATAGCGAAGCACGGTTTCATCTTCAATGAGCTGTTGTTCAAACAGCATGCCGGATTCAAACGCATTCAGGCTCAGCATCCGCTGGCAAAAACCGTGAATGGTAAAGACGGAGGCTTCATCCATCTGCCGTTCGGCCAGTAGCAGCCACTCTGCGGCCTGTTGCCTGTCCGCAATCTCTTCCAGAAGACTGGCATAAAGGGGGTTATCCGTGCTCTGACGCAGGCAGGCAATGCGCAGCTCGTGGATATTGGCGCGAATACGGCCACGCAGCTCGGCGGTGGCGGCTTCGGTGAAGGTCACCACCAGCAGCTCTTCCACGCTCAGCGGGCGGGGAAAAGCGGCGTTGCCGCCGAGCCCTAACAGCAGACGCAAATAGAGCGCGGCGATGGTGAAGGTTTTTCCCGTTCCCGCTGAGGCTTCAATCAATCGTTCACCCTGAAGAGGTAAACGTAAGGGATTAAGGGGCTCAGCGGTGTCGGTCATTCTTTCTTACTCCAGGGCATAGATTGCTGCAGCGCGCTGACGCTCTTCCAGACTTTCCAGCCTTGCGGGTTCACGTACTCCGTTTTCCCGTTCTGGCTACCGGAAACCTGAGACAGGATGGTCATTCCCTGCGGTTTAATCACCGCCTGATGGAAGAAATCGGCAACCTTTTGCGGCGTCAGCTGTTTTATCTCGGCCACTACTTTATCACGCGAATCAAATTTCAGATTACCGCGATCAAAATCTTTGCTCAGCTGCGAAGCTTCTTCACCCAACGTCTGCGGCGGCTGCATCACCTGCGCAATGACGGCCTGCTGGATCTGGGCGAACTCTTCCGGCTTCATGGCGCGCAGTTTTGCTTCCACCTGCGGGAAGAAAGCCTGGTAACGCTGCCAGAGATATGCCGGCTGCTTATCGCTGCTCTGCAGCAGGAAACCCAGCCCCCACTGGCGGCCCACGTTCATGGAGAAGGCAAACACCGCGTAGCCGAGCTGCTCTTCCGTGCGTAACTGGGTATAGAACCACGGCTGAATAATTTGACCCAGCACGGCACTCTGCGCTGAACTGGCGAATTCATCATAACCCGTTGGCACAAATACCGCGGCCAGGGCGGAATCCGTGCTGTTCCCCGCCTTTTCAAAGATTACATTCTGCTTTTTCTCAACCAGCACGTCCTGGTTGCGGCACCACTCATCGCCTTTAGAGCCGAGCTGAGTGCGAACATTCTGCGCCAGGGTTTTGGCCTGATCCTCGCTCATATTGCCGACAATCAGGAACTCCGGGCGCGTGTTGGTTTTCAGCGCGTCACGGTAAGCCAGCACGTCTTTTAAGGTGATCAAAGGCAACAGCGCGCGGCGATCCTCCCGCTGGAAATAAGGAACCTGCGATAACATTTGCGCTGGCATAAGCGCCAGATCGTAAGCTTTGCCCTTCTCCGCAGAATCCATCATCTGCGCATACCACGATTTGGCCTGCTCAAATTGTTCTTCCGTCGGCGTATAGCTGAAATAGCCCTCCAGCAGCGCCTGGAACAGCTGAGGTAGACGCTGGGTATAGCCATTTGCATTGAGCATCAAACCGTTGTTGGCGTTGGTGGAGAAGCTGATGCCGCCCACGGCCGCCTGGTTGCTCAACTGGTCAAGCGCAATACCGGCAAGGTAGTCATTGAGCGCGAACATCACCTGATTTTTGGCGCTGTTCATCGCTTTCGGGTTACGCAACACCACGCTGACGTCGGCCTTTGGCTCGCTTGCGAAATAGCGGCTTGGGCTATACACCACGCGCAGCGTCGGCTCATCAATGATAAGTGCCGGATGCGGATAGTCCTTCTCGGTTTTGATCAACGAGAAATCATCCGGGATATAGGGGTTCAGTTCCGGCAGTTTTAACGCGATCTCTCCCGCCTTCTTTTGCCAGTCGGCAAAGGTCTGGGCGCTGATTTTATCCACCTGATAAGGGGCATCGACAAAGTAAGCCGTTTTGTTATGCGGCTCATCCGGGCTGATGTACCAGATGCGGGCATTCTCCGGGGTCATCATCGCCAGACGGGCTTTGACCGCCTCAGGGTTGTACTGGTCGGCAATGTTCACCGCGTCGAGGGTATGTTCCACCGGCACGCGGATCATGGTATCGGCCAGCCACTCCACATAATCCATGTCGCGAGTTATCGATGGGTAACGGAAATCAAGATCCAGCACGTGCGCCAGTTCATCAAAGTAGCGCTTGTCGACGCCTTTTTCACGCAGCAGAGAGAGGTAGCTGAAGATTGCGGCCACCACTTCATCGCGGTGTGCCTGACCTTTGTCGGTCAGGGTTGCGGATATCGCCAGCACGCCGCTGTTCCCGTTTACCACCGGATCGGAGTCGGCGCGGATACCTTCTGCCAGCCCCTGTTTTTGCAGCCAGTCAGACAGCGTATCCGGGCTACGGTTACCGATGAGATAGGTCACCAGCTCGTCGGTTTTACTGCGAAACTGTGCCGTGTTGTTATCAATGCGAAATTCAACGCGTAACACTTTGCGCGGCAGCGCAGGCACGTAGTGGATCACGATGCCTTTTTGCGCGTCCGTGACCACCGGTACATCTATTTGCGGCCGGTCGATATTTTTATTGGGCACCCGACCAAAGGTTTTGGCCGCCATGCCCGCCAGCTCTGGCAACGGTTTATTGCTGTAGATAACCGCTTTCATCAGATTGGCGGAGTAGTATTTATCGCGAAACGCGTGCAGCGCATCCAGAACCGGGCTGTTCGGTTTGTCGCTCAATGTCTCCAGGTTACCACCGGAGAAACGAGACCCCGGATGCGCAGGGTTGATGGTTTCGGCGCTCACCTGGGCCATGCGCATACCGTCTCGCGTGCGGGCCAGAGTCAGTTCGGCATTCACCGCATTGCGTTCACGATCGGCGTATTTTTTATCCAGCAACGGGGCGGCGATGGCATCAGCAAGGCGATCGACCGCGCCTTCCAGCGCATCATTCTCGACTTCGAGATAGAAGGCCGTGCGGTACGGGGCGGTACTGGCATTATGGCTGCCGCCATGCATTTTCAGAAATTCGGACAGGCTATCTGGCTGCGGGTATTTTTTTGACCCCATCAGCGTCATATGTTCCAGATAGTGTGCAAGCCCGGGGTGGGATTCAGGATCTTCCAGCGACCCAACCGGCACCACCAGTGCCGAGAGGGATTTTACCGCCTGCGGGTCGGAAACCAGCAGCACGGTCATGCCGTTATCAAGGCGGATGGCCTGATACTGCCGGGTATCTTTTTCACTCTTACGGATAGTTTCCTGAACGGGTTGCCAACCGGAGTCTGCCTGAGTGACAGGTGCCCAAAGGGCGACAAACAAAACCAACGCTTTAAACAAGGTGCTGCCAGGCATTACGACCTCTTTATCACGGCTACATCATTAACAAACTGCGTGCTGGACACGCCAACATCTCTTTCTTTGGGTACATCAGTCCGTGATAAGAAGTGCATCATAAATGAACACCCCTGGCTGCGCAATTTTTATACAGCACTCAGGACTGATTAAATCTGAACAACGGTAACAAGTAGCGTTGCGCCTCTTCCTTGATCGCCTCAAAGTACTCGGGTTCAAGCGCGCGCCATAAGCGCTGATACCAGACATCTTCCCCTTCGCCACGCACCATCATGTTTCCTTCGTAGGCCTGCATAAATTTACTACGCGCCTTCTGCAGTGACGCCTCATCCGTTAACATCGCATCATTCTGCGCGTCATAACAGGCTTTTATCCAGGCCCCGCCACTTTCAGGCAGGAGCAGGAGCGGTTTGTTCATTCCCTGACGGTAGCCCTCAATGTACAAAGACAGGTATTGTAAGGCCTGCTCCGCCTCCATCGGCGGGAAGCGCCATTCGCCCTCTTTGCGCACAAAGATGCGGCTTTCGCCTTTATGGCCATCCGCACTGTAGACAAGATGTTCCAGCCAGAGTTGCAATCCTTGCGAAACGCTCAGCATTGAGGGCCGCCAGCGCAGCAGACCATCTGGCTGAACCTGGGTTAACCAGCCCGTAAGCTGCACACCATTACAGTTGAGATCGATTTCAATACTCTTCCCGGGCTGTCGACACGCTCTGACGCGCTCTGCCAGAGCAGTCATCTCCTGACACTGCGCCTCCCAGACGATCTCCCCGAACGCACCATAAGGCAGTTGCCCTGCCGCACGGTAGCGGCGGTAAAGTTTGTCCGCATCTTCCTCTTCAACCAGCGCATTCAGCAGTTGCAGGTTTAACTGATAGCGCTCCAGCCCTTCCAGGGTAAAGGGTTCTGCATCAGGAATTTCGCTCTCTTCAGAGCGGAAGTTGACCTGTAATCGTTGCTGGAAGAAAGCGCGCACCGGATGCGCCCAAAACCGCTGAAGCTGTTCGACGGTCAGGGTATCAATCGGTAGCGGGTCAAGTTCCTGAATGAAATCGGTATGCGCGCTCCCCTCTTTTTTGGCCGCCGGCAGCCACTCCTGGGCATAGCTCTGGCGCTCGCTGGCAACGTAATTCACCGGATCAAACGGCATGCGGCTGTGGTGACAGGTGATATGCGCTTTCACCCGCTGCTCGCTCTCATCACAGTTGCGCTCTTCATCCCCCGGCAGGTAGTGGCTCTGGCCGATATAATCCACCAGCTCCTGCACCAGAACCGAAGGGAAACGCTCGCTGTTGTCCTGAATGGAACGGCCGATATAGCTGATATAGAGCTTACTCTGGGCGGAAATGAGTGCTTCCAGGAAGAGATAGCGGTCATCATCACGGCGGCTACGGTCGCCCCGTTTTGGGTCTGCGCTCATCAAATCGAACCCCAGCGGCGCCAGCGCGCGCGGATAGACGCCGTCATTCATGCCAAGCAGGCAAACCACTTTAAACGGGATAGAACGCATTGGCATCAGGGTACAGATATTGATCGGACCCGCCAGGAAACGCTGACTAATTCGCTCCTGATCAAGCCGCTGCGTCAACTCATCCCGCAGCAGCGACAACGGAATCGCCTCGTGATAGTGGGAATTTACCCCCTCGTCGACGATAGCCTGCCACTGCGTTTCAATGAGGGCCATCGCCGCTTCGGTATCGCTGTCTGGCAGGAAGAAATCATTGAGCAGTGCCCGGCAAACCGGGAGCCACTCTTCAAGCGGGCGCGGCTGCATCAGTGCGTGTCGCCAGCGGTTAAGCTGCATCAGTAGTGACGCCAAATGTCCCACCAGTTCCGCAATCAAGCCGCTGGACTCATCGTAAGGCAGAACCTCGTTCCACTCGCCCTGGCTGCTTTCCATGGCGTAACCCAACAGCATACGCGTCAGGCCAAATCGCCACGTGTGCTGCCCGGTTGGGGGAAGTTCAAACTCCTGGACGTTATCATCGTCAATCCCCCAGCGCACGCCAGACTCGTTAACCCACTGGCGAAGGTAACGTAACCCCTCTTCATTTATGTTGAAGCGTGCAGCCAGCACGGGCACATCCAGTAAGGCCAGGACATCTTCGGAGATAAACCGACTATCCGGCAGCGACAGCAACGTGATAAATGCCTGTAACGCCGGATGAGATTGACGGGCGCGACGGTCCGAGATGGCGTAGGGCAGGTACCGCTCGCCTGTCGCACTGCCAAACACGGCCTGAATGAAGGGACTGTAGCTGTCGATATCCGCCACCATCACCACGATATCGCGCGGCGTCAGCTCGGGATCCGCCTGCAGCATCGCCAGCAGCTGGTCGTGGAGCACTTCGACTTCACGCTGTGGGCTATGACAAACGTGGATCGTCATGCTGCGATCGTCAGGATCCAGCTTTCGTTTCCTGTCGCTGCATTCAAACTCGTCCGCCGTCACGCCCATAACGGCGCGGTTTTCCAGATCCAGAATATCTGACTGAATATGATGCAGCAGGCTGTCCGGAGAGATTTCAACGAAGGCATCCACATCGCCTTCGCCTGATGACGTGATGTCGGAGAGCATGTGGATGTAATCACGCCCCAGCTTCCCCCAGGAGGCAAGAAGCGGATTGGGCAGGTTCTGAATACCGTGTTCATCGAAAAGCTGCGCGGCGGAGGCGCTGTCTTTAAACAGGGGGACGGTTCGCTCTTCAAAAAGGCGTCGCCTCTGGCGACTCACCAGTCGTGAAAGCCAGCGACCATCCTGAATATCGCCCCAGTACTGGCGACAGGGGTTAGTAAAGAGAATATGAATGTCGATATGCTTACCCAGCGCATTCAGCGCTTGCAGGTAAACCGGTGGCAACGCCGAAATACCGCAGATAAACACACGGGAAGGCAGTCGCGGCGGTCGTTCATTGCTGTTTTGCAGAACAGAGATAAACCGCTGATAGAGGTTGGCACGGTGCCACTTAGGCTGGCCAAGTTTCTCCGTATGTTCCACCAGCGCTTTCCACAAGGGAGCCTGCCAGACCTGCGCCTCAGGCAACCCCTCTACCTGCTCACCCGCTTCCCAGCGGGCAAGCCACTCCGGTCGGTAAACCAGATACTGGTCATAAAGGTCGGCGGTGCGCGACGCCAGCTGGAACAGCTTGCGTTTATCGGTATCGTCATTGAGGTAGTGGCGCAGCATGGCAAATTCATCGTGCTGCAGCATTTCTGGCAGCAGCGCCATCAGTTTCCAGCTCATGCCTTGCTTGTTGAAGGCGCTTTGCTCCGGAATGTCCGGCAATACGCGGACAAACATCTCCCAGATAAAACTCGCCGGCAGCGGGAAATCAATATTGGCGGCAATGCCAAACTTACGCGAAAGCGACATTTGCAGCCACTGTGCCATACCGGTGCTCTGCACCAGCACCATTTCAGGCTCAAAAGGATCGTCAAGCCGCTCGCGCTCAACGATAAATTCCATCAGTGCTTCCAGCACATCCAGACGATTTGAGTGGTAGACCCTTAACATAGACGCTCCCGACTACTGGCTAACCGGGCAATGCAGACGCGTTAACTCACCGCGCCGCCCCAGAGGAGAAATTAGTGTAACCGTGATGCTGACACATCCGGCGAGCGTTGTCTGCCCCCGACTGGCCTGCCAGCCTGCGGGGAGACTCTTTGGTGAGAGCTGTGTCTGATTCCAGGCATGGTGCCAAAGCTGACGATACTGGTTAAACACGACAAACCGCGCCGCCAGCGCCCGATGATAACCCGCCAGTGCCGTCACGATCATCACCAGCAACATCATCGCCAACAGAACCTCCACCATGCTAAACCCTCTTTCTCTGTTCACGGCAACTGACATAACGCACTCTCCTGTAGGGGACAAAAATCACTCCAGCCATGCGGCGAAAAGTGAACTTTACCGTCGATAACTTCCCCTGCACGCCAGAGCAGTAGGTCATTGCCGCCGGCAATCAGTAGCACATGCGCCTCACCCAGCGGACGCAAACACACCTGCAAGGAGAATACCTTTTTGCACTGAACCTGTGGCGCTGATGACCAACGCTGAACGCGTCCCCACTCAAGCGCGGACTGCACAGACGCCTGTTGCTGGAGCGACCGGCTCTCACCCGCGACGAGCGCACTAAAGGTCACGAGCTGCTGGTTAAGGCCGGTAAGGATCAGAGTACCGAGCACCAGCAACAGCAGTACCAGAGCTAGCGAAGAGATTCCGCGTTGACGCCTCACAGGTTGTACCCCGTAACCGTGTACAGCGCCTGCCAGGGTTCCCCCTGTTCACCCTGACGAAGAGCAGCCAGTTCAATATTCAGCTCTGGCGCAAAACCGGCGCGATCGGCTTTACTCACCTTAAAGTGCGTGATCGCCAGACTTTCCGGGTCCGTGAGCTTTTCCCATCCCTTTCCTTCGCACGACGTTGCCCCACGCAGGGTTTCCAGCGCCCCCGATTCCAGACGAAAACCGGTGCTGTCGTTTTCTGATGCTGTGCTATCCCATTTGCCGTTACTGTTGGCATCCCACCGCACAATGACACAGCTCCCTTGCCTGCCGATTAACAGCCCTTGTCCCTGACAGTTTCCCGCGCAGTATCCCGCACGCTGAAGCTGTTTGCCGATCGCAAACAGGTGCTGCCAGACCTCTTCCTCCCGCTCTCGCTGCCCGGATTGCAGTAGTACCGCCCGCTGCAGGCCGGGTAAGAAACGCGAGGCGCTTATCAGTAAAAGGCTGCTTACCGCCGTGGCAATCAGCACTTCAGTCAGTGAAAAACCGCGCTGCCTCATCGACATGGACTTTCCTCTGAAACCTTACACATCCTGATGCGCCCTCCATTTGAGACAATGATCAGCCATTCTCCAGCCTGGCTTTGAACGCGTATCCGCCCTGCCCACGCTGTATTCCGTAATCCATAGAACCCTAAAGAGGGCGTTACCTCACTCACCTTCACGTCAGGCCAGAGCGGAATCAGTACAAAGGGGCTGCCTTTCTCGCAGGCCTGCACGACAGAACTCATCAGACAGCTTTTTTCGCCCACCCGCTGAAGAGTAATCTGGTGGTCGCGGTTATGACGGTTGGCATGGTTGCGCAGAAACAGCAGGTAATCTCGCACCTGACTGGCGGTCTGCCACAGCCGCTGCTGCCGTTGCCAGCTGTCCCAGCCGTACAGACCTGAAGCGCTGAGGACAACCACAAGCGAAATGGCGACCAGCGTTTCGATAAGCGTAAAACCGTTCTCTTTTTTCATACCGGGAGTGTGGCGAAGCGCCGTTGACATGACGAGCAACGAATGATCGTTTTACGAGGCGTTATCCGCAGAATCAGGAGAGTTGCAGCGTGTTGCACGCTTTCTGGATAGCGCGTCGGGAAAGGGGATAATGGCGAAAAAAAACCGGCGCTCTAAAGCACCGGTTGTGTCACGCTTTAACCCATCAGATAGCGACGGGCGCTTTGATGCCTGGGTGCGGGTCGTAACCTTCAATCTCAAAATCGTCAAAGCGGTAATCGAAGATTGACGCCGGTTTGCGTTTGATAATCAGCTTCGGCAGCGCACGCGGTTCGCGCGTCAGCTGAAGATGCGTCTGTTCCATATGGTTACTGTAGAGATGGGTGTCCCCACCGGTCCAGACAAAATCACCCACTTCCAGGTCGCACTGCTGGGCCATCATGTGAACGAGCAGCGCATAGCTGGCGATGTTAAACGGCAGGCCGAGGAACACATCACAGGAGCGCTGGTACAGCTGACAGGAAAGCTTGCCGTCCGCGACATAGAACTGGAAGAACGCGTGGCACGGCGCCAGCGCCATTTTATCCAGCTCGCCCACGTTCCAGGCGGAAACGATGATGCGGCGCGAGTCCGGGTCGTTCTTCAGCTGGTTCATCACGGTGGTGATCTGGTCGATATGGCGGCCATCAGGCGTTGGCCATGCCCGCCACTGCTTGCCGTAGACCGGGCCCAGGTTGCCGTTCTCATCTGCCCATTCGTCCCAGATGGTGACGTTATTTTCGTGCAGATACGCAACGTTGGTATCGCCTTGCAGGAACCAGAGCAGTTCATGAATGATCGAGCGCAGGTGGCAGCGCTTCGTCGTCACCAGGGGGAAGCCTTCCTGCAGATTGAAGCGCATCTGGTGGCCAAAAATGGAGAGCGTACCGGTACCGGTGCGGTCGTTTTTCGGCGTGCCCTCGTCGAGCACTTTTTTCATCAATTCAAGATACTGTTTCATGGTTCCTCAGGAAAGTTGTTGCTGTGGACGACGACGATACGCCCAAATCATCATAATGGCACCCGCGACAATCATCGGAATGGAGAGGATTTGCCCCATGCTGATGTACTGTACCCACTCGCCGGTAAACTGCGCATCAGGCTGACGGAAGAACTCGACGATGATACGGAATGCGCCATAGCCAATCAGGAACAGACCGGACACGGCCCCCATTGGACGTGGCTTGCGGATAAACAGGTTCAGGATGATAAACAGCACCACGCCTTCCAGCGCCAGCTCGTACAGCTGAGACATATGGCGCGGCAGAACGCCGTAGGTATCGAAAATGGACTGCCACTCCGGGTGTGATGGCAGCAGGGCGATATCTTCCGCACGCGAGCCCGGGAACAGCATGGTAAATGACACGCTCGGATCGACACGTCCCCACAGCTCACCGTTGATGAAGTTGCCCAGACGACCAGCGCCCAGCCCAAACGGGATCAGCGGTGCGATAAAATCGGAAACCTGGAAGAAGTTGCGTTTGGTGCGTTTGGCAAAAATCACCATCACCAGGATCACCCCAATCAGGCCGCCATGGAAAGACATGCCGCCGTCCCAGACGCGGAACAGATAGAGCGGATCGTTCAGGAATACCGGGAAGTTATAGAACAGCACATACCCAATACGGCCACCGAGGAACACGCCGAGGAAGCCCGCATACAGCAGGTTTTCAACTTCGTTTTTGGTCCAGCCGCTGCCCGGACGGCTGGCGCGACGGCCAGCGAGCCACATGGCAAAAATGAAGCCCACCAGGTACATCAGACCGTACCAGTGAAGCGAAACAGGTCCTATTGAGAAAATGACCGGATCAAATTCCGGAAAATGCAGATAACCACTGTTCATCTGTCACCACAAGATGTTGTTATTCCGCTGAAAGTGGACAGCGGTAGAAATGCGATTCTGCCGTAAGCAGAGGCTCCAAAGTTGCGAATCATAGCATAAGGTGGGCGCGGAGGATGCGCCAGAGATGTAAAAGATGTGTATAGGATTTTATGCGCGCTGGTGCCCTCTCCCACAGAGAGAGGGCGAAAGGCGATTAGCGACCGCCGCGGATCAGACCGCCCATGCCGCGTCGTTCCATAAACGCGGCGACCTGGTGGCGAACCTCGGTTGCCAGTTGCGCTTCAAGACTGCGTTCAGCCAGCTCGCGGGCATCGTTGATATCGATATGGCGCAACAGATACTTCACGCGTGCGACGGCCCGGCCGTTCATCGACAGATGGCGGTATCCCAGACCAATCAGGATCGCGACGCACATCGAATCCCCTGCCATTTCACCACACAAGCGTAAATCAATACCGTACTGCTCCGCTTCCCGGGCGATCATCGCCAGCGCACGAATGATCGCCGGATGCAGGCTATCGTAGATACTGGCGACGCGGGTATTGTTACGGTCGACGGCCAGAATATATTGCGTCAGGTCGTTCGTGCCGACGGAGATAAAATCAACCCGGTTTGCCAGCTGCGGCAGCATAAAGACCATGGAAGGCACTTCGAGCATCACCCCGATCCGCGGTTTCGGGATCGCATAGCCAATCATCTCTTCCACTTCACGGCCTGCGCGTTCAATCAGCCGCCGCGCTTCGTCGATCTCATCAATGCTGGTGACCATCGGCAACAGAATGCTGAGGTTACCCGTCGCCGCATTGGCGCGCAGCATCGCGCGCACCTGGATCAGGAAGATCTCAGGCTGATCGAGCGTAATGCGGATCCCACGCCAGCCCAGGCACGGGTTTTCCTCACTGATCGGCATATAAGGCAGCTGTTTATCCGCCCCGACATCCAGCGTACGCAGGGTGACCGGTTTGTCGTTAAACATCTGCAGCATGCCCTGATACTGCGCCACCTGCTCCTCTTCGGAGGGGAAACCGCTCTGCAGCATGAACGGGATCTCAGTGCGGTACAGGCCAATACCGTCGATGCGGCTGCCAAGCTTTTCTTCGTGCTCAGGGCTTAAACCGGCATTGAGCATCACTTTGATCCGCTCACCGCTTTTAAGCTGTGCGGGCAGGTTAACGTCATCTTCTGCCAGCTTGCTTAATTCATTCTCTTCGCTGATAAGACGCTGGTATTCCTGCAGCAGAACCGGCTCAGGATCGACCAGCAGCTCTCCGCGATAGCCGTCCACCACCAGCGTCCGTCGGTGCAGAACCGACGGCTGGATATCCGCCCCCATAACGGTCGGAATACCCAGCGCGCGCACCATAATGGCGGCATGGGAGTTAGCGGCCCCATCGCGCACCACGACACCAGCCAGCCTGTCCTGGGGCAGTTCAGCCAGCGTCGTTGCCGAGAGTTCATCGGCGACCAGAATAAACCGTTTTGGCCAGGCATTCGGCCCCTGAATGGTGTCATCAAGGTGGAACAGCAGCCGTTGTCCGAGGGCCCGTAAATCCCCGGCCCGCTCTTTCAGGTAACCGTCGGTCAGCGCCGCAAATTGCTCGGCAAATTTTTCGATAACCTTCTTAACTGCCCACTCCGCGACCGAGCCTTTATCCACCTCCGCAAAAAGCTCACGGCGCAGACGCGCATCGGAGAGAAGGTGCGAATAGAGGTCAAAAATGGCCGCCGTCTCTTTCTGCGCGCCTGCGGCAAAACGTTTGCTGTAGCGGCGAAATTCATTCGCCGCCTCTTCCAGCGCGGCGGTAAGGCGCTCGCGCTCAAGCGCTTCATCAAGCGTTGAGGCTTCGTAAACCTGCTCCATCAACGGCAGCGTGGCGTCCATCCAGCCTTCAGCAATCGCCACCCCTGGCGAGGCCGGAAGGGCACGAATGCGCGTATGGCGGTACTGACCAAAGAGCGCGGCAAGCTGAGACTGAGAGAGGATGGCCGCCATCTGCGTAGCCAGCGTCACGAGGAAAGACTCTTCGCTTTCATCGTACTGACGTAGCTCGCGCTGCTGGACAACCAACACGCCGAGCAGCTGACGACGCTGGATAATCGGCACACCAAGGAAAGCGCGGAAGCGCTCTTCTTTTACGGAAGGAATGTATTTAAAGCTGGGGTGTTTTTGCGCATCAGCAAGGTTGATGGGTTCAGCCAGCCGCCCAACCAGACCCACAATACCTTCATCAAATGCGAGGGTTACAGTGCGCCCACGTGGTTTTTTCAAACCACGGGTTGCCATCAGGTAATAGCAGCGTCGATCGTGGTCGGCCAGATACACCGAACAGACCTCGGTCTCCATCGCAAGACAGATATCAGTGACCAGAATATTCAGCGCCTCGTTCAGACGCGGCGCACTGGCCACCTTCTCGACTATTTCTCGCAAGCGGGTGAGCATGATTTGCGTAGCTTAACCTCTTTTACGTCGCCAGGCAGGTGCGCTCTGCGGCTTAGGCGGGATCTCCTGAAGCTGCATCACCACACTTGCAAACTCTTTCATCACCCTACGGTAAACATCGCGTTTAAATGACACGACCTGACGAACAGGATACCAATAGCTCACCCAGCGCCAGCCATCAAACTCCGGCGTACTGCTGGTCTGCATATTGATGTCTGAATCGTTACCCACCAACTGCAACAGAAACCATTTCTGTTTCTGGCCGATACAAACCGGCTTTGTGTCCCAACGCACCAAACGTTTCGGTAACTTGTAACGCAACCAGTTGCGGGTCGAAGCCAGGATACGAACATCTTTCCGGCTTAAACCGACCTCTTCAAAAAGCTCCCGGTACATCGCTTGTTCTGGGGACTCTCCCGGATTGATCCCGCCTTGCGGGAACTGCCAGGAGTGCTGACCATACCGCCGGGCCCACATTACCTGGCCCTGACGATTACAAATTACTATTCCTACGTTCGGGCGGTAGCCATCGTCATCAATCACCGGACTACCCCAAACTAAACCTTATATATGAATGATTGTTTCACACTACAGGGAGGCGGTAAACCACTCTCTTACAGGCCTGCAACCTAATAACATTTGAATAACTCACAAATTAGTGCTGAGTTATAAACAGATGTGAGGCAGCGAGGGGAATTTTATTCACCTTTTCTGTGGATATAGTTGTGAAGAAGTGTCTGATTACCGATGAACAACCTTTATCACCGCCGGTCTCCCTCTTATGCCACCTTAATATAATTTCTTTATTTACAGTTATTTAAATGCAGATCGGTAAACAAAAAGCAGAATAGCGTGACGATCATCACATCAGAGATCGTTGTGCTGATGAAAGATCGAACAGCGTCGGTTTTATCCACAGATTGTGCCAATAAGTTAGTCACAATTTGTGTGAAAATTCGATTTTCATCGCACGTCAAGGCTGTAAATTGAAACAGTAGTCAGGGTTATGCCCAGTTATCCCATTTTTCTGTGGATAACATGGTGTAAGATCCTGTTCATTGTCAGTGACCAGATTTGAACAACCGCTTTTCCGCCCACGGTGAAACGATTTCAACGCGACAAAATATCCAATAAATCATAGACATGTCATATTGGTACAGAAAAAGTTAAACTCTATCCACAGGGGACAATTTCTTCGTTTATTTTTTAATCAAAAGGTTACCATCATGCATCCGCTTACACCCTTGCTTTCACCGCCCTCCAGCGAGAGCCAGTTGCTACAACAGGCCCAGCGCCTGGCAGGCTTTTCGCTTGGCGAGCTGGCCGCCATGGCAGGGCTGCCGATCCCGAAGGATCTGAAACGGGATAAAGGCTGGATCGGCATGCTGCTCGAGCTCTGGCTGGGCGCCAGCGCAGGGAGTAAACCTGAGCAAGATTTTGCCGCCCTTGGCGTGGAGTTAAAAACCATTCCCATAGACCGTCAGGGGAAGCCGCTTGAAACCACGTTTGTCTGCGTTGCGCCATTAACCGGCAATACCGGCGTAACGTGGGAAACCAGCCATGTTCGCCATAAGCTGAAGCGTGTCCTGTGGGTACCGGTTGAAGGCGAGCGGGCGATCCCGCTGGCCGATCGTCGCATTGGCGCCCCGCTGCTCTGGAGCCCAACCGATGATGAGGAGCACCAGCTGCGTCTGGACTGGGAGGAGCTGATGGACATGATTGTGCTTGGGCAGGTAGAGCGCATTACAGCCCGACACGGAGAAGTGTTACAGCTGCGTCCGAAAGCGGCGAACAGTAAAGCGCTCACTGAGGCCATCGGCGCACACGGTGAACCCATACTGACTCTGCCACGCGGTTTTTATCTCAAAAAGAATTTTACCGGCGCGCTGCTGGCACGCCATTTCCTGCTTAACACATAGTTTTTTACTTATTTTGAGAGCTCTCAAACATAATCACCTGGTTTTTAAGATTTTACCGCTTTCTCCATTCGCCATATCGGGTTAATACTAGACTATGATTTGATACGAGCCAGATGAGGACAATAACGATGAAAAAATGGGCAGTGTTAGTTTCAGCAGTCGGTTTAGCCTTTGCCGTATCGGGTTGTAGCAGCGATTACGTCATGGCGACAAAAGACGGTCGAATGATCCTGACTGACGGCAAACCCGAAGTCGATGATGATACCGGTCTGGTCAGCTACCGCGACCAGGAAGGCAATAAAATGCAGATCAATCGCGACGAAGTCTCGCAAATTATCGAGCGATAAACAGAGAGAGGTCAGTAGCTTGCTGGCCTTTTTGATTTTTTTCTTCCCCTTTTGCTTCCCCTCTGCCATGTTTATATTCCTTTGTCGGGAACACCCTGACGCGGTCTATATGTCTCATGAGGAAGCCGGCTATGCATTATCACCGTATCCCCCACAGCGCTCTCGAAATTAGCCAACTGGGGTTGGGCACGATGACATTTGGTGAACAAAACAGCGAAGCCGATGCCCATGCACAACTCGATTATGCCGTCAGCCAGGGCATTAACCTGATTGATGTCGCAGAGATGTACCCTGTTCCCCCCCGTCCGGAAACGCAGGGACTTACCGAAACGTATGTGGGTAACTGGCTGGCAAAACACGGTAACCGTGAAAAGCTGGTGATCGCCTCAAAAGTCAGTGGCCCCGCGCGCAACAACGATACCGGGATCCGCCCGAATCAGATCCTCGATCGCAAAAATATCCGCGCCGCGCTGGATGCCAGCCTGAAGCGTCTGCAGACCGACTACCTCGATCTGTACCAGGTTCACTGGCCACAGCGCCCCACTAACTGCTTTGGTAAGCTTGGCTACAGCTGGAATGAAAGCGCCCCTGCCGTGACGCTGCTGGAAACACTGGAAGCGCTGGCCGAGTGCCAGCGTGCGGGAAAAATCCGCTACATTGGCGTCTCTAACGAAACGGCCTTTGGGGTGATGCGCTATCTGCATCTGGCGGATAAACACGATCTGCCGCGCATCGTCACCATCCAGAACCCGTACAGCCTGCTTAACCGCAGCTATGAAGTGGGTCTGGCCGAAGTGACACAGTACGAAGAGGTGGAACTTCTCGCCTATTCCTGCCTCGGTTTCGGCACGCTGACGGGGAAATACCTGAACGGGGCGAAACCGGCCGGGGCGCGTAACACCCTCTTTAGCCGCTTTACCCGCTACAGCGGCGAGCAGACGCAGAAAGCCGTTGCCGCCTACGTGGATATCGCAAAGCGTCACGGTCTTGACCCTGCGCAGATGGCGCTTGCCTTCGTGCGTCGTCAGCCGTTTGTTGCCAGCACCCTGCTGGGCGCGACCACCCTGGAGCAGTTGAAAACCAACATTGAGAGTTTCCATCTGAACCTGAGTGAAGAGGTGTTAGCGGAGATTGAAGCGGTGCATCAGGTATACACATACCCGGCACCGTAATAAAAGCAAAACGGCAACGCACGTTGCCGTTTTTAGGGTTTGCTCCCTCTCCCTGTGGGAGAGGGCCGGGATGAGGGCATCAGGCCGCACTGATCAACGGCGACGCTGCCAAAGCCATAATGCGGCAATCGCAATCGCAAACAGCCCGCCAAACCCAACGCCAATCCCCACCACCGGCACGCCCACTTTTACTGCCAGTGAATAAAGCCCCAGCATCAACAGCATCGCCAGGTTTTCACCCAGGTTTTGTACCGCGATGGCATTTCCCGCCCCGACGGTCTGCTTGCCCCGTTCCTGCAGTAACGCATTGAGCGGCACCACGAAGAAGCCCCCGAGAATACCAATCAGGATCAGGAGCGCATAAGCAGGCAATAACGCATGCTGCAGCGAGAAAATAAGCACCACCACGCCGATCAGGATCCCTGCCGGCATGCAGCGTGCTACCGTCTCAAGCGTGACCAGCTTCGCCGCGGCGCCTGCCCCAACCACAATCCCGATAGCCACCATCGCATTCAGATAGGTTGGCGTCGCGTTGTCGGTGATCCCCAGCGCCACCGGCACCCACAGTACCAGCAGGAAGCGCAGCGTAACGCCTGCGCCCCAGAACATACTGGTGCCCATCAGGGAGAAACGCGTTTCACCGTTACGCCACAGCACACGACAGGCAGTAAAGAAGCTGCCGGTCATTGGCTTAAAGCGCCAGGACTGGCCCGGGCGAGCCACCGGCAGCTTCGGAATAAACAGGTTAGCAACGACCGCCCCGCCATACACCACTGCACACACGCCCAGGGCCGCCAGAACATGCCAGTCGGCCAGGACGCCGCCCGCGACGGAGCCGAGCAGGATAGCGGCAATCGTTGAGGACTCCATCAGGCCATTGGCTTTGACCAGCTTATCCCCCGTGGTCAGCTCTCCGAGGATGCCATACTTCGCCGGGGAGTAGGCGGCAGCACCGATGCCCACCAGCGTATAGCCAACAAACGGATTGAAACCAAAACAGATACTGGCTGCGCCCAGCAGCTTGAGTCCGTTGGCAAACATCATCACCCGACCTTTGGGGAAGCTGTCCGCCACCTGTCCGACGAAGGGAGCAAATATAATGTAAGCGCCCACAAACACCATCTGCAGGATCGGCTGGCTCCAGTCGGGGTAAAACTCGGCCTTCAGCAGCGCCAGCGTGGCAAACAACAGCGCGTTATCGCCAAACGCAGAGAGAAACTGCGCGGCAATGACCGCCAGCATGCCTTTCGATCTGAGCGAGGTGTTAGTGTGTACTGACTCACGCATTTTGCTGTTCCGCCTCTTCAACCATACCTTTCAGGGTCACGAAATCGGGCTTCCCGCTTCCCAGCACCGGAAGCTGCTTCAGGTAGCGAATATCGCGCGGTACCGCCAGCTCAGGAATACCATGTTCACGCGCATAGCTGAGCAACCTGTCGCGCTTGAGCTCACTGTCGGTTGTAAACAGCACCAGCGCCTCGCCTTTGCTGGCATCGCTCTTCACGACCGTGGCGTGCATCTTCTCGGCGGACACGGCGGTCGCCAGTTGCTCAACCATTTCCAGAGAGACCATTTCACCGGCAATTTTGGCGAAGCGTTTTGCACGTCCCTGGATCTGTACAAAGCCTTGTTCATCAAAGCGGACAATATCACCGGTGTCGTACCAGCCGGTTTCTACCTCGCCGTTGACGTTCTCCGCCGTCGGTGCTTCCAGCACGCCTGGGTTTTCCACACGCAGATACCCGTTCATCACGTTTGGCCCTTTGAGCTGCAGACGGCCGCCGTCCTCTATGCCCGGCACCGCCAGCAGACGCGCGTCCATCCCCGGCAGAATGCGGCCAACCGTTCCCGGTTTCGCCGCCATCGGCACGTTAATCGAGACCACGGGCGCACACTCGGTCACGCCATAGCCTTCGAGAATGCGCAGACCAAACTTGTCCTGCCAGATCTGACGCGTGCTCTCCTGCAGTTTTTCTGCGCCAGCCACCACATACCGCACGCGATAGAAGTCATACGGATTGGCAAAACGCGCATAGTTACCCAGGAAGGTTGAAGTCCCGAACAGCACGGTGCAGTTACGGTCATACACCAGCTCCGGCACAATGCGGTAATGCAGCGGGCTGGGATAGAGGAACACTTCAGCGCCGGTTAGCAGCGGCGTAAATAGCCCGACCGTCAGGCCAAAGGAGTGGAACAGCGGCAGCGCCGACATAAACCGGTCGTTCGCGGTAAAGTCGGCAATACTTTTGATCTGCTCAACGTTTGCCAGAATGCTCTTGTGGCTGTGGACAACGCCTTTTGGGTTGCCTTCAGAACCCGATGTGAAGAGGATAATCGCGTCATCTTCCGGCTGCTGTTTGACCTGGGCCAGACGCGGCATCAGCAGATGCGCAAAAATCCACAGCTTGTCGCCGGTGGTCACGTCCGCTTTCAGATCTTCCAGGAAGACCCAGCGCACCTGAGTGAGCTGCTCGGGAAGATGCCAGAGCTTGCCTTTGTCCAGGAACTGACGGGAAGTAAAGACGGTGTTAATCTGAGCGGCGGTGATGGCGCTGGTCAGCCCCTTCACACCCGCCGTGTAGTTCATCATCGCCGGAATACGGCCCCGTGAAACCGCGCCAAAAATCACCGCCGCGCTGATGCCCGCGTTAGGCAGCATCAGGCCAATCTTTTCGCCCTTTTTGCTGTACTTCTCCAGTATGCGGCCCACAAACAGGGTCTTGGTCAGCAGTTTGCGATAGGTATCCGGGGTAAAGTTGATGTCTTCGATACAGTTTTTCTTCGCGCCATAGCGGTACTGCGCAGAAAGCAGGGATTCGTACAGCGTTTCGCGCGGACGAACGGCCATACGCGCTTCCATCATGATCTGATGCAGCATCTCCCCGGCGATCTTACGGCGATCGCGGGCACGCGGCGCGTCGGGCATCGGGAGCGACGTTGGTGGCAGAATATGCAGCGTGATGGTGGGAAACAGACGCTGCTTCACCAGCCCTTTCAGACGACTGAAATGGGTTAGCTCCGCCCCTTCAATACGCAGCGGCACCACGGTCGCTTTCGACTTCGCCGCGACAAACCCCGCTCCGTCGTAGATCTTCATCAACGATCCGGTCACTGAGATACGCCCTTCCGGGAAAATGACCACCGGGCGCCCCTGCTCTACCAGACGGACCAGATGTTTAATCATCATCGGCTTTGTCGGGTCGAGCGGCACAAAATCAATCAACGGCGTGAGCCAGCGCATGTACCACTGCTGGCTAATGGATGTATAGACCGCAAACACCGGACGCACGGGCAAAAACAGTGCCAGCAGAATGCCATCGATAAAGGAAACGTGATTTGGTGTGATTAAAACGCGTTCACCGCGAAGCGCCTGGGCATCGCCCGTGACGCGGATGCGAAAGAGGATACGGAAAAGTGTACGGAAGAACCCAAATAGCATCTCAACTCCCTTTGCCAGCCAGTGTGAAGGGTTGATAGTAAATGGTGGCAGATTACACGAGAAGTGATACGGGAGCGACAGCAAAAATGGAGGCGAAAAAAAACCTGCGCATCCGCGCAGGTTGGTGCAAGAGATGAGTACGAAACCGTACTAAGAATTCTCACCAATCAATACCTCTGGGATCTCGACTTTAGCAATCTCTTTCACGTCCTCGCTATCTGACAATCGCAACAGCCTGAGGCAAAGTGTAACTAAAGGTTCAGAATGACATTCTTCAGACACGACTGCGCGTGTAACGATTACACTGCCAGGGTTGTTCTGCGTCACGTTTGTGGAGAGCGGGGATCCGCTCCCCTTGAATGCGCGGCGCTTTTCCGCAACACTATTTGGTGTGTAAACGCTTACCCCCAATAAGAAGGTATTGAATGGCGACAATAAAGGATGTGGCCCGTCTGGCAGGTGTCTCGGTAGCCACCGTCTCGCGTGTGATTAACGACTCCCCAAAAGCCAGTGACGCATCGCGCCAGGCGGTACAAAACGCCATGGAATCCCTGAACTATCATCCCAATGCCAATGCCCGCGCGCTCGCCCAGCAGGCCACAGAAACCATTGGTCTGGTAGTGGGAGATGTTTCTGACCCCTTTTTCGGTGCCATGGTAAAAGCGGTTGAACAGGTTTCTTATCAGACAGGCAATTTTTTACTGATCGGCAATGGCTATCATAATGAGCAAAAAGAACGCCAGGCCATCGAGCAGCTGATCCGCCACCGCTGTGCGGCGCTGGTGGTTCACGCCAAAATGATCCCGGATGCCGAACTGATTCATCTGATGAAGCAGATCCCCGGGATGGTAATCATCAACCGTATTATTCCCGGTTTTGAAAAACGCTGCGTGGCGCTCGACGACCGCTACGGTGCCTGGCTTGCTACCCGTCACCTGATCCAACAGGGCCACACCCGGATTGGCTATCTCTGCTCAAATCACCCGATTTCTGATGCTGAAGATCGTCTGCAGGGCTACTACGATGCCCTGCGCGAAAACGGTCTGCCGTGTAATGACCGGCTGGTAGCCTACGGTGAACCGGATGAGAGCGGCGGCGAACAGGCGATGACCGAACTGCTGGGTCGCGGCCGAAACTTTACGGCAGTGGCCAGCTATAACGACTCCATGGCCGCAGGGGCGATGGGGGTATTGAATGACAACGGGATTGAGGTGCCGGCAGAAATCTCACTGATTGGCTTTGATGATGTGCTGGTCTCCCGTTACGTCCGCCCGCGCCTGACTACCGTACGTTACCCGATCATCACGATGGCAACCCAGGCCGCGGAGCTGGCGTTAGCGCTGGCCGAGCAACGCCAGCCGCCGGATATTACCCATCTCTTCAGCCCAACCTTAGTGCGCCGTCACTCCGTTGCGTCGCCTGCGGAAGCGCAGAGCGAATAACGGTAAAGGTGTACCGTCTTATCAGGGTACTCCAGCGCATCACCCATGTACTGCCAGCCGTAACGTTCATAGAAGTCACGGCAGGCAGACCACAGATGGAGCGTCTCATACCCCGCCTGCGCGGCGCAGGAAATAACATGTTGCTGAAGCAGCCCCGCCAGCCCTTTGCCGCGCGCCGCATCGTCAACGTACAGCGCCGCCAGCCACGGAAAGAGATCCTGTCGGGTGATGAGATCGCAGCGCCAGAGCCCCACCGTGCCCACAAGCCGTTCGTCTTCCAGGGCAATAAAGGTCAGCGGTAATGCCCCCGGCGTCTGGCTATGCTCCACGATGCTGTGGAAAAATTCCCGTGGAAGCCCCTCGCCAAAGGCCTGCCAGATCCAGTCGGTCACCTGCTGCGCGTACTGCGGCGCATGATAAAGCGGAAGGATGGCACTCTTTTTCACGTTTCACCTGAGTTTTTCAATGAATATGCAGGCCTGACGACTCCCGCTCGGTTTGTCGATTATCTTATCAGAATCGTTTTACTGCCGGCAGGCAAGGATGTCGGCTGACGAATCGTTACCGAAAAGCGTGATCGTGGCGGAGTTTTTGCCCTTTCCGCATCGCTTATACGCCGTGAGGTCTGTGTTAAACTGCAGACCAATACGTGGAATCAGGAATGTAGAATGGCAACAATGCTGGATGTCTCACTGCGTGCGGGCGTGTCGAAGGCCACGGTATCGCGCGTGCTGAACGGCACAGGTCAGGTTAAAGAGAGTACGCGCCAGCAGGTGTTTGCGGCGATGGAAGAGCTGGGCTATCGCCCGAACTTTCTCGCGCGTTCCCTGGCAAACCAGACCAGCAACAGCATTGGTCTGGTGGTCTCGACCTTCGATGGCTTTTACTTTGGCCGCCTTCTGCAACAGGCGTCGCGGCAGACCGAAACCCACGGGAAACAGCTGATCGTCACCGATGGCCACGACGCGCCGGAACAGGAAGAACAGGCGGTGCAAATGCTGGCCGATCGCCAGTGTGATGCCATCGTGCTTTACACGCGCTATATGAGCGAAAAAGCGATCATCAAGCTGATGAATACCGTGCAAACGCCGCTGGTGGTCATTAACCGTGAAGTGAGCCAGGCGCCGGATCGCTGCGTCTTCTTCGAACAGCAGGATGCCGCGTTTAAGGCCGTGGATTACCTGATCAATCAGGGCCACCGGGAGATCGCCTGTATCACCGTCCCAATCCACACCCCCACCGGGAAAGCGAGGCTGATGGGCTACCGCAAGGCGCTGGAAAAGCACGGTATTCGTCTGGACGAGCGTCGGATTAAATACGGCGATGCGGGCATGACGCGGGGATATGAGCTGTGCAAGGAACTGATTGCCGAAGGCGTGTCGTTCAGCGCCCTGTTTGCCTGTAACGATGATATGGCGCTGGGTGCGTCCAAAGCGCTGCATCAGGCGGGACTGAAGATCCCGCAGGATATTTCCCTGTTCGGCTTTGACGATGCCCCCTGCGCGAAATGGCTGGAGCCTGCGCTGTCATCGGTCTATCTGCCCATCGACAGTATGATTATCACCGCCATCGATCAGGCGATCCGGCTGGCAAAAAACCAGCCGGTCGATGCGATCCCGCCGTTTACCGGCACGCTGGTCTTACGCGATTCGGTCACCACCGGGCCCTACTTTACTCAGACGAGCTCCAGCGCCAGCAGTTCCTGAATAGTCTGACGGCGGCGGATCAGCCGCGCCTTGCCGTTATCAAACAGCACTTCCGGCAGCAGCGGGCGGCTGTTGTAGTTAGAGGACATCGACGCCCCGTAGGCACCGGTATCATGCAGCACCAGATAATCACCCGGTTTAACCTCTGGCAGCGCGCGGGTTTCCACTTTGCCTCCCTCCTGCTGAGTAAATACGTCACCCGATTCACACAGCGGCCCCGCAACGACGGTCTCAACGCGCGGCGCCTGCGTTAAATCGCGGCCATCGGCAGCCAGTGCGGTAATGTGATGATAGCTGCCGTACATGGACGGACGCATCAGATCGTTAAAGCCCGCGTCAATCAACACAAAGTGACGAGAGCCCATCTCTTTCACGCTGCGCACCTGCGACACCAGCACGCCAGCTTCCGCCACCAGGAAACGACCCGGCTCAATTTCCAGTTTCACCGCGTGGCCCAGATGCGCGGCGATTTGATCACGCGCGGCGCTCCACAGGCCGTAATAGTGATCGGTATCGATCGCCTCTTCGCCTTCACGGTAAGGAATGGAGAGACCACCACCGGCGGAGATCGCCTCCAGATCCTGCCCGAAGTCCACCACCTGGCGCACCATTGCGCCGCACACCTGCTCCAGATGACCATAATCCACACCAGAGCCAATGTGCATATGAATGCCCACCAGCTTCAGGTTGTAACGCTGCAGCACCTCCAGCGCAGCAGGCATATCGGCATACCAGATCCCGTGCTTGCTGTTTTCACCGCCGGTGTTGGTTTTTTGGCTGTGACCATGGCCAAAGCCCGGGTTCACGCGCAGCCAGACGCGATGGCCAGGAGAAACCTGACCCAGCTGCTCCAGCATATCCACAGACCCGGCATTCACCGGGATCTGCAGTTCGTGCACGCGCGCCAGGGTGGCATCGTCGATGACATCGGCGGTAAAGACGATCGCATCGCTGTCAGCTTTTGGATCAAAACCCGCCGCCAGCGCGCGCTCGATTTCCCCCAGTGACACGGAGTCAACTTTTACCCCCTGCTCGCGCATCAGACGCAGGATATGAATATTGGAACAAGCCTTCTGGGCAAAACGCACCACGTCAAACTGATGCAGGGCGGCGATTTTTTCGCGAACGATCTGCGCGTCATAAACCCACACCGGGCAGCCAAACTCGGCAGGCAGGCGCAGCAGGTTGTCAGCATTCAAATCGGTATCAGTCTGGTTGAGCGGGCGTGGCATGGTCATCTCCGGGTTATCAAATTTTTTATGATTACGCCACAGCGCAAAGAGAATAAAAAATATCGTTTTATCCCGAGTCTATGCAAAAATGATATGGATAACCCTCAGCCTTCAGGTGCCCTATGCCCGCCGTCAACTTACGCCAGATTGAGATTTTTCACGCCGTGATGACCACCGGTAATCTCACCGAAGCCGCGCAGATGCTGCATACCTCACAGCCGACAGTCAGCCGCGAGCTGGCGCGCTTCGAGAAAGTGCTGGGGCTAAAGCTGTTTGAACGCACCCGGGGAAGGCTGCACCCAACGGTGCAGGGGTTACGTTTGTTCGAAGAAGTGCAGCGTTCCTGGTACGGGCTGGACAGAATAGTGAGTGCGGCAGAAAGCCTGCGCGAGTTTCGTCAGGGCGAACTGTCGATTGTCTGCCTGCCGGTCTTTTCGCAATCCTTTTTGCCGATGCTGCTACAGCCTTTTCTGGCGCGCTATCCTGAAGTCAGCCTCACTATCGTGCCGCAGGAATCCCCGCTGCTGGAAGAGTGGCTTTCGGCGCAGCGTCATGATTTAGGACTCACCGAGACCCTCTCCACCCCCGCGGGAACGGAACGCATGGAATTACTCTCTTTAGATGAAGTGTGCGTTCTCCCGGCCGGACATCCGCTTGCCGGAAAGAGCGTGCTCACACCCGAGGATTTTCATGGGGAAAACTACATTAGTCTGTCGCAGACCGACAGTTACCGACAGCTCCTGGATACGCTGTTTGCCGAACATCAGGTAAAACGGCGAATGGTCGTGGAGACACACAGCGCAGCCTCAATCTGTGCAATGGTGCGGGCAGGCGTCGGCGTCGCGGTCGTTAACCCGCTGACGGCGCTGGACTATGCCGGAAGCGGGATCGTCATCCGCCGTTTCAGCGTTTCCGTTCCGTTCACCGTGAGCCTGATCCGTCCGCTTCACCGCCCGTCTTCCGCACTGGTAGATGCGTTCACCGAACACTTAGTGGCGCACGCGCGCCAGCTAGCGCTTCGCTTACCAGATCGACAAGCGCCATTATGAGAGCATAAAGGCTACGGCATCCGCTGCATGAATGGCGGCGGTATCAAATACCGGAACAGGGCTTCGCTCAACCGGCACCAGCAGGCCGATCTCCGTGCAGCCGAAGATCACCCCTTCAGCCCCCTGCTGCGCCAGCTTTTCAATCACGCTGACGTAATATGCCCGGGATGACTCGCTGAAGGTACCGAGGCAGAGTTCGTCAAAGATGATCTGGTTGATGCGCGCCCGGTCATGCTCATCAGGGATCAGGCTTTCGATGCCGAACTCACTGTGCAAACGCCCACGATAAAAATCCTGTTCCATGGTGTAGCGCGTCCCCAGCAGCGCCACGCGGCGTATACCGGATGCCGCAATCGCACGCCCGGTGGCATCAGCGATATGCAGGAACGGCAGCGGGCAGCGATCCTCAATGTGCGACGCCACTTTGTGCATAGTGTTGGTACAGAGCAAAATCCCTTCGGCGCCAGCACGCTCTAGCCCCAGCGCCGCCTGGGCCAGTATCTCCCCGGCTTTATCCCATTCTCCGCTCGACTGGCACGCTTCTATTTCATGAAAATCCACGCTGTGCAGCAGCAGACTCGCAGAATGCAGACCACCCAGACGTTGCTTTATTCCTTCGTTAATCAGGCGGTAATAAGGGATTGTCGATTCCCAGCTCATTCCACCTATCAGGCCGATCGTTTTCATCATCCCTCCTTATTATCCAGGATCTTTTTTAACACAACCGGCAGCCATAAAAAAAGGCGCTGAAGTCAGCGCCTTTTTAATCTGCAGAGGTTATTCCGTCACCGGCTCTGGCAGAGGATTGCGGGTGAGCATCGCCTCACGCAGTAAAACGCTACCGCAGGCAAACAGCCCACCCAGGATCGCCGACAGAAGGACAATCAGGGCTTTACCCGGGCCATCTTTTTTCACCGGCATGGACGGTGAAAGCTGGTACCTGAAGGGCTCAAGTTTGACGTCGGCAAAGGAGAGTTTTTTCAGCTGTGCCAGGTAGTATTCCCGGTTCTGGAAATCCGCATTCAGCTCGGTCACGTCCTTCAGATTTTTTTCAATCTGCAGTTTTTGCGCAATGCCGTCAGCGCCGAGCGCAACGGAGTAATCCGGGTCATCTTTTACGGCCTGCCCGTTACTGTAGACCGGCTTCTTAATACCCGCGGCATTCGCCACGGCCAGCGAATAATTCAGTCGCTGCAGGTTGGTATTATGAATATTGGTCAGACGAACACGGTCCAGTTCCAGCTGCTGCTCAACGGCTTTCGTTTTAAGGGTTATCTGGCTACGGATATTCTGAATCGTCTCTTTTTCGACAATCGCGGTAATGTAATTGATATAGCCTTCCAGCACAGTTTGCGCATCGCCTGCTGTCGGTGCCGTAAAGCTCAATGTCCAGGAGACATACGGCATTTTATCCGCATCTTTAACCTGAGTGTCATTCACCGCTTTCATTCGTTCTGAGATATTGACTATTGCACGATGCAGCTCAAGCGCATCCACCTCAGTACCTTCCAGCTGCGACGTCACGTAAGGAGAAGTTTTCATGTACTCTTCGAGCAATGACTGCGACTGAAACTTTTTAATAAACAGATCAAAGACTTCCGGGCGGGAAATTTTCGCATCCACGTCAAGGACCTGTAACGTAACCAGCATCTGGCGCAACGGGTTCCACTGCGACTGTTCTGCCTGCGTGATCACGGCTTTACTGGTCCATTTCTGCGGCAGTAAAAATGAAACGGCCAGGCCAACCAGCGTGAAAGCAAGCGTCACGGCGATGATGCGTTTTTTCGCCGCCAGCAGCACTTCAACCAGGCCCAAAAGATCTATCTCTTTAGCGTGTACAACCGGGGTGGCATAACGGGGAAAATCAAGATCTGTGCTTTTTTTGATATCCATCTCAGACATAGGCATTTTTCTTTTTAGGATTCGGCTTAATTTGCGCAAATAACAGCGGTGGTCGGATGATACATTATCCTAAGAATTATCTTAAGCTCAAATCCCTTAATTTATCCCCCCCTGCCAGAGTTGGTAGTGAGTTTCATTACGTTATTATTGTCATAACGCAGAATCATTCCAACTCCGGCATCGTCTGAAGCGTTTATACAGGCAATACGATCACACCCCGATATTGCGCAATTTCTCTCCTGCCATCAGCTTGCGCTCGATATGTTCCAGCGTTACGCCTTTCGTTTCCGGTATCAGCCAGAACGTGACGCCGATAAACACCACGTTCAGCACGGTATAGAGCCAGAACGTTCCCGCGGCGCCAATGGCGTCCAGCAGCGTCAGGAACGTCGCGCCGATGATCATGTTGGACACCCAGTTGGTGGTCGTCGAGCAGGTGATGCCAAAGTCACGGCATTTGAGCGGCTGGATTTCGGAGCACAGGATCCAGACCACGGGCGCGGCGCTCATCGCGTATCCTGCAATACACATCATCGTCATGCCGACAGAAAGCCAGGAAAGGCCACTTGAGGCGGTACCGTTATCAAACTGCATCAGGCAGTAGCCGAGGATCAGCGTACCAAGCGCCATCACGCTGAAGCCAATTTTCAGCGCCGGTTTACGTCCGACTTTATCCACGGTGAATACGGCAATAAAGGTGGCGAACATGAAGGTCAGCCCGACCACCAGGGTGGCGATCATCTGCTGTTCCGTGGTGGTGAACCCGGCCATTTTGAAAATGCGTGGCGCGTAGTACATGATGATGTTCATGCCGGTAAATTGCTGCATCGCCTGCAGCAGCATGCCGAGGAAGACCGCGCGGCGCACGTTGCGGTTGATCTTAAACAACGCCCAGCCTCCCTGCTTCAGCTTCAGGCTTTCGCGGATTTCATTGAGCTCTTCGCGCGCTTTTTCTGAGGTGTCGCGCAGCATACGCAGCACCTCTTCCGCCTCCACGTGGCGCCCTTTTTGCGCCAGCCAGCGCGGACTGTTTGGCAGGAAAATCACCAGCACGATCAGCACCAGCGCCGGTAACGCCAGCACGCCGAGCATTGCGCGCCAGTTGCCACTGTAGCTGAAGTAAGTGTCAGAGAGGAACGCCAGCACAATACCCAGGGTGACCATCAGCTGGTACATGCTGATCATCTTCCCGCGGACATTCTCACTCGCCATTTCGGAGAGATAAAGTGGGGCCGTGTAAGAGGCAATCCCCACCGCCACCCCCAGCAGCACGCGGGAGAGCAGCAACACCTCCACGTGCGTGGCAAATGCGGAGCCAATGGAACCCGCGACAAACAGAACCGCCCCGACCATCAGGCTGTATTTGCGCCCCAGACGAAACGAGAGCCAGCCGTTGAACAACGCGCCGATAGCCGCGCCAAGCATCATGCTGCTCACCACCCACTCCTGCAGACGGCTGCTCAGGGTAAAGTGATCGGTAATAAACGGTAAGGCGCCGGCAATCACGCCGATATCCAGCCCGAATAATAAGCCCGCCACGGCGGCGGCCACAGAGACAAACTGGTTCATGCGGCGTGTATCCCGCAGCGCAGCGGGCATAAGGGTAGAGTCATTTATTGATGTCATAGTTTCCTGCCTGAACAGTAAATGCGTTAAGTGAAATTACGAGATAGCGAGAAAAAGTGTCAGGTGGGAAAAGGTGAAGATATGGATTATTTCGCTACGACATAGCGATCTGTGATGGACATTACAATTTCAATTAATGCTGAATAATCGCATTGTTTTACTAATACCTTAATTTTGCAGCAATAAAAGTGTGATGATGGTCATTTATGACTTTTTAGTATGGATTTTTCGTGTTTATCGATATGGACGTTGACAATTTTTGAGCAAAAAAAACCTCCGCCCGAAGGCAGAGGTGTTTGCCAGAAGAGGCTTATCGCGCCAGCCAGCCGCCATCCACCGCCACGGTGTAGCCGTTGATATAGTCCGACGCCGACGAGGCCAGAAACACGACCGGCCCCATCAGATCGCCCGGAAGCCCCCAGCGCCCCGCCGGAATGCGGTCGAGAATTTCCGCGCTACGCTGCTCGTCGGCGCGCAACTGCTGCGTGTTGTTGGTTGCCATGTAACCCGGTGCAATCGCATTCACATTGATATTATGCTTCGCCCATTCGTTTGCCAGCAGGCGGGTCACGCCCATCACGGCACTTTTGGACGCGGTGTAAGAGGGTACGCGAATACCGCCCTGGAACGAGAGCATAGAGGCGATATTAACGATCTTGCCGCCGTTCCCCTGCGCAATAAAATGTTTTGCCGCCGCCTGGGACATGAAAAATACGCTCTTGATGTTCAAATCCATCACGTCGTCCCAGTCGCGCTCGCTGAAGTTAATCGCATCTTCGCGGCGAATCAGCCCGGCATTGTTCACCAGGATGTCGATATGACCGAATTCCGCCACCGCGCGCGCCAGCAGATCGGGAATGGCGTCAATTTTACGCAGGTCAGCGGTCAGGCTCAGGAAACGGCGGCCCAGGGCCGTCACGCGCTCGATGGTTTCCGTCGGCTCAACGAGATTAATCCCGACGATATCGCAACCCGCTTCCGCCAGCCCTAACGCCATCCCCTGACCCAGACCGGTGTCACACCCGGAGACCACGGCCACTTTACCCTGCAGAGAGAATGCATCCAGAATCATGTTTGTTCCTTACTCGTTCAGAGCCTGTCACGCACAGGCAGGTTGATACTTCACTGCCCGCGACTAACGCAGATCGCTGACCGCAACATGGTCCATATCATCAAAGACCTGGTTTTCACCCACCATTCCCCAGATAAAGGTATAGGCTTTCGTCCCGACGCCGGAGTGAATGGACCAGCTCGGTGAAATGACCGCCTGCTCGTTGTGCATCACGATATGGCGCGTTTCCTGGGGTTGTCCCATCATATGGAACACGCAGGCGTCCTCCTCCATATTGAAATAGAAGTAGACCTCCATCCGTCGCTCGTGGGTATGGCACGGCATGGTGTTCCACAGGTTGCCCGGCGCCAGTTCGGTCAACCCCATGCTGAGCTGGCAGGTCTCCAGCACGTCAGGAACGAAGTATTTATTGATGGTGCGGCGGTTGCTGGTAAGGTTGTCGCCAAGCGTTACCGGGGCGACATCCGCCGGAGTCACTTTTTTGGTTGGGCAGGTGTAATGTGCCGGCGCGCAGTTATAGTAAAACTTCGCCGGTTTGCTGCCGTCGATGCTGGCAAAGAGCACCTCTTTTGCCCCTTTCCCCACGTACAGCGCCTCGCGATGGCCAATCTCATAGCACTGGCCGTCGACGGTGATGGTGCCCGGCCCGCCGATGTTAATGACCCCCAGTTCGCGACGCTCCAGAAAATAGCTTACGCCCAGCTGTTTACCGACCTCACCGCCCACGGAGACGGTTTGCGTGACGGGCATAATCCCGCCCACAATAATGCGGTCGATATGGCTGTAAACCATGGTGTAGTTATCAGCCTCGAACACCTGCCCGACTAAAAACGCATTGCGCAGCCCCTCTGTATCCAGCGTTTTGGCGTGCGCACTGTGGATGCTTTCTCTGACGTCCACGGTAACCTCCAGATGTGGTCATGCCCGAAGGCGGTAAATAAACGAAACAACGTTTCGTTTTTCATCATGAGCACATACTATCGGCATAAAGTGGGCTTTTCAATTACAATTAAAACAGCGTTTCATTTTTTATTTTGTTTATATCGAAAATGACGCCCGGATCACGATACACATCCAGGCAACAAGCAGCAGGATAAAAAAAACCTCCCGCAGGAGGTTTTATTCGATGAACCAGGATTAGCGTTCGATGGCCAGCGCCACCCCTTGCCCACCGCCGATACAGAGGGTGGCAATCCCTTTACGGGCGTTGCGCTTTTTCATTTCGTGGACCAGCGAAACCAGGATCCGGCACCCGGAGGCGCCGATAGGATGCCCCAGCGCGATCGCCCCACCGTTAACGTTAACCCGCAGCGGATCCCACTCCAGCATTTTGCCAACCGAGATGGCCTGCGCGGCAAAAGCTTCGTTCACCTCAATCAGATCAACGTCAGAAAGCTGCCACCCTGCGCGATCGAGACAGCGACGGGTCGCATAGACCGGCGCGATCCCCATTAACGCAGGATCCACCCCCACACTGGCGAAGGCTTTAATGCGGGCCAGCACGGGGAGATCGAGCTCAAGGGCTTTGCTTTCGCTCATCATCATAACGGCGGCAGCGCCGTCGTTAATGGAAGAGGCATTCCCCGCCGTCACCGAGCCCTGCGTTTCAAAAGCAGGATTCAGTCTCGCCAGGCCTTCGGCACTGGCGTCGGTGCGCGGCTGTTCATCGGTATCCACGACGATAACGTCACCATTCTGGCGCCGGGTGCTGACCGGCACAATTTCGTCGCGAAAACGACCGGAGTCGATCGCCGCGCGCGCTTTTTGCTGCGAGCTGAGCGCATACGCATCCTGCAATTCACGGCTGATGCCGTACTCACGCGCCAGGTTTTCCGCCGTCACGCCCATATGGTAATCATTAAAGGCATCCCACAGCCCGTCATGCACCAGGCTGTCGAGCAGCTGGCTATTGCCCAACTGTGCGCCGGTACGGCTGTCGGTCAGTACATGCGGCGCGCGGCTCATGTTCTCTTGCCCGCCAGCAATAACCACATCCGCTTCACCACACTGAATGGCCTGCGTCGCGAGATGCAGCGCTTTTAATCCTGATCCACAGACGTCGTTGATGGTAATGGCAGAGACGGTATTGGGCAGTCCGCCTTTCAGCGCCGCCTGCCGTGCAGGGTTTTGGCCGGCGCCGGCCGTGAGCACCTGACCGAGGATCACCTCGTCCACTTCATGTGCTGCGATCCCGCTGCGTTCCACCAGCGCTTTCACCACCACGCTCCCCAGGTCAACCGCCGAATGACGCGCCAGCGCTCCCTGAAAACAGCCGATAGCTGTACGCAACGCACCCACTATTACGACATCTTTCATCACGACCTCTGTGTTAAATGACATGACGATAGTAGAGGATTGTTACTGGCAATTATCTTAATTGTTTAAAAATAGTGAGTTTAATCACAAGGATCAGCGCGCATCCTGCAGATACTGCCGCAGCCAGCGTCCGGCCACGCCGGGAGGGGATCGTTTATTCCACAGCAGATCGATGCCGATCGCCCGCGGCCAGCCTGGCACGTTGAGCTGTACCAGGGATTTCGCGGCAGCAAACTCATCCACCAGCGCGCAGGGCAACACGCACCAGCCAAATCCCTGTACCGCCATACTCAAGAGTAACAGGTAATTCGGTGCTGACCAGACGGGCCCGCGGGCGATCTCAGCCTCGCGTTCAAGATAGGTGCTCAGCCGCAGCTCCCGCCAGCCGTGCAGCTCGTCATGCTGAACGTCATCCTGCCCCGCCAGCGGGTGCGTGGTGGCAACATAGATCGCCATCCGGGTCTGCATCGGCAGGCGGGTGGCGCCGATATCGGTGGGGTAGCTGTCCCGGGCTTCCGTCAGTCCCACCTGGGCTCGCTCCTTTTGCAGCAGATCGATCACGTCCTCCTCCTCGCCAATCAGACATTCGAATTCCGTATGGGGAAAGCGGGCGTCAAACTGCTTCATCATCTCTTCCAGTACGTCCGGGTTGAGGGTATCGGAAAGGACAAACGTCAGACGCGCCTCGGTTTGCGCCGTTAATGACACCGCCAGCTCGTCCAGCCGTGTGCTGGCGGCGAGAATGGCCTGCACATAGCCCAGCACCTGTTCCCCCTGGGCCGTTAACACCGGCTGGCGCGCCGAGCGGTCAAACAGCTCGAATCCCAGATCGGCTTCAAGATTGGCAATGGACGAGCTGATCGTCGACTGGCTTTTACGCAGCCGGCGAGCGGCCGCCGAAAAAGAGCCCGCCGCAACGGTCTCGACAAAGGCGGTAAGGGCTTCAGGTGAATAGCGCATAACCTATCTACTTTTACGATGGATACCATCTTTAATATATCAGCTTTAGCGATAAAAATAGGCAGCATCAACGCCCATACCGGCGAATTAATGAGGTCTATAACTATGCAACATCAGGATGCACTCCAACGTAAACTGCCGGAGCGGATCTTTCATGCTGTCTGTTTCGAAGGGATCGCGACGGCGATCCTCGCCCCCACCGCGGCCTGGCTTATGCAGCGTTCCGTGGTGGAGATGGGTGGGTTGACCATTATTCTGGCCACCACGGCTATGCTCTGGAACATTATCTATAACGTCGGCTTCGACCGTTTCTGGCCGGTTCAGCGTGTCACACGTACGGCAAAAGTGCGTACGCTGCATGCGCTGGGCTTCGAATGCGGGTTTATTGTGATTGGCGTATCGATTGTCGCCGCCGTGCTGGGGGTCACGCTGCTTCAGGCATTCACACTGGAAATAGGTTTCTTCCTGTTCTTCCTGCCGTACACCGTATTCTATAACTGGGCGTACGATGGCCTTCGCGAGAAATTTCTTAAGCGCCGCCAGCAGCGACGCGCCCTGGCAGGCTAAATCTCCTCTGGCCGGACGTCCGTTCCGGCCTGACCACTTCGAAGCAACTGCGCTCTCCAGGCATAACTATGGTAAATTGCACTCCATTCCGATGGTTTGATAGTTGATACGTTGCTCTAATGTCGAAAATTTGGTCAAAAGATGAGACTCTCTGGAGTTTCGCTCTCTACGGCACGGCCGTGGGCGCAGGAACGCTATTCCTGCCCATTCAGCTGGGCTCCGCAGGCGCTATTGTCCTGTTTATTACCGCCCTCGTGGCCTACCCCTTAACCTACTGGCCGCACCGGGCATTGGCGCAATTTATCCTGTCGTCAAAAACAAAGGGCAATGAAGGGATCACCGGCGCCGTCTCGCACTACTACGGCAGGAAGATTGGCAATCTGATCACCACGCTCTATTTCATCGCCTTCTTTGTGGTGGTGCAGATTTATGCGGTGGCCATCACCAACTCGCTGACGGAACAGCTGGCGAAACACCTGACGGTAGACACCACCGTTCGCGTGCTGGTCAGCCTGGGCGTGGTGCTGGTGCTTAATCTGATCTTCCTGATGGGACGGCATATCACGATAAAAGTGATGGGCTTCCTCGTGTTTCCGCTGATTGCCTATTTCCTGTTTGTCTCACTCTATCTGATCGGCAGCTGGCAGCCCTCGCTGCTCACCAGCCAGATGACCGTCGATCGCCATACGCTGCATCAGGTATGGATTTCGATTCCGGTGATGGTGTTTGCGTTCAGCCATACCCCGATTATCTCGACGTTTGCCGTTGACCGTCGCGAGAAGTTTGCCGATGGCGCGATGGATAAATGCAAGAAGATCATGAAGGTGGCATATCTGATTATCTGCCTGAGCGTGCTGTTCTTTGTCTTCAGCTGCCTGCTCTCTATCCCGCCGTCGTATATTGTGACCGCCAAAGCGCAAGGGGTGACTATCCTGTCAGCGCTGTCGATGATGCCCTCTTCACCGGCGTGGCTCGGTATTTCCGGGATTATTGTGGCGATTATTGCGATGTCGAAATCGTTCCTCGGCACCTATTTTGGGGTGATAGAAGGGGCGACGGAGATCGTGAGGTCGTCGCTCAACCAGGTGGGTGTGAAAAAGAGCCGCGCCTTTAACCGCGCAGTTTCTATTATGGGGGTGTCGTTCATCACCTTTGCCGTCTGCTGCATTAACCCGAACGCCATTTCGATGATTTACGCCATCAGCGGCCCGCTAATCGCCATGATCCTGTTTATCATGCCGACGCTGTCGACGTATCTGATCCCCTCCCTGAAACAGTACCGTTCCATGGGCAACCTGCTGACGCTTATCGTCGGCGTGCTGTGCGTGTCGGTGATGTTTGTAGGCTAATCCCCTTTCCTGCCCGGCGCGATGCCGGGCAGGCCATTCAGTCCCGGCCTGCTGCTTACAGCGGAAAAGGCCTGTCCTGCACCACCGTTTTCATAACAAGCGTTGAGCGAAGATGCTGCACACCGGGCATGGCGGAGAGCTTCTCGTCGTAGAGCTTCTGGAAAGCGGAAAGGTCGCGGGTCACGACGTGCATCAGATAATCAGGATCGCCAAATAAGCGCTGGGCCAGCACGATCTGCGGGATCTCCTCTACCGCCTCTTCAAACGCGCTAACCGCCTTGCGGTCACCCTCTTTCAGCGTCGCAAACACTATCGCCAGGAAGTTAAACCCCATTTTGGCGGGGTCAAGGCTGGCCCGGTATCCCGTTATGGCCCCGCTTTGCTCCAGCGCCCGCACGCGACGATGGCACGGCGAGAGGCTCAGATTAACCCGCTCAGCCAGCTCGGTAAGCGACAGGCGGCCGTCAGACTGCAGCTCAGCAAGAATTTTTCGATCAATGCTATCCATGTGGAAGATTTTCTCATTTTCACCGTGTTATGAGCATAACATTGAAAGCCTATTTCGCAGTGTTAGCGATATTCTTTTTCGCAACGTATAACGCACTGCGGGAGCATTTCAGGACGATGGAAATGAGTATTGTGGCCGGCTTTTGGGTGGTTTCTTTTCTGCTCATCATGACCCCGGGGGCCGACTGGGCCTACGCTATCAGCGCCGGGATCAACGGCCGCCGCGTGGTCCCGGCGGTGATGGGGCTAATGTCCGGGCATCTGCTAGCCACATTGGTTGTGGTGGCTGGCGTGGGGGTATTGATTGCTCAACATCCGCTGGCGTTAGCCGGGCTGACCGTGGCGGGAGCCCTGTATCTGCTGTGGCTTGGCATAACGTTATGGCGTCACCCTGCCGCACCGGAAAAGGCCACCCAACATGCGGGTAACTGGACGCAGTGGGCGGTGAAAGGACTCTGCATTAGCGGCCTAAACCCGAAGGTTTTTTTGCTGTTCCTGGCCCTGCTTCCGCAATTTACAGATCCAACCGGAAGCTGGTCGATAGCGATGCAGATGTCTGCGCTTGGGATGATGCATCTTATCACCTGTACCCTGGTCTACCTGCTGGTGGGGTATGGTTCGAAAGCGGTGCTGGCGACCCGGCCACAGGCGGCGCGTCTGGTGAGCAGGGCATCGGGAGGGTTGATGGTGCTGATAGCGCTGGTATTGCTGTTTGAGCAGGTGAGATAACTGTCTTTTTTGCCGGGTGGCGCTGCGCTTACCCGGCCTACATTTAACAATGATATCAATTAATTGCACAATTCATTGTAGGCCCGTGCAAGCGTAGCGCCGCCGGGCGAAACTCACGAATCGCACGTTGTCAGCAGTCTGAAATAACACCAGCCATCGCCGATGTTATTTACGCCCGAATATCGTCATATTCCCGCGTTTTATCAAACTCATGTTTCGCGAACGGGCACAGCGGAATAATTTTGCGGTTCTCACCGCGCATCTTCTCCACCACTTTCGCCACCAGCTGTTTACCGACGCCCTGCCCTTTCAGACTCTCATCCACATCGGTATGCTCGATAATGCTCAGATGCTCGCCGGTCGGCACGAAGACAATCTCGGCGACCTGATTGCCGTTCGCATCGTTCACGTAAAACTTGTTATGGCCTTCAAGAATATCCATGGTTCCTCGCTTATTTCTGGCGATACTTCAGCGCACCGCTCGGGCAGGTATCAATCACGCGTATAACCGTTTCAACGTCCACTTCATCGGGAATGATCCACGGCTTACGTTTCAGATTAAACAGCTTTGCGCTCCCACGCACGCAGTTACCGGAGTGTTTGCAGATCCCGGTGTTGAAGTAGACGTCAATTTTCTCGCCGGTATAGGCCCGGTAGCCCGCATCCAGTAGTTCTTTATCCATGACATTGCCTCTGTAATTATTATCGTGCTGAATGAAGAATAGCCTGACGGGATCCTTGTGGCTATAACGCCGAAAACGAAAAGCCAGGTCACAACTCTTTTCTCGCCAGATTGCGTCCGCTATTTGCACATGTCAGGCTCGGCAAATGTCACTTTTACAACACTGTCGCAGGTTGAATGAAACGCAGACTCTCATTTCAGGTAAAGCTGTTTTTAGCGCTGGTGTGCTTCTCCTGCCTGCTGTTAGTTCTGCTGGGAACCATCCTGTTTCATTTTATTGACCGGCAGCTTCATCACGATCTCGGCCAGCGCGCCCGGGTTCAGGCCAGCCAGATTGCGCTGATGCCGGGTCTGGCTGACAAGGTGGCCGCCCGAGATATTCCGGGCATCGCCCGGCTGATTCAGCCGCTGCGTGCCGAAAGCGATGCCAGCTATATTGTGATTGGCGATACCCGCGAGCAGCACCTCTACCATTCGGAATCTCCGGAGCGCATTAATTTACCGATGATCGGAGGGGATAACGCGGAGGTATTAAAGGGTAAAACCATCATTTCCGTGCGTCAGGGTGGGATTGGCGTGTCGCTGCGCAGCAAAGCGCCCATCTTCAACGCCCAGCATCAGGTCATCGGCATTGTCTCGGTCGGCTATCTGACGTCGTATATTGCCAACATTAATGCCCGCATTCTGTGGCAGTCCGGACTGTACGGCATTGCGCTTCTGCTGTTGCTGTTTATGTTCTCCTGGCTGTTTACCCGCAATTTAAAAAAACAGATGTTCCGGCTGGAGCCAAAAGATATCGCTCAGCTGGTTTTGCAGCAGCGGGCGCTATTAGAAGCCATGTATGAAGGGGTATTTGCCGTCAATGAAGAGAAGCAGCTGATTTTAATTAACCGCGCCGCACGCGAAATGCTGGATATTCGTCAAAGTGAGAAAGAGCTTATCGGCAAACCGCTGGAAGACGTTCTGCAGACATCTCCGGGCTTTTTATCCCAGCGTTACGCCTCGGTGAGCAGCGGCAGTCATGACCAGATTGCCGTGCTGAACCAGCGGGAGGTGATCGTCAACCGCGTCGCCATTGAGGTCGAGCCCGGTGTTGAAAGCGGCTGGGTGTATAGCTTTCGCGACAAAAACGACATCAACACCCTCAGCAGCCAGCTTAGTCAGATCAAACGCTATGCGGATAACCTGCGCATTATGCGTCACGAACAGCTGAACTGGACCGCCACGCTGGTGGGCTTGCTGCAGATGAAACACTATGATGAGGCGATCCGTTACATCCAGGTGCAGTCAGAAGGCGCGCAGCGCGTACTGGACTTTGTCTCTGCCCGTTTTGTCTCCCCGGCGCTGTGCGGGCTGCTGCTGGGTAAATATGTCAGCGCGCGCGAAAAAGGCATCGAACTGCAGTTTGATCCCGCCTGCCAGCTCACCCGCATGCCTGCCGCGCTGAGTGAAACGGAGCTGATGTCCATTATTGGTAATCTGCTGGATAACGCCGTAGATGCGACCCTCAACGCCCAGGTCCACGCCCCGGTAGAACTCTACATCTCTGACCGTAACCAGGAGCTGCTGATCGAGGTGGCCGACAGAGGCTGCGGCGTGGACGATGCGCTAAAGCCGCATATTTTCCGTCAGGGGTTCAGCAGCAAGCCGGAACGTGAAAACGACATTGTGGGCACCGAGCACGGTATTGGCCTGTTCCTGGTGGCAGGCTATATCGATAAGGCGGGCGGCAGTATTGAGATTGCCGATAACACGCCGCAGGGCACGATTTTTTCTGTGTTTATTCCGAATGGACAACAGCATGACCCGACCACTTGATGTTGTGATAGTTGAAGATGAGCCGCACCTGGCGGAGCTGCATCGCGAGTATATTGAGCAGAATTTTCATTTGCGCGTGGTGGGCATCGCCGCGTCGATTGAGCAGGCCTGCAGCCTGATTCGTCAGCATCAGCCGCGGCTTATCCTGCTGGATAACTATCTTCCGGACGGTAAAGGGGTGGAGTTAATCGATAACCCGCTGCTAAAAAGCTATGAATGCTCGGTGATCTTCATCACCGCCGCCAGCGATATGCAAACCTGCAGCCACGCCATGCGCAGCGGCGCGTTTGACTACCTGATAAAGCCCGTTTTTTTCCAGCGTCTGCACGCTTCGCTGGAGCGCTTTATGCGCTTCATCCACACCGTGCAGCAGGTGAAGGTGGTCGACCAGCATGCGCTGGATCGCCTGTTTAACCTGCCGGCCGCGGAGTCCTCACCTGCGCCGTCCACGAAGGGCATTGAACCCCAGACGCTGGAGCGGATAAAACGCCTGTTCGCCGACCATCCCGACAGTGCGATGTCGGTTGAAGAGGTGGTGGAAAACGTAGGGATCAGCAAAACCACGGGGCGTCGCTACCTTGAATACTGCGTGGAGAGCGGGTTGATCAATATCGAAATGCTGTATGGCAATATTGGCCATCCGCGCAGGTTATACCGCAAAGCCCCCGACAAACCGTAATCCGCAACCGTTCGTTGACTAACGTTCGCGGATTTTATGGTGTTAATTGCTGAAACGACGGCGACAATCACACTTCGGAATCATTATCCGCTCCCCCCTATTGTGGGGAGAGCCCGATACGCTATGTTGACAATTAGTTCCTCAAATGTAACTAAAAGGTTAGCTATAATGTCGAACACGTTCCGAATTTCTCTGCTTACCGCTACTGTACTGTTCTCTGCTTCTGCACTGTCCGCCCTGCCGCAGGGTTATCCTGCTGAGTACCAAAAAGTGGTCGATGCCGCCACGAAAGAGGGCAAGGTTGTCATTTATTCCACCACCGACATCAAAGCCGCCGGACCACTGATCCAGGGCTTCGAACAAACCTACCCGGGCATCAAAGTCGAATACAACGACATGAACAGCACCGAGTTGTACAACCGTTTCATCAGCGAACAGGCTTCGGGCGGCGTGAGCGGCGACGTGGTCTGGAGCTCCTCGATGGACACCGGGCTGAAGCTCGCCACCGACTACGCCATGGAGTACAAATCCCCGGAACAGAGCCAGCTGCCGAAATGGGCGGTCTGGAAAGATAAGGCCTACGGCACCACCTATGAGCCGGTGGTCTTTATCTACAACAAGCGCCTGATCCCGGCGGGCGACGTGCCGGATTCGCACGCCGCACTGGCGAAACTGATCGCCAGCCAGACGGACAAATTCAAGAACAAAGTCACCACCTATGACATCGAAAAATCGGGTCTGGGCTTTATGCTCTCGGTGCAGGATCACAACGCCGATCCAAACTACTTTAAGACCCTGGCCGACGTCGCCAAAGGGGGCTTATCGGTGCAGTCGTCTACCGGCACCATGATGGAGCGTGTCTCCTCCGGTGAAAACCTGATCGGCTTTAATATCCTTGGATCCTATGCTGAAGCGCGTGCGAAGAACGATCCGTCGCTCGGCATCGCCTATCCGAAGGATTACACCCTGGTGCTGTCGCGCGTGTCGTTCATCAGCCAGCAGTCGCAAAACAGCAATGCGGCCAAACTGTGGCTCGACTACGTGCTCTCTGAAAAAGGGCAAAGCATTCTGGCCAATCAGGCGGACATTCCGTCCATTCGTAACGATATCGAAGGGAAAAATGATATCGACGGCCTGACCAAAATCCTCGGCAACGCGCTGAAGCCGATCCCGGTTGATGAAACGCTGCTGGAATACCTGCAGCCGAAAAAACGCCTGGAGTACATCAAAGAGTGGCGTACCGCCGCCGGCAAATAAGCGTCTGAGCGCGGCGCAAGCCGCCGCGCTCCCTTATCGACCTGAGTTCGTTTTTCTGGGCTGCAATACCAGGGATACCCCATGAATACATTACGCAGAAAGTGGCAAAGCCTGCCGCGCGGCATCGTCGTGCTGATAACCGCTCTGGTTATCTATACGCCGCTGTCGTTTATCGTGATACAGAGCTTCCTGTCCGCCCCCTTCTTTTCGCCGTCAAAAGAGTGGAGCTTTGAATCATTTGATTTTATTTTCACTGACCCTGATTTTTATAAGGCCCTGAAGAGTGGCTTTATTCTGGCCTTCGGGCTGGTGTTTATCTCTATCCCGCTGGGCGGCGTGCTGGCCTTTTTGATGGTGCGTACCGATCTGCCCGGCCGCCGGTTGATTGAGCCGCTGATCCTGGTCCCTATTTTCGTTTCACCGATGGTTCTGGGCTTTGGCTACGTGGTGGCCGCCGGTCCGGTGGGCTTTCTCTCGCAGTGGGCTGAGGCGCTGATTGGCTTTGTGCCGTGGAACATCTACGACATGTCGAGCATTGTGGTCATTGCCGGCCTGACGCACGTCCCGCACGCCTATCTGTATATCTCGTCAGCGCTGCGCAGCGTGGGCTCCGATGTGGAAGAGGCCGCGCGCACCGCGGGCGCGTCGCCCTGGCAGGTAATGACCTCCGTCAGCCTGCCGATGGTGCGCCCGTCAGTGCTGTACGCCACCGTGCTGCTGTTCTTCCTCGGGCTGGAAGTGTTCGGCCTGATGCTGGTCCTCGGCGACCCGGAAGGCAACATGGTGCTGGCGACCTATCTCTACAAGCTGACGAACAAGATGGGTACCCCCTCCTATAACCTGATGGCAGCGGTTGCCGTGGTGCTGATCTGTATCACCATCCCGCTGGTGATGCTCCAGCGACGCCTGATGCGTACCGCCAACCGCTTCGTCACCATGAAGGGCAAGGCCTCGCAGGCCCGCGCGCTCCCGCTGGGTAAATGGCGCTGGGTAGCCGGCGCGGTGATTGCCTTCTGGCTTACCGTGACCATCGGCGTTCCGCTACTCGGCGTGGTATTGCGCGCGTTTATCTCCAACTGGGGCGTGGGCGTTTCGCTGTGGGATGAGCTTTCGCTGAACACCTTCCGCACCATCTGGGCGCAGCCCAACCTGCTGCGCGCCATCATCAACTCTATGGCGATCGGGGTGATTGGCGGTGCGCTGGCGGTAGTCTGCTATCTGTTTGTCGGTATTGCGATGCACCGTAAGCCGGACAACACCACGCGTTTCCTCGATTACAGCGTGCTGGTACCGCGCGCGGTGCCCGGCCTGCTGGCGGGCCTGGCCTTCCTGTGGGTGTTCCTGTTCCTGCCGATGTGGCTCGATAACTCGCTGAAATCCGGCTGGCTTTCCGGTTTTGCCTGGACTGACTGGATGCGCGAAAACGTCATCGTCTGGCTGCGTTCGCTGCGCAGCACCATTTTCAGCGTCTGGCTGGCCTATACCGTGGTGTGGATGGCCTACGGGCTGAGGCTTATCTCTTCCACGCTGCTGCAGGTGGGGCCGGAGCTTGAAGAGGCGGCGCGCAGCACCGGGGCGACGCGCGGGCAGATCACCCGCCACGTCACCATTCCGCTCTCCCGCTACGGTCTTATCGGTTCGTGGCTGCTGATGTTCCTGATCTTTGAACGCGAATACTCAACGGGTGTGTACCTGCTGTCACCCGGCACGGAGACCATCGGCTCGATGCTGGTTTCCCTCTGGGCCGCAGGCGCCATTGATATCGTGGCGGCGCTCTCTTTCATTAACATCCTGCTTGTCGTGGTAGGTCTGGGCATTGCCCTTCGTTTCGGAGTGAAAATACATGATTGAATTAGCGGTTGACGATCTGCACTTAACCTACGGCGACAATCCTGTTTTAAAAGGTGTCTCCATGAACCTGAAGCGCGGCGAAGTGGTCTCTCTGCTGGGCCCATCCGGCAGCGGCAAAACCACCCTGCTGCGTGCCGTCGCGGGTCTGGAAAAGCCGACCCAGGGTTCGATTGTGATTGGTAAAAATAAAGTTTACGACGGCACGCCGCGCAGTGAGGTCCCGGCGGAAGAGCGTAACCTGGGGCTGGTGTTCCAGTCCTACGCCCTGTGGCCGCACAAAACCGTGTTTGAGAACGTGGCCTATCCGCTCAAGCTGCGCAAAGTCCCGGCCAAAGAGATCCAGCAGCGCGTGCAGGACGTGCTGGACCAGCTGGGTCTGGGCCATCTTGGAAAACGTCACCCGCATCAGCTCTCCGGTGGGCAGCAGCAGCGTGTGGCGATTGGCCGTGCGCTGGTCTACAACCCGCCGGTGATTTTGCTGGACGAGCCGCTTTCCAACCTCGACGCCAAGCTGCGCGAAGAGGCCCGCGTGTTCCTGCGCGAGCTGATTATCAAGCTCGGGCTATCGGCGCTGATGGTGACGCACGACCAGAATGAAGCGATGTCCATTTCCGATCGCATCCTGCTGCTGAACAACGGAAAGATCGAACAGCAAGGCACGCCACAGGAGATGTACGGCTCGCCGAAAACGCTGTTTACCGCCGAGTTTATGGGCAGCAACAATCGCCTGCACGGTAAGGTCACTGAAGTGCGCGACGGCAGAGCGCGCATCGAGGGCAAAGGCTGGGTGCTGTGGGGCCAGGCCGGTGAAGGGGTGCAGAGCGGTGATGACGCCACGGCGGTGATCCGCGTCGAGCGCGTCGCGGTGGTCGAAGGGCCTGGGGAAAACCAGCTTGAGCTGCCGCTGCTCACCAGCATGTATCTCGGCGACCGCTGGGAGTACCTGTTCCGTACGGCGGGGGATGACTTTGTGATCCGCGCGTACGGGCATGAGGTGCGGGATCCGCAGCACTGCCATCTTTCGCTGCCGGAGAGGCATGTGTGGGTGTTTCCGAAAGGGTGACAAAAAGGCTGCGGATGCAGCCTTTTTTAGTGGGCGCCTGGCAATGGATACACCAATTTTAGTAGAATTATCATAGCGAACTTGCATTTTTTATGCTCAGAATTACCACGCTAATGATAAGAGTGGAAATTACTTTGAAGTGATGAAAGATATTATTTAATCCTCTAATAAATATTTCTTTCAGGATTTAATCCTTTTTATTAAAGACATATTGCGAGTACGTTTCCTTTTGGTTAATTATTTATTTGTTCCGGAACGAATTAAACACAACATACAACATCATATATTTAAGGAATGAAAAAATGAAAAAAGTTGATACTGCAAAACTGCTGAAAATCAAATCCCCTCTGTCTGGCTGGTCTTTCAGCAAGTAACAGCTGAGGCGTTGATTTGAAATAGATCACGCTCATTCGGGCGTGATTTTTTTTGGGAGCTTGCTATGTTTAATATCGTTTCGCCTGATTATGATCATCAAGCCGCGCGGTTGTTTTTTGAAAACAGCCTTCACGCCTCGGTAGATTACCTGATCGATTTTTATGAGCTCAGGGATGTAAAGAAATCACCCGCTCTGACGTGGCAAATGTGCGCAGCGCATTATCTTGCCGCCAAATCGGCTGAATCCGAGGAGCATGAAGCTGCGGTTAAATATCTGCGTTATATCGAGTCAATTCCTGCAGCAAATGACATTGTGGTATCCCCGCTCAGTTCAGCAGATAATTCCTTCGATAAAGAGATGATTCTGAAGATTATCCGCGATGACAAAGAATTGGGGTTTGGCTTTTGTGATGATCCGGTACTGGCAGAAACCGAGTCTGAGAAAGTCTATAAAGCGCTTGATGTCATTCGGGAGAATGTGCCCGAGGCTTACAGCGAAATTAAAACGTATATTCATGCGATCCATCTCACGCAGGAGACAGATGACGGCTCACGCTTTATGCGTTCCGGAACAAATTTTTATATGTGGGGAATGATGTTTGCGTATGCGAATGAAGAGCATACCGTGCCTTATTATGTTGACATCCTTGCTCACGAATGCGGTCATACCGCACTGAATATTATCAACGCTTTCGATGAACTGGTCCTGAACGATCCAAGCGCCACATTTGTCGCCCCCCTGCGTGTTGATAACAGACCGATGATCGGTATCTTTCACGCCCTGTTTGTCCTGTCCAGAATTTGTTATGTCTTTGACAAGATCATTCAGAAGGGCACGAGCGAGTATGTTGATGAGTGCAAAGAACGTTTCCGTCAGGCTTTCAAAAAGCTGACCGACACGCATCAGATTGTTAAGGAACATGGACAGTTCACGCAAATCGGTCAGGCTATTTATAACGATATCTGCACACGTTGGGATCTGAAATAATTAATATGGCACCCTATGGTGCCATACAAAAAATGGAGCAGGAAATATGAGCATGTACGGACATCTTTTTGAACGTCAAAGTCGACACATTAACCTCTGTTTTCTTTTTAACTCCATCGGTTCGACGCTTCTTATGCCCCTCGCGCTGCTTTATCTTGCGGGGACCAGCCTGAGCGCAAAAGAGATCCTATATTTAGGCACCATGAAATTCTGGTCTTTTTCACTGTCCTATTTTTTAGTTATTCCATTGGTCAGTCGATTTGATGTGAAAAAGATGATTGTCTTTTCTTTGTTCTTTAAGTTACTGTCACTGGCCGTGTTATTTACCGGACAGACTTTTATGGTTTGTATGATTGTGATGCTGACAAATGGTCTGGCGTCATCTTTTTTCTCAACCGCATCAAAAATATATGTCCGCGCAACATCGAAAAATATCAGCGAAAGCTTCTCTGCGAGGATGACACTCAGTAACGCCGGGGCCGCTATCTCTCCAATGGTTATCAGCGCATTGGTATTTTTCGCCGTGCCGTTTCGCCCAGCCCTGCTCATTCTAATCGCTTTATTTACGATGGGTGTGCTGGTCGCCACTGGCCTCAAACCGTGCCAGCGGGTTCCCACCCCGGAGGTAAGCGCAACAGGATTGACCGGTCTGTTCAGTAAGGAAACCGCGACGGTTGCCACACTGAGCATTGTTTTCGCCATGCTTTATTACACATTTGAAACAATCGTTCCCCTGGAGTTGGTACAAAGCGATCTGAAAAGCCTGATTGGGCCAGTGATGCTGTTTAATACTGGCGTGATTATTCTGGGTCAAATACCTGTCTATAAATATTTCACGGAAAAATTTGGCGTGGTAAATGCGCTGTTAATTGCCACAGCGCTCTGCATTGTGCTGTTTATCCCGTGGTTCCTGCAGTGGGCTAAACTGAGCGGGCTGCTGCTTATCGTCGTGGGCGTCACGTTTCTGGAGATGTTTTACGGTGCGGGGATCGATACGGTGATTGCATCTGCCGACTCGGACAAAAAAATTGCCCTTCTGGATGGTGTATCAAGTGTGGCACTTTCTGCCGGGGCCGCATTGGCTGCAGCAATTTATGGCGACCCGGTTATGTTTATCCCATTCGTCATGACACTGTTTGTACTGAGCTTCTTTTTTGTTCGAGGCGAGAAAACTGGCCTGATCAGGCCATGAATACGCGGGCATTCTCTTTCTAAGCGTTGATACTGAAATGTGGAATAGCCCTGAGCGCAGCCTCAGGCGATTAAAGCCGATATCTTTTTTAAGTTGCTGACAGAGGGGCTCTATTAGGCTTCTCCATAAGTCGAGAGATCGGGAGCGGAGAAGGGAATTCCCCGCTCCATGCTAAAAACGCGGCATAGCGCTTTACTACGTGTTTGAGTCACATATTGCTGCTTTGCTTACGGAAAGCCCTTTGATTACTTGTGGTCTCGCGGATCAATTCCGTTTACTTTAATCTCTATTAATAAAGAACTGCCGGGTGGCAACCAACGGAGATGATAATTTGAGAACAGTTGAGATACTGCAATACACACTGCGCAAAGGCACCGGAGCAGCTTTTCACGCCATCATGCAGGAAATCAGTGTACCCCTTCACCAACGTCACAAGATTGATATCGTTGCGTTTGGTAACTCGCTGCATGACGCGGATTGCTACTACCTTATCCGCGCCTTTGATAGTGCTGAAAGCATGGCTACGGTTCTTGAAACTTTTTACGCAAGTGCTGACTGGCGTAACGGTCCACGTGAAGACATTATTCGTAGCATCGAAACCAGCATTAAAACAGTGATGAATCTGCCATCAGAAAGCGTGGAAGGGCTGAGGGGATAATGGAAGCCGCACAATTTTTGGGGTTTAGCTCAAAAAATGGGTTAGCTTTTTATAATGCGGTGAACTCTGGGGGCGAGTGTCTATAACATCTTCGGCTTAGCAAGGAAACCTGGGGCCTGGCAATTATTTCGTTGGTTGCCGCGTAATTACTACCGGAAAGTTGACACAATGAGCAAGCCCAGGCTAACGATGAAAATCGCTGGATATGGTGTCAAAGCGAAAGTGATTTTTGAGTTTCTGCAACTGATAACAGTTGATTAAGATTTATTCACCCTGCAGAATCGCCAGGATTTATAAGCAAGCACAGGCGGTTGTATAAAAATTGCAACCGCTGCTCCACAAGAAAGGCCAATAGCACCAGAGAAAACACTCTGCTCAGATGCGAATATCAACAGAAAAATGAATACAGCAAGGCAACCTGATACAACCCACACAGCGAGAATAAAACGCCTGGCCAAGTCCCTGATGGCATTCCCCAACGTTCCACTATAGCTTTCTACGTTGTTTTTTATCTTCTGCAAATCCGATGGAGAAAACCCTGAACGTAACAAAGCTTCATCAGTCACTTTCATATCGTCTTGTCCCTTATCCCCAGAAGTGTTTTCTCAATCGTTGATTGTGCAAGCAATCATAATGATGAACCTTACAGCATTCCAGCCGAAACTTTTCTGCAGACTCTATCTCCCCTTTCTTATCTTCTGGATGGTGCTAAGGAATTGCGTCGATTTAAAGTTAACGACCCATGATGTGACGTTTATGCTATTTATCAGATTCCAGACAATAGCAGCCGTAAAGCCCCATTAGTGGTACACACAGCAAGCGGAGCGTAGCACTGGCAGAGACGGAGCTGTAGCTACCGGGGCATATTAAACTATTCACCTGTTTACGTGGCTCATAGGGCTTAAATGCGTGTGTTCAATCTGTTCGGGAGTTATGCCTGGTATTAAGGAGGGGAAACGTAATAAACTGATAAATAACAATATCTTGATTTATCAGGAGCTTGGAGCGGGCGAAGGGAAATCACCCCCGCTCCAAAGATCTCGTAATCCCATGGATTTATTAACAAAAACTTGATGCATTGTAGGAGGGTTTTGTAGGAGGAACTACAACGTTTTGCAAACCGCTTCACTCCAGAACGCTGATAAGTTTTAGCGCGTCACTTCTGACAGAATCTTGTATTCGCCCAGAGTCAGCGATCAACGTCAAAGCCTCAATACTTAAACCATCCCTGATCACTTTTCGCGCTTTACTGAGACGGCCCCGGCAACTTTTCTCTGTATAACCCTCACGTGAGTGCATTTGCTCAATGATATCAGCGCTTGATAAATTTGAATCGGCAAAATGATGGTAGTAGTTTACAAAGCACTCCATCCCGATAGCCTTAAGGAGGCTGACCAAGGTAACACTACTCGTTATCTTCTCTGGTTGATTCAAAACCTCTTCCATAGGTTCGGGTGGAAGGGTTTGCATAGCCGCTTCATTGACTGAAGCCGAACTCCTGACAATCAAGTTTTCTTTGATGGAACTAACTCGAGGATCAGTAAGAATCGCGCCCTTGAGGTTAACGATATGTGCGTTAACGTGGTCACTATGCCGTGCATAATCTCGTATTACTTCATGTGGGATTTTGTAAGCATCAAGAATGTTGTAAGTCTCATCGAAAATAACCGCGATTAAATAATCAAAATCGGCTGCCTCATAGTTACGCAAGGCACTAAGCTGCCGGGAAGGATTATCCGGCGTAACTCTCCTAGCTTTGATCTGCACTTTCAGGCCATCAGGATCAATGGCATCAGCACCCGCCGACGAATTACTGAGAAGAGTCATACCCAGTGCATTAGAAACCAGCCATTCAGCATAGTCACCAACAGGATTATTCTTGGTGCGAATGACACCTCTAGAACGCAACTGCGTTAAAATTTCGGAATGAAGTGACAGCAATTCAAGATTATTCAGCGCATTTAGCCAATCATATGATGTTAAATGATTATTTTTCAAAAACACTCTCCATTGCCGAAGTGAAATGCCACTGTAACGCCTACGTAACGCACCTGGGTTTTGATGTTTTGTCGACTCTTATAGAAGAGTAAGACTGATTCATAGGTGTTTCATCTTTTGCCAAAGAAGACTGTTCATTAATACAGCATCCAGAATTTATAAACTTACACTTACTTCACTTTCTCAGTTTGCCCCACCGCACTGCCGAAACAATGCTCCAGTTGCCACTGGCATTGGGCCTACGCCATTTTGCTGTCTCCATGCTACGGAGATACTCAAGAGCTTCAGAAAACGTGCCAAAACGCTTCTGAGCCGCTTTATCACCTACGCCAAACGAACCATCACGGGTGCTTGCCAAACCGAGGTAAAAACAGGAACCATCGGCTGCGTATGGAACCAACAGTTCAGGATCGTTATCTTCAGATGAGTCAGACGCTAACAACTGCCACGGCTCAACACTGAGAGCATTAGCCAGCACCTCAATCGCATCCAAAGACGCATTAGAACCGCCGCGTTCAATGCGGCTCATATAGCTACGAGCAAACCCACACCGATCGGCAAAGGCTTCTTGGCTCATTCCGGTGGCAATGCGCAACTCTTTTACTCGTTGTCCAAACAGTTTTCTCAGGGTCATGTTCATGCCCTGAATTTGCGCAGATGTCCACTAAAGAGCCACGCACCAATAATGACATTTTGAATCAATGCGTTATTATGCGGTTAAAATCACCGCTGGGGTGGATTCTGAGGGATAACAACATGTCAAAAACACGGCTTAGTAAGCCCGGTTTTTCAGCCAAGTCTGTGCTGACCATTATGTTAATCGCTGCGTCATCTTCATCTTATGCAGCAGAAAGCATCGATCAACTGGCGACGCGCATCGGTATGGATCACTTTCGGGAAGCGATTAAGAATGGCGACCGTAACGCCTTTAAAACCCTACCGGCAAAAGACTATAAAAACGGCTTAACCGGGTTACTACTTAAAACGAACACCTACGTTAATCCCGAATACAGCTTTGCTGATTGCGATACGGACACCGTTATTATCTCGGTGCAAGAACACAAAACGCTCCCCGGTTGCCGTATCTCTTTAAAGCTAGCGACAAAAGATGCAGGAGGCAGTTATCACGACAATGGAATCCGCGTTGAATACGGTATTGCCACCGGATCTAAAAAGTTCATAGCCAATAATTCAATGTGGGCGGAACATGCCATTAGCGGTGACAAAGTGCTGGAAGGCGCTCTCCATCCGGATAAAACGAAAAATCATAAAGATCAAATGTGCATAGGTATGGCTCAATTTACTGCAAACGTAACTGAAGGCCGAAATAGTGGAATGGCCAAAGGGGAGTATTATCAGCGCCTCGATAATATGAATGGCAAGTCAGAAGTCACTCCCCAGATGATTACGCTCTACAAAAGTTTCGTTGATTATGTATATGAACACCCTAAACAGAACGCCCAAGATTTATCGTCATTCATTTACACTAACTGCATGAATAATTTATGATTCTCGGCTTTGTATTAGGTTTAGACATGACTACGCTCCATTCCATCCAAAGTAACCTAGATGCAATACTCAGCAAGTGTCTGACTTATGGATTTTTCTAGCTAAACTCGAGGGATGACAGCGTGATTTATGTTCGGTAGGAGTAGGCTCAGGATAGAGCTTAGCCTCCTAAACTATGCAGTAGCACTTACTTAGGTATTATTTATATGTTACTTCGATCAGCAAATTTACTCATTTAGTTACTTTCCTATGTTTAATGGTAGGTAATAATGTTCAACTGTTTGGTTGACCAAGATTTGAAGACTATGTTCTAATAAACTAAGGTATATCATAGGTTGTTAAGTGTTTTATATACATTACATGGCCTACAAAACATTAAGATAATGATATTAAGATTTAATGAGATGAACTATATATATCAATAGAAAGGGTTTTATCATGACATACACACAGCTTGCAGATAGTTCTTTCTGGTCAGCGTTACAACAAAGGAAAGATCTTGAAAAATACGGAAACCTAAACTGCGCATTATATGCGATAGAGTTACATGACAATATTGACAGTATTGATTTAATAGCTCCTGACATAATAACTGAAGGTGGGGATGATGAAAACATAGATATATTAATGACAGATAGGGAAAGCAAACAAATATATCTAATACAATCTTATCAATCTACGTTATTCCGACCTCAAGGAGCGAAGCCATCTAAAGCTCAAGAAACCGCTTATGCAGAAACTGCTTTACTTTCTGCCGACATAGATAATATACCTCTTAGGATAAGGGAGCAGGTAAAAGATGCAAGGGATGCATTACGGAACAATGAAATTGATAAGATAAATGTATGGTTCGTTCATAACTGCCCTGAGACAGCAGAGTGCGAAAAACCTCTCCATTCGATTGGCCGCTCGATTATGGATAAATTAAAATCAATTTATCACATTGATAATATGAGAGTAAGTTCCAAGCAAATGGGCTTGAATTCGCTTGACGAATTATATAATTCTCAACACAGTCCGATTTTGATATCAGATAAAATATCATTAACCGGAATGCATGGCTTCTATCAAAATTCAAATGAGAACTGGGCCTCATTTTCTACACTAGTGCCTGGGAAGTTTATTAAAGAGCTATATAATAGTTATGGTGAAGATAAATTATTCAGCGCCAATGTGAGATCTTATTTAGGCAGTAATAAAAAAGACCTTTCAATTAACAACGAAATACAAAACACCGCCATAGCACACCCAGGGAATTTCTTTGTATTTAACAACGGCATCACTGCATTAGTCCATGATTTTGAAATGGATTTCATCGATGAATCCAAAACTCTCGGTCAAATTAAAAGTGTTACAGGTATTTCAATTGTTAATGGAGCCCAAACCACCGGCAGCATCTCAAATTTAGGGAAAGAACCAGATGATGCACTAAGAATTGCGATTAGATTTATAAAAGTAAGCAATCCAGAGTTAATCAATGAAATAACGCTTGCAAACAATTCGCAAAATAAGGTCTTGCGATCAGACTTTCGCTCCAGTGATTCCATACAAAAAAGGTTAAGAAAGGACTTCGAGAAAAATAAAGAAGCTTTATACACTGGTGGCCTTCGCCAAGTATTAACACCTGCCCAAAAAAGAATCTTATTACCAACAGACACAGTTGCACAAATCCTGATAGCTTTTCATGCTCATCCAACAAGCGCATATCATCGGAAAAAAGACATTTGGGATGATGAAGACCTCTATAAAAAAGCTTTTGATGATACAATTACAGCAGGCCATATTATCTTTGTTTATTCATTAAATGAAGCAATAAGCCAGATAAAGTCTGATTTCAACGAACAATTCAGACATAATCAACTTCCGGAAATAGATACCATCAAACATAAGTTATTAACTCAACCAGGGGTATCATTATTGTTGATTCATGCTATAGCCAGCATATTGGAAATAATACTAGGTTCTGCCATCCCAAATAAATACACAATATCCTTTAAAGAGGGTGTCAACAGAGAAAGTGCAAGAACACAATGGATCCCTGTAATCAAAAGAGTATTAACTAGATCTGCGATACTGGAACCAGCAACAGCAGGAAGGTTATCCAAAAGCAAAGAAATATCAGAGATAATTTCTCGTTTCCAGAGTGATATGGATATGTATCGAGATGATTTTAAAGAACTACTTCCTGACTTCATCGCGAACATCCATTATTAGTTTTTAATTTAGCCCTCAATCGGGGGCTTTTACTCTTCAAGATTAATCTTCTTGCCTTTGATAATTTTCAAAACTAACTAAATTGCTATCAGTCTACTAATGCGGCTATAGTCGCTCTGGATACGCTATATTCCCGAGCTAAAGCGCTAATACTGATTCCATTATTTTTTTCTCAATAATAGCCCTATGTGCTTCAGGGGCGATTTTCGACGGCCTACCTAACTTCTTGCCTTCGGCTTTTGCTCGTGAGAGCCCCGCCTGAGTGCGTTCAATTAAAAGATCGCGCTCCATTTCTGCTACCGCTGCCAGCATTGACAATAGGAGCTTACCCGCAGCGGAAGTGAGCTCAGTTGTGCCAAGTTGGTGGACAATTACTTTAATATTGCGCTCAGCCAGCGCCTTGACAGTTTGCAGAACTGTCAATCGCATAACGTCCCAGACGGTCTAGTTTTGCAACTATCAATGTTTCACCATCGCGGATTTTGCTGAGCATTTCAGAAAATGCTTTGCGTTGCATTGCAGGAACCTTCCCGCTAAGAATATCAGCAAACCAAAAGTCAAACGTCCATCCTGCTTTTTCAAGTTCCAAACACTGGTTCTCAGTATCCTGCTGCGATGTCGAAACACGCCCGTAGCCAAAAATCGCCATAGTCATATCCTCATCCGGCCCCTGCCAGAAAACGATGTCAACTTAGGATGGCCTGCCAGAAAAGCCAAGGCTAATTTTCCATCAGTGTGAAAGTATGGGATAGGAAGATGCCGGAAAATGGTCGATTGATGACACCAAAGCCAAAACAATAACGACAGCCAAGAGAAGCGCCAGGCATCAACGCAAAGTGCTTTAACAGTGGAGATTCAGGAGTGATTTAGCGTTTAAAGAGAAGATTAACCCTAATCCACACCCTCACGGTCAGAACGCGAAACAGGGTCATAAACGCCACAGAGGAAGGCAAATCGATATACAGCCCGCCCAGCCTTCGGCTGGGAGAGGCGCACGGGGGAAGTTGAAGCCTTAATCGTTGAGGGAGGCGCAACCATAAGCGTGCAATTTTTCAAGCCGGGGATTCAGCTATAGGCTAACGGTATAATGCGGCTTGTAGAGGGGTGTGCGCACATACCCAGTACAACCGCATTACTCCATGCGCCCCTCCGGAGAGCAGCTTGTGGCGGGGCTTCGGAAAGCGCCAGACAGGCCATGTAACAAGCATAAAAAGATTCAGAGCTTACGGCTGGTCACCATCCCCCTGCCGGGTCGGTTCAACCAATAGCGGACATTCAGTTATTCAGTTCCTTTGTTAGTTCTGCTTCACTAGTAGCAGCATCATAGCGCAGGTAAAAGAGATCACTATTCATCTGTTCAGGCTTCGTCCATATCTCCGCCTCCCTCGATCCGCCTCTCTGTCTGGTATAGCCCAACTTAGTCAAATAAGCCCTCAACGGCTCAACACCAGTTACCCCCCTAAAAATGATCGTGTTTGAAGGGGAGTATCCATCGCCGGGGTGCGATTCAAAGTAATAATCGTTCGATATACGCGGAGCCTTTTCAATATCTTTATCAGTCAGGGAGTGATAATTGAAAAAATCATTTTCAGTGTATGTGGTCGCTTCATTGATACCGGATGCAATAAAATAGACAAATAACCAGCAAAGGATAACAACCGTAATTAATACCAAGACGCTCCATTTAAATAATTTACGAATCATCACTTCACCTTTGTGTAACCAAGTGACATTCCATTGTCTGTAATAACTTTGACAATACCAGAGGTAAAATCGTCCCACGGCCTCAGCCATGTCATAAAATGCGGCAGGTTCACCGTATACGGCTGGTGACGCACACACGGATCGTCAGGGTCAGGGAATAGAATCGGACGGAAACCATGATTTTTATGGGAACCAATAGCACCGTAATGATCCCAGCGACGAACAGCGGCATCATAACTGACGGGTTTAAGGCGGTAGCCGTACCGTCCCGGCATAATAGCTCGATGGAATCCGAACAGATCAGAAACCAAGTCTTCACCACTAAAGCCACTATCAGTGTACCAAGAGAAAGCTCGCAGGCTTTGCAAGCCTTCAAATCAAGCAGCTGTATTCATCATCATCGCCAGCATGATTCTGTTAATATCCTCGGTACTCCGGCCACGTTTAATCTCCCAGCGGGAGAACTTGCCTACGCCGAATTGTGAATTGAATTTCACAAAGTGCATATCCTGCCCCGAGCATGCCCCATGTCAACCCAGCCAAGCACCTCAGTATAAATGATCCTCCTGCGCAAAACGTCAAACTGCGCCCCATCCTTTATCTCCGCTCTGGTGCTCATCCTTCCATCTCCTTGAAAGATCTATGTTGCCAATGTTATAGCCTATTTTTAAGCCAGTCCAGACGGTAGGAAAAGCAAGCTTAATGCCCGATTGGTGATACAACATCAAGCGGAACGCAGCGACATCATCAGGGTTATGTCAGACAGAGGGGTTTATCAGGGCGCTCGTGTATCGCTAAGGAACCGTGAGCCAGACGGAGACAGAGCCAGCATATCGTTCGCAGGTACGAAATCACCATAAAACTGTTTATTCCCTGCAACGTCATCTCGACGGGTGGCATAAGGGAGCATCGGGCAAAATGTGCCTCGCTGTAAGTTTCAGGGAATCATGCCGGATGTGCGGCTTTCAGTTCATGTTGGGCTATCGCGGTATGACCAGTGGAACGACCGCCAGCGCTTTACTAAACTCCCTGTTCACCGTTCAACAAATCGCGACAACTTTCAGGGTAAATAGCGGTACTTTGGTCACATCGCCTTAGAGCTAACTCAATGAGTTACAAGGCTTTTAAAGGGCTGGAGCGGGCGAAGGGAATCGAACCCTCGTATAGAGCTTGGGAAGCTCTCGTTCTACCATTGAACTACGCCCGCTTTGAGGTGCGTAAGGCATTATAGACCTTACGCTTCTTCATACAAGCCTCTTCACCACTAACCGGCGATTAAATAATCACTTAGCACTTCGGTTTGCCGCCGGGCGCAGGAAGATAACGCTGCGGATCGATGGCCGTCGCCTTATAGCGGATCTGGAAATGCAGCTTCACCGTGTCCGTGCCTGTGCTGCCCATCGTGGCGATCTTCTGCCCTGCCTTCACGTTCTGTCCGTTGTTGACCAGCATCGTGTCGTTGTGCGCATAGGCCGTTATGTAGTCTTCGCCATGCTTAATCATGATCAGGTTACCGTAGCCGCGCAGCTGGTTACCGACGTAAACCACCTTCCCGGCACCGGAAGCATAAACCGGCGTACCGCGTGCGGCAGCGATATCAATACCTTTGTTGCCACCTTCAGAAAGGGAGTACGGCAACACCACTTTACCGCTGGCCGGCCAGATCCAGCAGCGTTGACCGACCGGCGGCCAGGAAGACTGCGGCACCGCGTAAGACGGCGTCACTTTCGCGGTTTTGCCCTTCGAGGAGGATTTTTTGCCTGCGGACGAACCGCCGGAAACCTTCAGCTTCTGCCCCACCTCGATAGTGTAAGGCGGAGAGAGATTATTGAGCCGTGCCAGATCCTTCACGCTGGTCCCGGTCGCACGCGAAATGCGATACAGCGTATCCCCGCGCTTAACGGTATAGACCGAACCGGTATAGCTGCCCATATCCGATGATTTGCTTCCTGAACAGCCTGCCAGTAATAGCGTCAGCGTCAGACAAAAAATGGCGGTGATGGGTTTTCTCATCAGGCTTCCTGCAAACAAAACAGATCCTCGGTCAGCGTGAATGGCGCTCTATAATACCAGCCTGAAGAGAGAAGGGTCAGCCCTTTTCCGCTCCTGGAGACAAACCGTTCGTATAAGAATGCCGTATAATGCTGCTCTGCTGATGGTGCAGAACCATCCGCATCGTTGGCACTGGAGCAGGAATGAGTATTCAAGAACACGTTATTTTGGTAAACGACCAGGGAAAGGTGATTGGCACTCAGGAAAAGTACGCCGCGCACACGACCCAAACCCCTCTGCATCTGGCGTTCTCCTCCTGGTTGTTTAACGACAACGGTGAATGTCTGGTAACCCGGCGCGCGTTAAGCAAAAAAGCCTGGCCGGGCGTCTGGACGAACTCCGTCTGCGGGCATCCGCAATCGGGTGAAGAGACGCAAGAGGCCATTATCCGACGCTGCCGCTATGAGATCGGCGCTGAAATTACCGATATTACCCCCGTGGCGTCCGAGTTTCGTTACCGCGAAACCGATCCTTCCGGGATCGTTGAAAACGAGATTTGCCCGGTATTCGCAGCACGCATCACCAGCGAGCTGCGGATTAATCACGATGAAGTGATGGCGTTCGAATGGGTTACGCTGGAGTCGTTATTCCACGCCCTCGATGCCGCGCCCTGGAGCTTTAGCCCGTGGATGGTGCTGGAAGCGACGGCCGCACGAGACGCCCTTAGAGCGTTCGCCGCGCAATAAAAAAGCCCCTTTCGGGGCTTTTTTTACGTCGTTTCGACTTATTTCACCGGGCGCATCGCCGGGAACAGGATCACGTCACGGATGGTGTGGCTGTTGGTGAACAGCATCACCATGCGGTCGATACCAATCCCCAGACCCGCCGTTGGTGGCAGACCGTGCTCCAGCGCGGTCACGTAGTCTTCGTCGAAGAACATCGCTTCGTCGTCGCCTGCCGCTTTCGCATCCACCTGGTCCTGGAAGCGCTGAGCCTGATCTTCCGCATCGTTCAGCTCGCTAAAGCCGTTGCCGATTTCACGGCCGCCGATGAAGAATTCAAAGCGGTCAGTGATCTCCGGGTTCTGGTCATTACGACGCGCCAGCGGAGAAACTTCAGCCGGGTACTCGGTGATGAAGGTCGGCTGAATCAGGTGCGCTTCGGCCACTTCTTCGAAGATCTCGGTCACGATACGACCCAGACCCCAGCTCTTCTCAACCTTGATGCCGATGCTTTCGGCGATCGCTTTTGCAGAATCGAAGTTATCCAGATCCGCCATGTTGGTTTCCGGACGGTATTTCTTGATCGCTTCGCGCATGGTCAGTTTTTCGAACGGCTTGCCGAAGTCGAAGACTTCTTCACCGTAAGGGACCTGGGTGGTGCCCAGAATATCCTGCGCCAGCGTACGGAACAGGGATTCGGTGAGCTCGATCAGGTCTTTGTAATCCGCATACGCCATATAGAGTTCCATCATAGTGAACTCTGGGTTATGACGAACGGAGATACCTTCGTTACGGAAGTTACGGTTGATTTCGAACACGCGATCGAAACCACCCACCACCAGACGCTTCAGATACAGTTCCGGCGCAATACGCAGGTACATGTCCAGGTCCAGGGCATTGTGATGGGTGATGAACGGACGCGCAGACGCGCCGCCTGGGATCACCTGCATCATCGGGGTTTCCACTTCCATAAAGTCGCGGTTAACCATGAACTGGCGAATACCGGCCATGATCTGGGAGCGAATTTTGAAGGTCTTACGGGATTCATCGTTAGAGATGAGATCCAGGTAGCGCTGACGATAGCGCGCTTCCTGATCCTGCAGGCCGTGGAATTTGTCCGGCAGCGGGCGCAGGGCTTTGGTCAACAGACGCAGCTCGGTGCAGTGGATAGACAGTTCACCGGTCTTGGTTTTGAACAGTTTACCTTTCGCGCCCAGGATATCGCCCAGGTCCCACTTCTTGAACTGCTCGTTGTAGATGCCTTCCGGCAGATCGTCACGGGACACGTACAGCTGAATGCGGCCGCCAACGTCCTGCAGAGTCACGAAGGAGGCTTTACCCATGATACGACGGGTCATCATGCGGCCTGCAACGGCCACTTCAACGTTCAGCGCTTCCAGCTCTTCGTTCTCTTTCGCGTCGAAGTCAGCGTGCAGTTGGTCTGAGGTATGGTCACGACGAAAATCGTTCGGGAACGGCACGCCCTGCTCACGCAGCGCTGCCAGCTTCTCGCGGCGGGTTTTCAGTTCGTTGTTAAGATCGACTACCGCGTCAGCGCCCTGTGCTTGTTGTTCAGACATGTTGGTTCCTCATAACCCTGCTTTCAAACTTGCTTCGATAAATTGGTCCAGGCTGCCGTCCAGCACCGCCTGCGTGTTGCGGGTTTCAACCCCGGTACGCAGGTCTTTGATGCGGGAGTCATCAAGGACGTAAGAACGGATCTGGCTGCCCCAGCCGATGTCAGACTTGTTATCTTCCATCGCCTGTTTCTCAGCATTTTTCTTCTGCATCTCCAGCTCATAAAGCTTCGCTTTCATCTGCTTCATGGCCTGGTCTTTGTTCTTATGCTGGGAACGGTCGTTCTGGCATTGCGTGACCAGCCCGGTTGGAATGTGGGTAATACGTACCGCAGATTCCGTACGGTTAACGTGCTGTCCGCCCGCGCCGGATGCGCGGTAAACGTCGATACGCAGGTCCGCCGGGTTGATTTCGATATCGATGTCTTCATCCACTTCCGGGTAAACAAACGCGGAACTGAAGGAGGTATGACGACGGCCACCGGAGTCGAACGGGCTCTTACGCACCAGACGGTGCACGCCGGTTTCGGTACGCAGCCAGCCGTAGGCGTAGTCGCCAATGATCTTGATGGTGACGGACTTAATACCAGCCACTTCACCTTCAGACTCTTCGATAATTTCGGTTTTGAAACCGCGCGCTTCAGCCCAGCGCAGATACATACGCATCAGCATGCTGGCCCAGTCCTGCGCCTCGGTACCGCCAGAACCTGCCTGAATATCGAGATAGCAGTCAGCGCTGTCGTATTCGCCGGAGAACATACGACGGAATTCAAGCTGCGCCAGCTTCTCTTCCAGCACGTCGAGTTCTGCCACGGCTTCGTTAAAGGTTTCTTCGTCGTCGGCTTCTACAGCCAGCTCCAGCAAACCGGAAACATCTTCCAGCCCCTGAGCCATTTGATCCAGCGTATCTACGATAGCTTCGAGAGAGGAACGCTCTTTACCCAGCGCCTGTGCGCGTTCAGGTTCGTTCCAGACGTCCGGCTGTTCCAGCTCGGCGTTTACTTCTTCAAGACGCTCTTTCTTGGCATCGTAGTCAAAGATACCCCCTAAGAACGTCAGAGCGCTCCGTGAGGTCCTGAATACGGTTTTTTACCGGATTAATTTCAAACATGGTCTGTTTTCTTTTATGGACTAGTCAAAATGCGGTGATAAGAGCGGGATTGTACCGAATCCACGCCCTTTTTTATAGAGATTACTGCCGCTAAATTGGCCAGATATTGTCGATGATGATCTGAAGGGAGCGGTTACCACGAAACTCGTTGATATCCAGTTTGTACGCCAGTTCAACCTCGCGCACGCCGTTATCCGGCCATATCGACGTGTCCACGTTGAAGGCAATGCCGTCCAGCAGCGGCCCGCCGCCGACCGGTTCAACCATCACTTTAAGATGACGCTCGCCGACGATACGCTGCTGCAGCAGACGGAAACGACCGTCGAACAACGGTTCCGGGAACATCTGCCCCCAGGGCCCCGCATCGCGGAGCATTTGCGCCACCTCCATCGTCATCTCCAGCGGAGAGAGCTCGCCATCGGACACCACTTCTCCCTGCAACAGGGCCGGGTCAATCCAGTCGGTGACCAGCTCACCAAACAGACGCTGAAACTCGTCGAACTTTGCCTCTTCAAGGGACAAACCCGCCGCCATCGCATGGCCGCCGAACTTGATCATCAGACCCGGGTAGAGCGTATCGAGCCGCTCCAGCGCGTCGCGCATGTGCAGACCCTGAATCGAGCGGCCGGAGCCTTTCAGCGTGCCGTCGCCCGCAGGGGCAAAGGCTATCACCGGACGGTGGAAACGCTCTTTAATGCGTGACGCCAGAATGCCCACCACGCCCTGATGCCACTCGGGATGGTACATCGCCAGGCCGCCCGGCAACGTATCGCCGCTGCGCTCGAGCTTTTCACACAGGGTCAGCGCTTCGGCCTGCATCCCCTGCTCAATCTCTTTACGGGTCTGGTTCAGGGCGTCCAGCTCGTTGGCCAGCAAGCGCGCTTCACCGATGTTATCGCACAGCAGCAACGCAACCCCGACGGACATATCGTCCAGCCTTCCGGCAGCGTTCAGGCGCGGCCCGAGGGCAAAGCCGAGATCGCTTGCCGCCAGCTTGAGCGGGTCGCGGTTGGCTATCTCCAGCAGCGCCTTGATCCCCGGACGGCATTTACCTGCCCGGATGCGGCTTAAGCCCTGCCAGGTCAGGATACGGTTATTGGTATCGAGCGGGACCACGTCCGCAACGGTACCCAGCGCCACCAGGTCGAGGTATTCGGCCAGGTTCGGTACGGCAATCCCGCGGGATTCAAACCAGCCTTTATCACGCAGCAGCGTGCGCAGCGCCAGCATCAGATAAAACGCCACGCCTACGCCCGCGAGAGATTTAGAGGGAAATTCACAGTCGCGCAGGTTTGGGTTAACGATCGCTTCCGCCGCAGGCAGCGTTTCGCCCGGCAGGTGGTGATCGGTGACCAGCACCGGGATCCCCAGCTGATGGGCATGATCGACCCCCGCATGGGAGGAGATGCCGTTATCCACGGTCATGATCATCTGCGCACCGCGGGCGTGGGCCTGATCGACCACTTCCGGGCTGAGGCCATAGCCGTCTTCAAAACGGTTCGGCACCAGATAGGTAACGTTATCGCAGCCCAGCGCGCGCAGGCTGAGTACGCTCAGCGCGGTGCTGGTTGCGCCGTCGGCATCGAAATCCCCTACCACCACAATGCGCGTGCCTTCGCGCAGCGCGTCGTAGAGCATCTCGGTCGCTTTTTCGATACCGTTCAGTTGCTGCCAGGGCAGCATTCCTTTCACGCTGCGTTCAAGATCCTCAGCGCGGCGCACGCCGCGGCTGGCATAGAGGCGCTTCAGCAGCGGTGAGAGATCGTCTGGCAAATCAACCGGTTCAACCGCCTCGCGGCGGCGCAATTTTATGGGGGCTTTCACGCGGATTATTTACCACCAAACTGTTTCTGGTGGGCGTCGAGGAATTCTTTCATCTCTTTCGGTCCCTGATAACCGGGAACAACGTAACCGTTGCTCAGCACAATCGCAGGCGTACCGTTCACGCCAAACTGCACACCCAGCGCGTAGTGGTTAGCAATGTCGATGTCGCAGGACGCTGGCTTAATCTCTTTCCCGCTCATCGCATCATCAAACGCTTTGTTGCGGTCTTTCGCACACCAGATAGCCTTCATGTCCTTCTCCGGCTGGCTCTGCACGCCTGCACGCGGGAAAGCCAGGTAACGCACGGTAATGCCCAGCGCGTTGTAGTCTTTCATCTCTTCATGCAGCTTGTGGCAGTAGCCGCAGGTGATGTCGGTGAAGACGGTAATAACGTGTTTTTCCTGCGCCGCTTTATAGACGATCATCTCTTTTTCGAGCGCGTTCAGGTTTTTCATCAGCAGCTGGTTGGTGACGTTGACCGGCTGCGCGCCGCTCACATCGTACAGCGGGCCCTGAATCATATGTTTGCCGTCTTCGGTGACGTACAGCACACCGCTGTTGGTCAGCACCGTTTTCAGGCCGGCAACCGGGGCTGGCTGAATATCGCTACTGGTGACGCCAAGCTTCGCCAGCGACTGTTTAATGGCGGCGTCATCCGCATGGGCGAAACCGGTAAATGAGGCTGCCAGCAGGGTGAACAGCGCGAAAGACTTTTTCATAGTTGATCCTGTTACAATTCGTCGGCACTCACGCTCGAGGGTGGTGCTGTTGGTGTAGCTGCCGCAGGCGTTCCGTCGCGACATGGGTGTAAATTTGCGTCGTGGAAAGATCGCTGTGTCCCAGCAGCATCTGCACCACGCGCAGATCGGCGCCATGGTTCAGCAGATGCGTCGCAAAGGCGTGACGCAATACGTGCGGCGACAGCTTTTCACTGTCGATACCCGCCAGTGTGGCGTAATGCTTGATGCGATGCCAGAACGTTTGCCGCGTCATCTGCTGGGCGCGCTGGCTCGGGAACAGGACGTCGATAGACGCACCGTTGAGCAACCACGGACGGCCGTGCTCCAGGTACGTTTCCAGCCAGTACACCGCCTCTTCACCCAGCGGTACCAGCCGTTCCTTGTTACCTTTACCTATCACGCGCACCACGCCCTGACGCAGGCTGATATCGCTCATCGTCAGGCCAACCAGTTCCGAAACGCGCAAGCCGGTAGCATACAATAGCTCAAGCATGGCTTTATCGCGTAACTCCAGCGGCAGGTCAACTGCCGGTGACTGTAATAATCTCTCAACTTGTGCTTCGCTGAGATCTTTCGGCAGCCGCTGCGGGAGTTTCGGCGATGCCAGCAACGCACTGGGATCGTCTTCGCGGATCTTCTCCCGGTAAAGGTGCTGGAACAGCCGACGCATAGCGCTGAGCAAACGTGCGGAACTGGTGGCTTTGTAGCCCCCCGCGATACGTTCCCCGAGCAGCGCCTGCAGGTCGTCACTTTGCGCGCTCGCAAGGGATAACCCCCGGTGCGCCAGCCACTCCACCAGCATGGTGAGATCGCGACGGTAGGCACTGAGGGTATTCTCGGCTAGATTTTTCTCCAGCCACAGTGCATCGAGAAACTGTTCGATCAGTGCGAGATCCTTTTCCACGTCAGCCCCTTTGATTCTGCAGTCAGGCCATTATGCCTGATTGTGACCGGTTTCTGGTACACTACGCGCAAAGTCAACGCAAGAATTGAGATAGTTACGCGATGAATATTGGTCTGTTCTATGGTTCCAGCACCTGCTACACCGAAATGGCGGCAGAAAAAATTCGCGACATCATTGGCCCGGAACTGGTGACGTTGCATAACCTGAAAGATGACGCGGTCGCGCTGATGGAACAGTACGATGTGCTGATCCTCGGCATCCCAACCTGGGATTTCGGTGAAATACAGGAGGACTGGGAAGCCATCTGGGATCAGCTCGATTCAGTCAATCTTGACGGCAAAATCGTTGCCATGTACGGCATGGGGGATCAGCTGGGTTACGGGGAGTGGTTCCTGGATGCCCTGGGCATGCTGCATGATAAGCTGGCGCCGAAAGGGGTGTCGTTTATCGGCTACTGGCCAACCGAAGGTTACGAGTTCACCAGTAAAAAACCGATTATTGCCGACGGCGAACTGTTTGTCGGGCTCGCGCTGGATGAAACCAACCAGTACGATCTCAGCGATGAACGCCTGCAAACCTGGTGCGAGCAGATTCTGGGTGAAATGGCGGAAAAGTTTAGCTAACGTGCATTACCCCTGCGTCGTTTGTTGCAACAGCATACGGCGCAGGTCTCGCCACTCTGCCGCATCCATACTGTCAGCGGCCAGCCACAGATGCTGGCAACGTCCGCCTTCTACCTTGCGTAACCGTAACATCATGCCGGTATTGAGCATCCAGGGCATACCGAGGATATCCCACTCTGTTCCCTGCCAGCGCAGGCGGGAATCCATCAGTAATTTGATCTCTCCCTGACGGGCATTGATGCGGCGCTGGCTGCGTACGCTGTCAAATACGACAAACGACAGTAGCAGCAGCCACAGCGGCGTGTAGCTCAGCGGCCATGGCATCAGCAGCACAATGGCCGCAACCAGGCCGTGGAGCAATAACGACATCCACTGCGAGCGCCATGAGACGCGAAGATCAGATTGCCACAGGACCACGTTCCCGATTCCGTGTTTGAATTAATTGCACCATCCGTTGCAACTCGGTGTCGGCGGGTTTGCCGTGGTTCATCAGCCAGTTGAATAAATCCGGATCGTCAGACTCAAGCAGGCGAACAAACAGATGCTTATCCTCATCGCTTAAGCTGTCATACTCATATTCAAAGAAAGGCATGATGGAAATATCAAGCTCACGCATGCCGCGACGACACGCCCAGTGGATACGGGCCTTGTTGTTAATATCCATGTTCAGTTTCCTGCATTACGTTTGGCACAGTCGGCGCCCCGTTCAGTGTTCTTTATTTCTCTACGGGGACACTCGTTAGTGTAACGTGTTTTTGACCGTTTCTTTACTGGAATATTGCGATCAACGAGTCAGCTTCCAGAATAAACCCTACGAAGACAGCGGATTACACTATTTTGCGTGGCGCTACGCATAAGCGGTTTAAGGCACAAATGGCCTGTTGAAAGCGCTTGCATTGCCTGCAGGCTCTTTTACCATTAGGCATTATCAAAGCGTTAAGCAATTCAGGATATCGTTATGGCATTTACACCATTTTCTCCTCGCCAGCCCGCCGCCTCTGCGCGTCTGCCGCTGACGCTTATTTCTCTTGATGACTGGGCGCTGGCAACCCTCACCGGTGCCGACGCCGAAAAATACCTGCAGGGCCAGGTGACAGCCGACGTCAGCCAGATGACCGAACACCAGCACCTGCTGGCGGCGCACTGCGACCCAAAAGGCAAGATGTGGAGCAATCTGCGTCTGTTCCGCCGTCAGGACGGCTTTGCCTTTATTGAGCGTCGCAGCCTGCGTGACGCACAGCTCAAAGAGCTGAAAAAGTACGCCGTCTTTTCCAAAGTCACTATCGCCCCGGACGACGAACATGTCCTGCTGGGCGTGGCCGGCTTCCAGGCACGTGCGGCGCTGAAAAACCTGTTTAGTGAACTGCCGGATGCAGAAAAGCAGGTGGTCAGCGAAGGCGCGACGTCCATTCTGTGGTTTGAACACCCGGCGGAGCGTTTCCTGTTAGTCACGGATGCCGCAACGGCCGAGCGCGTAACCGAGGCGCTGCGCGGCGAAGCACAGCTCAACAACAGCCAGCAGTGGCTGGCGCTGAATATCGAAGCGGGCCTGCCGGTCATTGACGCGGCCAACAGCGCGCAGTTTATTCCTCAGGCCACCAACCTGCAGGCGCTGGGCGGCATCAGCTTTAAAAAAGGCTGTTACACCGGCCAGGAGATGGTCGCGCGGGCTAAATTCCGCGGGGCAAACAAACGTGCGCTGTGGACGCTGGCAGGTCACGCCAGCCGCGTACCGGAAGCCGGTGAAGATCTCGAGCTGAAGATGGGTGATAACTGGCGCCGTACCGGCACCGTGTTAGCCGCCGTACAGCTGGATGATGGACGTCTTCTGGTGCAGGCGGTGATGAATAACGACATGGAAGCCGACAGCGTGTTCCGCGTGCGTGACGACGCGAATACGCTGAGCATTGAGCCGCTGCCGTATTCTCTGGAAGAGTGATGCTGTATCGCCCGGTGGCGCTGCGCTTACCGGGCCTACAGATCCCGTAGGTCGGGTAAGGCGAAGCCGCCACCCGACAAAAAACTATACCTGCCCCACATACAAATAAATCGCCAGAAAATGGCACACGCTGCCCCCCAGCACAAAGCCGTGCCAGATGGCATGGTTGTAGGGGATACGCTTGCAGACGTAGAAAATCACACCGAGCGAGTACACCACGCCACCTAAGGCCAGAAGGGTCACGCCTCCTACCGCCAGTTTGACGGCCAGCTGATACACCACAATCAGCGACAGCCAGCCCATCGTCAGATAAGTCACCAGCGACAGCACCTTGAAGCGGTGCGCGATGGTCAGCTTAAACAGGATCCCCAGCAGCGCCAGGCTCCAGATAACAATCATCAGGCCGCGCGACAGCGGTGAGTTGAGCCCCACCAGCAGAAACGGCGTATAGGTACCTGCAATAAGAAGATAGATAGCGCAGTGGTCAAATTTCTTAAGCCACATCTTGGCCCGCTGATGCGGGATCGCGTGATACAGCGTCGAGGCCAGGAACAGCAGGATCATGCTCCCGCCATACAGGCTGTAGCTGGTAATGGCCATCGCGCTGGCGTTGGTATCCACCGCCTGTACCAGTAATAACACTAAACCGACAATCCCAAACACCAGGCCAATGCCGTGGCTGATGCTGTTGGCTATCTCCTCAGCCAGCGAATATCCCTGTGCGATTAATGGTCTACTCACCATACAAAACTCCGGGAAAACAAAAGATGATTATTCATCGCATCACTATGCTAACTGAGAATGATTCCAGTGAACACCTGTTAGCTAAAATAATTTCATTTCAGAATTTCTACCTAAAAATCATAGACATAAATAAATTTTTCACCTAACATTTGTTCACATAAAAATTTAATCATTATGAATCAAAGGCATAAAAATGGATCCTGCCGTCTGGCTGCATGTTATGATGGGGAGATAAGGTCTGAATGAGAGTTATGCCATTGTGAGTATGTTCACCCACTCCGTCATTGCCAGTCTCAATAACCTTGAGATGATGGTCTATAACTATGTCATTAAAAACCGTGACAAAGTGATGTACATGACCATCCGCGAACTGGCGGATGCGGCGGGGGTCTCCACCACCACGATCCTGCGCTTTTGCCGCAAACTCAACTGCGAAGGCTATTCGGAGTTTCGCGTGCGCTTTAAGCTCTATTTAGAGCAAAATGAGCCCCAACAGGCGAATTTCGGTGCCAGCGAAATTATCAGCTTTTTTAAGAGCGTGAATAACGAAGAGTTCGATGCGTTACTGGATAATGCAGTCGATATTATTTTATCTTCAGAGCGAATTATATTTGTCGGTGCTGGTACATCTGGATCGCTGGCGAAATATGGCGCACGCTTCTTCTCAAATATTGGAAAATTCAGCAACCATATCGACGACCCTTATTTCCCGGTGACCAATGATATGGCGAAAAATGCACTTGCCATTGTCCTTTCCGTCTCAGGTGAGACCGAAGAGATCCTGCGCTTCGCCAGCCAGTTCAGCCTGCACCACTGTAAGGTGCTCTCCATTACCAGCCACGAGCACTCGCGTCTGGCAAAACTGGCGGACTTTAATCTCTCCTGGCATGTCCCCCAGACGCGTATTGCGGGCGTTTACGATATTACCACGCAAATTCCCGTCATCTATATTCTGGAATCTCTCGGCCGTAAACTGGCGAAGAAACTGACAGAATAAAACATCCTGTTTTTTTGATGTAACAAATCACATTGAGTGCAAATTGTTATATCGTGACATTTAATTCCGCTTTGCTAGACTCGATGCCAGTAAGCCATTTATTGAGAATAGCAGCGATGAAAAAATTAACCTTACCAAAAGATTTTTTATGGGGTGGTGCCGTTGCCGCTCACCAGGTGGAAGGCGGCTGGAATAAAGGCGGTAAAGGGCCGAGCATTTGTGATGTTCTGACCGGCGGCGCACACGGTGTGCCGCGTGAGATCACCCAGGAGGTGGTGCCGGGTAAATACTACCCCAATCATGAGGCCATCGACTTCCACGGCCACTATAAAGAAGACATCAAGCTGTTCGCCGAGATGGGCTTCAAATGTTTCCGCACCTCCATCGCCTGGACGCGTATCTTCCCGAAAGGTGATGAAACGCAGCCCAACGAAGAAGGGCTGAAGTTTTACGACGACATGTTCGATGAGCTGCTGAAATACAACATCGAACCGGTGATCACCCTCTCCCACTTCGAAATGCCGCTGCACCTGGTGCAGGAGTACGGCAGCTGGACCAACCGTAAAGTGGTCGATTTCTTTGTGCGTTTCGCGGAAGTGGTTTTTGAGCGCTACAAAAACAAGGTCAAATACTGGATGACCTTCAACGAAATCAACAACCAGCGTAACTGGCGTGCACCGCTGTTCGGCTATTGCTGCTCCGGTGTGGTTTATACCGATCACGACAACCCGGAAGAGACCATGTACCAGGTGCTGCATCACCAGTTTGTGGCCAGCGCCCTGGCGGTAAAAGCCGCGCGCCGTATCAACCCGGAGATGAAAGTCGGCTGCATGCTGGCCATGGTGGCGCTCTATCCCTTCTCCTGCAAACCGGAAGACGTGATGTTCGCCCAGGAATCGATGCGCGAGCGCTATGTCTTTACCGACGTCCAGCTTCGCGGTTACTACCCGTCTTACGTGCTGAATGAGTGGGAGCGTCGTGGCTTCTCCATCAGGATGGAGCCAGGTGACGAACAGATCCTGCGTGAAGGTACCTGCGACTACTTAGGCTTCAGCTACTACATGACCAACGCGGTCAAAGCGGAAGGCGGCACCGGAGATGCGATTTCGGGCTTTGAAGGCAGCGTGCCAAACCCGCACGTCAAGGCCTCCGACTGGGGCTGGCAGATTGATCCGGTGGGCCTGCGCTATTCGCTGTGCGAACTGTACGAGCGTTACCAGAAGCCGCTGTTTATTGTGGAAAACGGCTTCGGCGCTTACGATAAAGTCGAAGAAGACGGCAGCATCAACGACGACTATCGCATCGACTACCTGCGCGCTCACGTGGAAGAGATGATCAAAGCCGTAACCCATGATGGCGTGGATCTGATGGGCTACACGCCGTGGGGCTGTATCGACTGCGTGTCGTTCACCACCGGCCAGTACAGCAAGCGCTACGGCTTTATCTATGTGAACAAACACGACGACGGTACGGGCGACATGTCGCGCTCCCGTAAGAAAAGCTTCGAGTGGTATAGAGGCGTGATTGCCAGCAACGGCGAGAAACTCTAACTCCGTAACGCCGGGCGGCGCTACGATTGATCCCCTCTCCCCTTTGGGGAGAGGGTTAGGGTGAGGGGTTATTTCCCGCCCGCCAACTCTATAAAACTCCCCGTCACGTACGACGCCTTCTCGCTCAGCAGCCAGACAATCGCCTGGGCCACCTCTTCCGGCTGCCCGCCGCGCTGCATCGGCAGTAACGATTTCACCCGGTCCACGCGGCCCGGTTCCCCGCCTGAGGCATGGATATCGGTATAAATCAGCCCCGGTCGTACACAGTTTACGCGAATACCCTGCGCCGCTACCTCCAGCGCTAAGCCGGTGGTCAGAGAGTCAACCGCTCCCTTGGACGCGGCATAATCCACATATTCGCCTGGCGCACCGAGTCGGGACGCCGCTGACGAGACATTCACTATCGCCCCGCCCTTGCCGCCATGTTTAAAAGACATGCGCTTGACCGCCTCCCGGCAGCAGAGGAAGTAACCCGTGACGTTAGTTGCCAGTACGCGGTTAATGCGCTCTGCGGACAAATTCTCGATAGTCGATTGTTCAAACAGGATCCCCGCATTATTGACCAGCGCGGTAAGCGGCTCGCCATCACGATCGAGGCTGTCAAACATCGCCAGCACCTGAGCTTCATCGCTGATGTCTGCGCGAACGGCAAAGGCTTTCCCTCCGGCATTGACAATCTGGTTGATAACGTCCGTCGCGGCCTTGATGTTGTGATGATAATTTACCGCCACGGTATAGCCTTCGCGTGCCAGCTGCAGCGCGGTGGCTTTCCCAATGCCGCGGCTCGCGCCGGTCACAAGTGCAATGCCCATTCTCTTCTCCCAATAAAAAAGCCGGGTGGCGGCTTCGCCTTACCCGGCTTACATGACTTCACCCGCGCGATTACTGGTATTCGCTCATCGGTACGCAGGAGCAGAACAGGTTACGGTCGCCGTACACATCATCCAGACGCTTCACGGTCGGCCAGTATTTGTTTGCCACACCTGCCGGGAAGACCGCCAGCTCGCGGGAATAGCCGTGGTTCCACTCGGCCACCATTTCGTGCTGGGTGTGCGGGGCGTTAACCAGCGGGTTATCTTCCAGCGTCCACTCGCCGTCCTGCACGCGATCGATCTCCATGCGGATGGCCAGCATCGCGTCGATAAAGCGGTCCAGCTCGGCTTTGCTCTCGGACTCCGTTGGCTCCACCATCAGCGTACCCGCTACCGGGAACGACATGGTTGGCGCGTGGAAGCCGTAGTCAATCAGGCGCTTGGCGATATCCAGCTCACTGATGCCGGTCTGCTCTTTCAGCGGACGAATATCGAGGATGCACTCGTGCGCCACGCGACCGTCACGGCCGGTATAGAGCACCGGGAAGGCCGACTTCAGGCGAGTCGCGATGTAGTTGGCATTCAGGATCGCCACCTGGCTTGCTTTTTTCAACCCTTCCGCGCCCATCATGCGAATATACATCCAGCTGATTGGCAGGATTGAAGCGCTGCCGAACGGTGCGGCAGAGACCGCCCCCTGACGGGTCAGCATGCCTTCGATCTGCACGACGCTGTGGCCTGGGACAAACGGCGCCAGGTGCGCTTTCACACCGATTGGCCCCATGCCCGGACCGCCACCGCCGTGCGGGATGCAGAAGGTCTTGTGCAGGTTCAGGTGCGACACGTCCGCGCCGATAAAGCCCGGAGAAGTAATGCCTACCTGAGCATTCATATTCGCCCCGTCGAGGTATACCTGACCGCCGAACTGATGCACCACTTCGCACACTTCGCGGATGGTCTCTTCGTACACGCCGTGGGTGGACGGATAGGTCACCATGATGCAGGAGAGCTTGTCGCCAGCCTGCTCGGCTTTCGCACGCAGGTCGGCCAAATCGATGTTGCCGTTCTTATCACACGCCACGACCACCACTTCCATGCCCGCCATCTGAGCGGAGGCCGGGTTGGTACCATGTGCGGAGCTTGGGATCAGGCAGATATCGCGGTGCCCTTCGTTGCGGCTTTCGTGATAATGACGGATGGCCAGCAGGCCCGCGTATTCACCCTGCGCACCGGAGTTCGGCTGCATGCAGAGCGCGTCGTAACCGGTCAGCTTCACCAGCCAGTCGGAAAGCTGATTGATCATCATATGATAGCCTTCCGCCTGCTCTGGCGGGCAGAACGGGTGCAGCTCGGAAAACTCAGGCCAGGTGATTGGGATCATCTCTGCCGCGGCGTTCAGCTTCATGGTGCAGGAGCCCAGCGGGATCATCGCCTGATTCAGCGCCAGATCTTTGCGTTCCAGAGAGTGCATGTAACGCATCATCTCGGTTTCGCTGTGGTAGCGATTAAAGACCGGGTGCGTCAGGATCGCGTCGTTACGCAGCATGCTGTCCTGAATGGAGCGGCTGTCGAGCGCAACCTCTTTGTCGAGCGCGTCAATGTCCAGACCGTGCGCGTCACCCAGCAGCACGTTGAACAGGTTGAGAATATCGTCGCGGGTGGTGCTTTCATCCAGCGTAATGCCGACGGCGTTGTGGATGTCGCTGCGCAGGTTGATCTCTGCGGCATTCGCGCGAGCCAGCACTGCCGCTTTATCCGCCACGTCCACACACAGCGTGTCGAAGTAGTGGGCATGGCGCAGTTTGAGGCCTTTCTGCTGCAGGCCGCAGGCCAGAATATCGGCCAGACGGTGAATGCGGCTGGCAATGCGTTTCAGGCCAGCCGGGCCGTGGAACACGGCGTACAGGCTGGCGATGTTGGCCAGCAGCACCTGCGAAGTACAAATGTTGGAGTTCGCTTTCTCGCGGCGGATATGCTGCTCGCGAGTCTGCATCGCCATGCGCAGCGCGGTGTTACCGGCAGCGTCTTTTGAGACGCCGATGATACGGCCAGGCATGGAGCGTTTGAATTCATCTTTAGCGCCGAAGAACGCCGCATGCGGACCGCCGTAGCCCATCGGCACGCCGAAGCGCTGTGCAGAGCCGAAGACAATATCCGCGCCCTGTTTACCCGGGGCCGTCAGCAGCACCAGCGCCATAAAATCAGCAGCAACGCTGACCACCACTTTACGGGATTTCAGCTCGGCAATCAGTGCGCCGTAGTCGTGAACTTCACCGGTGGTCCCCACCTGCTGCAGCAGCACGCCGAAGACGTCCTGGTGATCCAGTACTTTATCAGCGTCGTCGACAATCACGTCAAAGCCGAAGGTTTCCGCTCGGGTACGCACCACGTCCAGCGTCTGCGGATGAACGTCCGCCGCCACGAAGAAACGGTTAGCATTTTTCAGCTTGCTGACGCGTTTCGCCATCGCCATGGCTTCGGCAGCCGCGGTAGCTTCATCCAGCAGAGACGCGGAAGCGATGTCCATTCCGGTCAGATCCAGCGTCACCTGCTGGAAGTTCAGCAGCGCTTCCAGGCGCCCCTGAGAGACTTCTGGCTGATACGGGGTATAGGCGGTGTACCAGCCCGGGTTTTCCAGCATGTTGCGCAGGATGACCGGCGGCAACTGCACGTTGGTGTAGCCCATGCCAATGTAAGACTTAAAGCGCTTGTTGAGGCCGGCGATAGCCTTCAGCTCCGCCAGTGCGGCAAATTCCGTGGTGGCTTCACCCACCTGAGGCGGTGTGGCAAGCTGGATGTCTTTTGGCACAATCTGGCCGATCAGTGCGTCTAATGAATCCGCGCCAACCGTCTTCAGCATCTCCTGCTGTTGCTGAGCATCCGGCCCAATGTGACGTTCAATGAAGGCGCCACGGTTTTCAAGCTGGCTTAAAGTCTGTGTCATGAGCGATGGTTCCTGAAACGTGCAGTGAATGTGTTTTCTCCCTCTCCCTAAGGGAGAGGGATAATGGCTTACTCGTCTTCTAACAGGGCTTCGTACGCGGTCGCATCCAGCAGCGCGGCAACCTGCGATTCGTCGCTGGCTTTGATCTTGAAGATCCAGCCTTCGCCATAAGGCTCGCTGTTGACCAGCTCCGGGGAGTCGTTCAGCGCGTCGTTGACGGCGACAATTTCACCGCTTACCGGTGCGTAGATATCGGATGCCGCTTTGACGGACTCTGCCACGGCGCAGTCGTCGCCCGCGCTCACGGTTGCGCCGACTTCAGGCAGGTCAACAAACACCATGTCGCCCAGCAGCTCTTGCGCATGCTCGGTGATCCCGACGGTGTAAGTGCCGTCCGCCTCTTTGCGCAGCCACTCGTGTTCTTTGCTGTATTTCAGTTCTGCTGGCACATTGCTCATTGAAGTTCTCCTGATAAAAATAGTTAGGCGACCGGCTTACCGGCGCGAACAAAAATCGGTTTGGTCACGTTGACCGGCATTTCGCGGTTGCGGATTTGCACTACCGCCGTTTCGCCAATGCCTGCCGGCACGCGTGCCAGTGCAATACTGTAGCCCAGCGTCGGGGAGAAGGTTCCGCTGGTGATCACGCCTTCGCGAGGATTACCGTCAGCATCGGTAAAACGTACAGGCAGCTCGCCGCGCAGTACGCCTTTTTCCTTCATCACCAGGCCAACCAGCTGTTCAGTGCCCTTCTCGCGCTGCATCTCCAGCGCTTCACGGCCAATAAAGTCACGGTCAGCCGGTTCCCATGCGATGGTCCAGCCCATGTTAGCGGCCAGCGGAGAGACGCCTTCATCCATCTCCTGACCGTAGAGGTTCATGCCTGCCTCCAGGCGCAGCGTATCGCGCGCGCCAAGGCCAGCCGGCTTCACGCCCGCTTCCACCAGCGCACGCCAGAAATCAGCGGCCTTCTCATTCGGCATCGCAATTTCGTAGCCCGCTTCGCCGGTGTAGCCGGTGGTGGCGATAAACAGATCGCCCGCCTGCACGCCGAAGAACGGCTTCATGCCTTCAGTGGCTTTACGCTGCTCATCGTTGAACAGAGACGCGGCTTTCGCCTGCGCGTTCGGCCCCTGCACGGCAATCAGTGACAGATCGTCACGGACGGTGATGTCGATGGCATACGGTTCGGCGTGTTGGGTGATCCAGGAGAGGTCTTTTTCGCGGGTGGCAGAGTTTACAACGAGGCGGAAGAAATCTTCGGTGAAGTAATAGACGATAAGGTCATCAATCACGCCGCCAGAGGCATTCAGCATGCCGGTATAGAGCGCTTTACCCGGCGTTTTTAGTTTGGCGACGTCGTTTGCCAGCAGATAACGCAAAAACTCCCGGGTGCGGCTACCGTGCAGATCGACAATCGTCATGTGGGACACGTCGAACATACCGGCATCGGTGCGCACCGCGTGGTGCTCATCAATCTGCGAGCCGTAGTGCAGCGGCATCATCCAGCCGTGGAAGTCCACCATGCGGGCGCCGCATAACACGTGCTGTTCGTACAAAGGAGTCTGTTGAGCCATCTTGTCCTCGTTGAAAAATTCACCGTGAAACCCGGTATCGGCCCCGTTATCAGGCCCGACGCAAACGTTCTCTTTTACCTGAACTTACCACCGAAACCGGCGGTTAACCATAAGGTAAAACGGGTCATCACATTAGCTTATGACCAAAAAACGCTGAAAAGCCTACAGAGTTATTCACTGGAAAAATGCGATTAACCCCGCACAAAATTAACATCACGCTAACAGGATTTAGCACATGGTGATATTTCATGCGGAAAAACGGGCTGAATTTCCGTAACCAGAAAAACGCGGCATTAGATTATCTAATGCGAAAAATGGCGTGAAATTAGAATATTTCAAACGAGGAAATTTCCCCGGCGCAGAGGCCGGGAAAATAAAGTGTGACGGGGGTCTAAATTAGCGTAGCCAGTCCGGCAGGTCGTTCAGACCCATCGCCTGACGAAGGAGTTGGGGTTTAACACCCGGAAGGGTATCGGCAAGCTTGAGGCCAATGTCGCGCAGCAGTTTTTTCGCCGGATTGGCACCGGCAAACAGTTCGCGGAAGCCCTGCATACCCGCCAGCATCACCGCCGCGCTGTGCTTGCGGCTGCGTTCGTAGCGACGCAGATAGAGATGCTGACCGATATCTTTCCCTTCGCGATGCAAACGACGCAGCTCTTCTACCAGCTCTGCCGCGTCCATAAAGCCAAGGTTAACCCCCTGCCCGGCCAGCGGATGAATGGTATGCGCTGCATCCCCCACCAGCGCCAGACGGTGCGCCGCAAACTGGCGCGCGTAACGGCCAGTTAGCGGGAACACCTGCCGCTCGCTCTCAAGCGAGCACAGGCCAAGGCGGTTATCAAACGCCACGCACAGCGCCTGGTTAAAGGCATCCGGCGTCGCCTCATGCATCTGCCGGGCTTTCTCCGGCACCAGCGACCAGACAATCGAGCACAGGTGCGGATCGGCAAGCGGCAGGAACGCCAGTATGCCGTCGTTGTGGAAAATCTGCCGCGCCACGCCGCCGTGCGGCTCTTCGGTGCGGATCGTCGCGACCAGCGCGTGATGACGGTAATCCCAGAAGGTCAGTGGGATATCGGCTTTATTACGCAGCCAGGAGTTCGCCCCGTCAGCCCCCACCACCAGACGCGCGGTCAGCATGTCGCCGCTTTGCAGGGTGATAAACGCCTCGTTTTCCCCCCACGCCACCTGCTGGATTTGCGCGGGTGCCATCAGGGTGACATCGCTACAGGACTGCGCTTTTTGCCACAGCGCATGATGAATAACGGCATTCTCAATAATGTGGCCAAGGTGGCTGTAGCCCATGCTTTCATCATCAAAAGCAATATGACCAAAGCTGTCTTTGTCCCAAACTTCCATGCCGTGATAGCAGCTGGCGCGCTGCGCCACGATATCCGACCAGACGCCAAGGTGCGTCAGCAGCTTTTCGCTGGCCGCATTGATTGCCGAGACGCGCAGTTCCGGCGGCGCATCCTGGGCTACCGGCTGGGGCTGCTTTTGTTCCAGCACCGCCACGCGCAGGCCGCTGCCCTGTAAACCACAGGCCAGCGCCAGTCCAACCATACCGCCGCCAACGATAGCGACATCAACATTTTGCACGGTGATAACTCCTTAACGCGCGACCCAACCAAGAGTCCGCTGCGCCAGCACGTCACGTGCCGGTATGAATAGTTCCATCGCCATCAGCCCGAGGTTGCGGCCCGCAACCAGCGGCGCCCAGCGATTGGCAAACAGATGAACCAGGCCATCGGTGACACCGATTGTCGCCTCTTTATCCGCCTGGCGTCGTTTCTGGTAATGGCTGAGCACCTGATATGCGCCACAGTCTTTTTGCTCGCCCCACGCCTGCGAAAGCGTTTCTGCCAGACTCATCACGTCGCGTAACCCAAGGTTGAAGCCTTGCCCCGCAATGGGGTGCAGCGTCTGCGCGGCATTACCGACCAGCGCCAGACGATGGGAGATGGACTGCGACGCGGTGGTTAATGAAAGAGGATATACCGTCCGCTTGCCGGCATGGGTAATGCGCCCCAGCCGCCAGCCAAACGCCTTTTGCAGCTCGGTACAAAAACGTTCGTCTGACCAGGCCTTAACCTCTTCCGTCTTATCCTGCGGGTGACACCAGACCAGAGAACAGCGACCGTTCGACATCGGCAGCATCGCCAGCGGACCATGCTGCGTAAAGCGTTCAAACGCCCTGCCGTTGTGTTCTGCAGCCGTTGAGACGTTGGCGATAACCGCCACCTGCCCGTAAGGCTGCTGGCGCCACTCCACGCCACACTGGGTGCCGAGCGCCGAGCGCGAACCGTCTGCGGCGACCAGCAGTTGGCCATCCAGCACGGTGCCGTTTTCCAGCGTCACGCTGACCGACGCTTCACTGCGGCTTACGCTTGCCACGCGTGCCGGACAATGCAGCGTCACGCCCGGCGCATCCTGAAGCAGGCGGAACAGACGTAAACCCACATCGTGTAGCTCAACGACCTGACCCAGGGCATCAATACGGTAATCCTGCGCCTCCAGCGTGACAAAGCCAGCATGGCCGCGATCGCTAACGTGAACGGTACCGATCGCCGTGGCACGGTCGGCTATCGCCTGCCAGATACCAATACGCGCAAGCTGCTGACAGGTTCCCTGCGCCAGCGCAATGGCGCGGGCATCAAAACCGGGGTGATTCGACGCCTCTGGCGCAACGGCTTCCACCAGGTGCACCGGAAGCTGGCCCTGCGTCAAATGCGAAATGGCCAGCGCCAGCGTGGCCCCGGTCATGCCGCCGCCCACGATGATCACGCTCATGCGCGCGCCGCTGCCATCAGCGCCTCGATATCGTCAGCGTTTTTCACGACACTCGCGGTCAGGTTTTCATTACCGGTTTCGGTAATGACAATGTCGTCTTCAATACGAATGCCAATCCCGCGGTATTCTTCAGGCACGTCGGCATCCGGCGCGATATATAACCCCGGCTCCACGGTTAATACCATGCCCGGCTCCAGCACGCGCGAACGGTCGGCGCCATACGCACCAACGTCATGGACATCCAGCCCCAGCCAGTGGCTCAGGCCGTGCATGAAGTACGGTCGATGCGCATTTTCAGCAATCAGGGTCTCCACATCCCCTTTCAGGATCCCGAGCCTGACCAGACCGGTAATCATGATGCGTACCACTTCGCCGGTGACTTCCTGCATGGAGGTCCCCGGGCGATACAGGTTGAGCGCCGTCTCAAGGGATTCCAGCACGATGTCGTAAATAGCGCGCTGTGCCGGTGAAAATTTACCGTTCACCGGGAAGGTGCGGGTGATATCCCCCGCGTAGCCCTGATATTCGCAACCAGCATCGATAAGCACCAGATCGCCATCACGCAGCGCGCTTTCGTTTTCGGTGTAGTGCAGAATGCAGCCGTTTTCCCCGCCGCCAACAATGGTGTTGTAAGAGGGATAACGCGCGCCGTGACGGTTAAATTCGTGGTGAATTTCGCCTTCCAGCTGATATTCGAACATCCCGGGACGGCACTTCTCCATGGCGCGGGTGTGCGCCAGGGCGCTGATTTCGCCCGCACGGCGCATCACGTTCAGCTCTTCTTCAGATTTGAACAGACGCATCTCATGCACCACCGGACGCCAGTCCGTGAGTGTAGCGGGCGCGGAGAGGTTCTGCCGCGAGCCTTTGCGCAGCTTATCCAGCGCGGTGAAAACAATCTCATCGGCGTACGCATATTCGCCCTGCGCGTGATAGAGCACGTCGAGGCCGTTAAGCAACTGGTAGAGCTGCTGGTTGATTTCGCTAAACGCCAGCGCACGATCAACGCCCAGTTTTTCCGGTGCGGCCTCCTGCCCTAAGCGGCGACCAAACCAGATTTCGGCCGTCAGATCGCGCACGCGGTTAAAAATCACGCTGTGGTTGTGAGTGTCATTGCTCTTAATCAGCACCAGTACCGCTTCCGGCTCGTTAAAGCCGGTGAAGTACCAGAAATCGCTGCTCTGGCGATAGGGATATTCGCTGTCGGCGCTGCGCGTCACTTCGGGTGCAGCGAAAATCAGCGCGGCGCTGCCCGGCTGCATTTTTGCCAGCAGCGCCTGACGGCGGCGCGAATACTCTTGACTCGAGATAACCATGACACCCTCCTGTGCGTTATTTTTCTTAATGTAAGGTTGGCTTGCGGACTTCCGGCGCGGTCGGCTGTGAGCGCGTAAAGTTGTCATGGCACAGCAGTGCCGCCACGCGCACGTACTCGATGATCTCTTCGAGAGACATTTCCAGCTCTTCCTGGTCTTCGTCCTCATCGTAGCCAAGCTGGGCAATGTTGCGCAGATCGTCAATCGCTTCACCCGCTTCGCCGGTTACTTTATCCAGTTTAGGCTGCGTGACGCCCAGCCCCAGCAGATAATGATTTACCCAACCCGCCAGCGCATCGGCGCGATCGAACACGCTGACGTCGTCGCCTTCAGGCAGATAAAGCTGAAAAAGGAAGCCATCGTCTTCCAGCGAATCGCTGATGGCGGCATGCATTTTACGCAGCGCTTCCGCCAGCTCGTGACCAAACGCCAGCCCTTCATTCGTGAGGTCGTGGATCAGCGGCTGCCATGAGCTGTCGCTGTTTCCGCCGCACAGCATGCCACTGATCAGACCGTGCATTTCGGCAGGGGTTAAACCGACTCCCTGCTGGTTCAGTAACTGGTTTAAATCCTTGTAACCAGGCATTTCGTTCTGTATAGACATGCGCATTCGTCATCATTGGGGGGAAGTTTCATGATATGCTACCACTTTGGACCCTGGTGATACCAGAAAAGGGCTTGTATCTTCACATCAGGGTAGCTATAGTGTCGCCCCTTCGCAGCCCCCGGGGCATCAGGCGAAGGCAGCGCAGTCAATCAGCAGGAAGGTGGCATGTCTGCACAACCCGTCGATCTCCAGATTTTTGGCCGTTCACTGCGAGTGAATTGTCCGCCTGAACAAAGGGATGCTTTGAATCAGGCCGCGGACGATTTGAATCAGCGGTTGCAAGATCTAAAAGAACGCACTAGAGTCACAAATACTGAGCAGCTGGTTTTCATCGCCGCGTTGAACATCAGCTATGAACTGACTCAGGAAAAAGCGAAAACCCGCGACTACGCGGCAAGCATGGAGCAGCGCATTAAAATGCTCCAGCAGACCATTGAACAGGCATTGCTTGATCAGGGTCGCAATCCCGAAAGACCGGGACCAAAGTTTGAATAACACTTCTCAGTTGACTATGGTAGAGTAACTGTGAAGACAAAATTTCTCTGAGATGTTCGCAAGCGGGCCAGTCCCCTGAGCCGATATTTCATACCACAAGAATGTGGCGCTCCATGGTTGGTGAGCATGCTCGGTCCGTCCGAGAAGCCTTAAAACTATGACGACACATTCACCTTGAACCAAGGGTTCAAGGGTTACAGCCTGCGGCGGCATCTCGGAGATTCCCTCTCTTTTCTTCTACCGACTACCATGACTCAATTCCCTGAAGTTTCTGCCTCACGCCAGGATATTCGTCAGCTTATTCGTCAACGCCGTCGTGCGTTAACCTCAGAACAGCAAGCGCATTTTGCTCAACAGGCCGCCGCTCGCATGATGGCGTATCCCCCTGTTGTGATGGCGCATACGGTCGCACTGTTTCTGTCGTTTGATGGTGAACTGGATACCCAACCGCTCATCGAGCAACTCTGGCGAGCCGGGAAGAAGGTCTATCTGCCGGTGCTGCATCCGTTTAGCAAAGGAAACCTGCTGTTTCTGCACTACCACCCGCACAGCGAGCTGGTGGTGAATCGTCTGAAAATCACAGAACCCAAACTCGACGTGCGCGACGTGCTGCCGCTTGCCGAACTGGATGTGCTGGTCACGCCGCTGGTGGCGTTTGATGAACAGGGTCAGCGTTTGGGCATGGGCGGCGGTTTTTACGACCGGACGCTGCAAAACTGGCAGCAATACGGTTTACAGCCGGTGGGTTACGCGCATGATTGTCAGGCGGTGGAATCTTTGCCGGTCGAGAAGTGGGATGTGCCGTTGCCGGCGGTAGTAACGCCCAGTAAAACCTGGACCTGGTAGAATAAAGCCGGGTGGCGCTTACGCTTACCCGGCCTACATAAATCCTCGAACTTTGTAGGTCGGGTAAGCGTAAGCGCCACCCGACACACAGCCCGCACTATCAATAAAGAAGACGTGCGCGAATCGTCCCTGGAATCGCCTTCATGCTCTGCAGCGCTTTCTCGGCAACATCTTCATCCGCTTCGATATCGATAACCACGTAGCCCATCTGCGAATTGGTTTGCAGATACTGCGCAGCGATGTTGACGCTCTGCTCAGCAAAGATCTGGTTGATGGCAGTCAGCACGCCTGGACGGTTTTCGTGAATGTGCAGCAGACGACGGCCGCCGTGCAGCGGCAGAGACACTTCCGGGAAGTTAACGGCGGAGAGCGTCGAGCCGTTGTCGGAGTATTTGCTCAGTTTACCCGCCACTTCCAGACCGATGTTCTCCTGCGCTTCCTGAGTCGAACCGCCGATGTGCGGCGTCAGGATCACGTTATCGAACTCGCACAACGGAGAGTTAAACGGATCGCTGTTGGTCGCAGGCTCAGTCGGGAAGACGTCAATCGCGGCACCTGCCAGATGTTTGCGTTTTAGCGCATCACACAGGGCAGGAATGTCGACAACCGTACCGCGCGCGGCGTTGATCAGCAGTGAACCCGGCTTCATCAGCGCCAGTTCTTCCGCACCCATCATGTTTTTGGTGGAGGCGTTTTCCGGCACATGCAGGCTGACCACATCGCTCATGTTCAGCAGGTCGGAGAGATGTTGAACCTGAGTGGCGTTACCCAGCGGCAGTTTGCTTTCAATGTCATAAAAGTAAACGTGCATCCCCAGAGATTCCGCCAGAATCCCGAGTTGAGTACCGATGTGGCCATAACCAATGATACCCAGTTTCTTACCACGGGCTTCGTATGAACCTGTAGCCAGTTTGTTCCAGACGCCACGGTGCGCTTTGGCGTTAGCCTCCGGGATACCGCGCAGCAACAGCAGCAATTCGCCAATCACTAACTCCGCCACGGAACGGGTGTTGGAGAAAGGTGCGTTGAATACAGGAATACCGCGCTTAGCGGCGGCGTTCAGGTCAACCTGGTTGGTACCGATGCAGAAACAACCGATGGCAACCAGCTTTTCCGCCGCGGCAATCACATCTTCAGTCAGGTGGGTACGGGATCGCAGGCCAATGAAGTGAGCATCCCGGATGGCTACTTTCAGCTCTTCGGTATCCAGCGCGCCTTTATGGAATTCGATGTTGGTGTAACCTGCCGCACGAAGGCTATCGAGTGCTTTCTGATGCACACCCTCGACCAGCAGGAATTTAATCTTGTCTTTCTCCAGTGATACCTTTGCCATTTACCCGACCCTGTATTTTATCTGAACTGATGTTGTGCTGGATTGAAATCCGCTCTAGCCAACATATCAAAAAAAACTATTGCAGCAATATGAACGTTTGCGTCGGCACTCTGAAGAAAAGTCATACAGGGCGAAATGACAGAGGAAAATGCTGCGGAATTTTACGTACGTGGCAGGATCGGCAAACGAGGCGTAAAAACGTGACACAAGTCACCGAATTTAGCTTTTCAAAAATTTTTTAGCGGGGGGTGAGCGCCCCCCGTCAGATCATTTTACGATGGTTTTCACACCGTCAGCCGTACCAATCAGCGCCACATCCGCGCCACGGTTGGCAAATAACCCTACAGTGACAACGCCCGGAATGCCATTGATGGCGTTTTCCAGCGCAATCGCGTCGAGAATTTCCAGACCGTGAACGTCGAGGATCACGTTGCCGTTATCGGTCACTACGCCCTGGCGATATTCCGGACGTCCACCCAGTTTGACCAGTTCACGCGCCACGGCGCTGCGTGCCATCGGGATCACTTCAACCGGCAGCGGGAATTTACCCAGAATATCGACCTGCTTGGACGCATCAGCGATGCAGATGAACTTATCCGCAACGGAGGCGATGATTTTTTCACGGGTCAGCGCCGCGCCGCCGCCTTTGATCATCTGCATATGGCCGTTGATCTCATCCGCGCCATCAACGTAAATGCCCAGACGATCAACGTCGTTTAGATCGAAAACGGTAATGCCGAGGCTTTTCAGCTTTTCCGTGGAAGCATCAGAGCTGGACACAGCCCCCTCAATCTGCCCTTTCATCGTGCCCAGCGCATCGATAAAGTGCGCCGCCGTCGACCCGGTACCAACACCGACAATGGTGCCCGGTTGTACGTACTGGAGAGCGGCCCATCCTACTGCTTTTTTCAGTTCATCCTGCGTCATGATCGTTTTGCCTGTGGTGTGAAAACTCAGGGCGCATTATAGAACACGTCGAATGGAATTCGTCTGCCACGAAGGGAAAATTGTGTCATAGTGCAGAATAAGCAAAATTAAGGAGCCAGCCAGAGCAATGAAACGTCCGGACTACAGAACACTACAGGCACTTGATGCAGTTATTCGTGAACGAGGTTTTGAGCGCGCGGCGCAAAAGCTTTGCATCACGCAGTCCGCCGTATCGCAGCGTATCAAACAGCTCGAAAATATGTTCGGCCAGCCACTGCTGGTGCGTACCGTGCCGCCTCGCCCAACGGAGCAAGGACAAAAGCTCCTCGCCCTGCTGCGTCAGGTTGAGCTGCTGGAAGATGAGTGGCTGGGTGACGAACAAACGGGCTCTACGCCGCTGCTGCTCTCTCTGGCGGTTAACGCCGACAGTCTGGCAACCTGGCTGCTGCCGGCCCTTGCGCCAGTATTAGCGGACTCCCCTATCCGCCTGAATTTGCAGGTTGAAGATGAGACCCGTACCCAGGAGCGCCTGCGTCGTGGTGAAGTGGTCGGGGCGGTCAGTATTCAGCCTCAGGCGCTTCCTAGCTGTCTTGTCGATCAACTGGGTGCGCTGGATTACCTGTTTGTGGGTTCAAAAGCCTTTGCCGAGCGCTATTTCCCCAACGGCGTGACCCGCGCCGCGCTGCTGAAAGCGCCTGCCGTGGCGTTCGACCATCTGGACGATATGCATCAGGCGTTCCTGCAGCAAAACTTTGACCTGCCGCCGGGCAGCGTGCCGTGTCATATCGTTAACTCATCGGAAGCCTTCGTGCAGCTTGCACGTCAGGGCACGACCTGCTGCATGATCCCGCATCTGCAGATTGAGAAAGAGTTGAAAAGCGGTGAGCTGATTGATTTGACGCCGGGGCTGTATCAGCGCCGGATGCTCTACTGGCACCGTTTTGCGCCAGAAAGCCGCATGATGCGCAACGTCACCGACGCGCTGCTGGCCTACGGGCATAAGGTGTTGCGACAGGATTAAAAGAAAAGCCGGGTGGCGGCTACGCCTTACCCGGCCTGTTGATTATTGTGCAGGTTTCGGCTGTGCTGCAACGGGTTCCAGCTGGAACACCACATCAACCTGATCGTCAAACTGGATCGTCGGCTGCTCGTAAGTTTCCTGAGCGGATACCGGCGCCGCATCGGCTTTCATCATTCGCACCATCGGGCTTGGCTGGTAGTTAGAGACGTGGTAACGCACGCTGTATACCGGGCCGAGCTTGCTGTTAAAGCCGGCAGCCAGCTGCTGCGCCTGGTGCATTGCGTCATCAATTGCCGCTTTACGTGCCTGGTCTTTGTATTTCTCCGGTTGCGCAACGCCCAGAGACACGGAACGAATTTCGTTGAGTCCCGCCTTCAGCGCGCCATCCAGCAAAGCGTTCAGCTTATCCAGCTGACGGACGGTCACTTCAACGGTACGCACGGCACGGTAACCCTTCAGGATACTTTTGCCATTCTGGTAGTCGTAATCGGGTTGAGTACGCAGGTTAGCGGAGTTGATATCTTTTTTACCGACACCGTTCTGCTCAAGGAAAGAGAGGTATTGCGCAACGCGATCGTCAGCCTGCTTCTTGGCAGACGCCGCATCTTTCGCGGCCACATTCACTTCAATTGCCAGCGTTGCAACATCGGGTACCGCATCCACGCTTGCGGTGCCTGACGTGACGATGTGCGGGCCATCCGGCAGTTCACTTGCCTGCACCGACACCGCACCTAAACTTACTAATGCCGCCAGGGCCATCACCTTAAACTTCACTGTCATTCCTCCATGTTGCAAAGAGTGCCCCAACAACAGGGCGCATGCCAGCAAGCTTAGCGCGTCTTGTTCAGTTGTCCATAAGACAAGGCTTAGTTGAACAATTGCTGGACATGGTGAATCCCCTCTTTTGCCAGCTGAAAGGCGATAAACCACATCACCACGCCCACCAGCGTGTTGATGATCCGCTGCGCTTTGGCCGTACGCAGACGAGGGGCCAGCCAGGCCGCCAGAATCGCGAGCCCGAAGAACCAGAGGAAAGAGGCGCTTACCGTACCGAGCGCAAACCAGCGTTTAGGTTCAACGTCCAGCTGTCCGCCCAGGCTGCCCAGCACCACGAAGGTATCAAGATAAACATGCGGGTTAAGCCAGGTCACCGCCAGCATGGTGACGATAATCTTCCATCGCCCCTGCTTCATCACTTCAGCGCTTGCCAGTTCGAGGTTGCTGCTCATGGCCGTTTTCAGCGCGCCGAAACCATACCAGAGCAGAAACGCCACGCCGCCCCAGGTAACCAGCGCCAGCAGCCAGGGAGACTGCATCAGCAGTGCGCTACCGCCAAAAATGCCGGCACAGATCAGCACTAAATCGCTTACCGCGCACAGCAGGGCAATCATCAGATGATACTGGCGGCGGATGCCCTGGTTCATCACAAACGCATTTTGTGGACCGAGGGGAAGGATCATGGCCGCACCTAATGCAAGCCCTTGAAAGTAATACGATAACATGACGATATTCTCACTGTATTGTCCTGGAAGCAGACTATACTGCGCGAATCACATTAGAGGAAATTGATAATATTAATTGGGGATTAGCGGGGCTTATAAAAACTAAAACCCGGTGTCGCGAGCGCGTACCGGGCCTGAGGATGATGTTATTCTGCTTCTTTGACTTTTTTGACGTTGACGTCCATCTGCGGGTACGGGAAGATGATGCCGTTGGCGTCGAAGTCGCGCTTAATACGCTCCAGCACGTCCCAGTAAACGTTTTGCAGATCGCTGCTCTTGCTCCAGATACGGACCACAAAGTTAATAGATGATGACCCCAGTTCGTTCAGACGAACGGTCTGCTCTTTGTCTTTGAGAATGCGATCGTCTGAGGCAATGATGTTGCTAATCAGCGTCTTCACCTGATCGATATCAGAGTCATACGCCACGCTGATTATCAGCTCGTTACGACGCACCGGTTCACGGGAGAAGTTAATGATGTTGCCTGCAATGATTTTCCCGTTCGGCACAACCACGATGCGGCCATCAACGGTACGCAGTGTCGTTGAGAAAATCTGCACCTGCAGCACGGTTCCGGCAATGCCGCCAAGGTCGACGTATTCACCTGAGCGAAACGGGCGGAAGGTTACCAGCAAGACACCTGCCGCCAGGTTCGCCAGCGAGCCCTGCAGTGCCAGACCAATAGCCAGGCCGGCGGCACCGAGCACTGCGATGACGGATGCCGTCTGTACGCCCACGCGCCCCAGGGCTGCAATCAGCGTAAAGGCGATAATGCCGTAGCGCACCAGTGCGGAGAGGAAATCAGCGACCGTAGCGTCAATATGACGAGCCAGCATCACTCGGTTAACCGCATTCGAGACAATACGCGCCACGATCATCCCGACGATAATGATGGCGATCGCCGCGACAATGTTCACGGCATAGCTCAGCAGCAGTGCCTGGTTGCGCACCAGCCAGTTACCGGCGGTATTGATGCTGTCTACAACATCGAGTTGTTCCATTTATTCTTCCTTTTGTTAAACCCAAACATAAAATCCATCCCCCGTGGAGACAGGCAGGTCAGTAAAGGGTAAACAAAAAGCACCGGGTTTGCCAAACAGATCACAAAAACCAGCCCGACAGGCTATTGAAAAAGCATAAAAAAAGGCCCGCATTTGCGGGCCTTCTGATGCTGTTAGCAGCTCTGATTACAGAACGTCGATCGCGTTCAGTTCTTTGAAAGCCTGCTCCAGACGGGTCACCATGGACGTCTGCGCTGCGCGCAGCCATACGCGTGGATCGTAGTATTTCTTGTTCGGCTGGTCTTCGCCTTTCGGGTTGCCCAGCTGGCCCTGCAGGTAAGCTTCGTTCGCTTTGTAGTACTGCAGAATACCGTCCCAGGTTGCCCACTGGGTGTCGGTATCGATGTTCATTTTCACTACGCCGTAGCTTACGGAGTCTTTGATTTCCTGAGCAGAAGAACCGGAACCGCCGTGGAAGACGAAGTTCAGGCTGTTGTGCGGCAGGTTGTGTTTCTTGGACACGTATTCCTGAGAGTCACGCAGAATGGTCGGGGTCAGAACCACGTTACCTGGTTTGTAAACGCCGTGTACGTTACCGAAGGACGCTGCAATGGTGAAGCGTGGGCTGATTTTGCTCAGCTCGGTGTAAGCGTAATCAACGTCTTCTGGCTGAGTGTACAGGGCAGAAGCGTCCATGTGGCTGTTGTCCACGCCGTCTTCTTCACCACCGGTGCAACCCAGTTCGATTTCCAGGGTCATGTCCATTTTGGCCATGCGCGCCAGGTATTTAGAGCAGATTTCGATGTTTTCGTGCAGGGACTCTTCAGACAGGTCGATCATGTGAGAAGAGAACAGTGGCTTACCGGTTGCCGCGAAGTGTTTTTCACCTGCGTCCAGCAGACCGTCGATCCACGGCAGCAGTTTCTTCGCGCAGTGGTCAGTGTGCAGGATAACAGGAACACCGTAGTGTTCAGCCATCTGGTGTACGTGGTGCGCACCAGAGATCGCGCCCAGGATAGCAGCACCCTGAGGAATGTCAGTTTTCACGCCTTTACCCGCGATAAACGCAGCACCGCCGTTAGAGAACTGAACGATAACCGGCGCTTTAACTTTTGCAGCGGTTTCCAGTACGGCGTTGATGGAGTCGGTACCCACGCAGTTAACTGCTGGCAGAGCGAAGTTGTTTTCTTTAGCTACCTGGAACACTTTCTGTACGTCATCACCAGTGATCACGCCAGGTTTTACGAAATCAAAAATTTTAGACATGTTGCTTAGTCCTGTATCTTCGGCCGTTAGAAAAGGTGCGAGCTCTTAAAAGCGCGCTGAAAATTGGGCAGGTTTCCCTGCCCCTGAATGGCTTACTTCTTAGCGCGCTCTTCGAGCATTGCTACTGCTGGCAGTACTTTACCTTCCACGAATTCGAGGAATGCACCGCCACCAGTGGAGATGTAGGAGATCTTGTCAGCGATACCGAACAGGTCGATTGCTGCCAGAGTGTCACCGCCGCCTGCGATAGAGAACGCTTCGCTGTCTGCGATAGCGTTAGCAACGATTTCAGTACCTTTACGGAAGTTCGGGAATTCGAACACGCCAACAGGACCGTTCCACAGGATAGTTTTTGCGTTCTTCAGGATTTCAGCCAGTTTCTGTGCAGAAACGTCGCCCAGGTCCAGAATCTGCTCTTCATCTTTGATGTCGTTTACAGATTTCAGGGTCGCTGTCGCAGTTTCAGAGAACTCGGTTGCGACGCGAACATCCGTTGGAACCGGGATATCGCAGGTGCCCAGCAGGCGTTTAGCTTCGTCAACCAGGTCTGCTTCATACAGGGATTTACCGACGTTGTGGCCCTGAGCGGCAACGAAGGTGTTCGCGATACCACCGCCAACGATCAGCTGGTCAGCGATTTTAGACAGGGAATCCAGAACGGTCAGTTTGGTAGACACTTTAGAACCACCCACGATAGCCACCATTGGGCGAGCGGGTTCTTTCAGTGCTTTACCCAGTGCTTCCAGTTCGTCAGCCAGCAGAGGACCGGCACACGCAACGTCTGCAAATTTACCGATACCGTGGGTAGACGCCTGCGCACGGTGAGCCGTACCGAAAGCATCCATCACGAATACGTCGCACAGTGCAGCGTATTTTTTGGACAGGGTTTCGTCGTCTTTCTTCTCGCCTTTGTTGAAGCGAACGTTTTCCAGAACCACCAGTTCACCGGCAGCAACTTCAACGCCGTCCAGGTAATCTTTTACCAGGCGAACCGGGTTGGACAGTTTGTCTTTCAGGTAATTAACAACTGGCAGCAGAGAGAACTCTTCGTTGTACTCGCCTTCGGTTGGACGACCCAGGTGGGAGGTAACCATCACTTTCGCGCCCTGCTTCAGAGCCAGTTCGATGGTTGGCAGTGATGCACGGATACGCGCGTCACTGGTCACTTTGCCATCTTTAACCGGTACGTTCAGATCAGCACGGATGAAAACGCGTTTACCAGCCAGATCCAGATCGGTCATCTTAATTACAGACATGGTGAATCCTCTCGTTGATTCTTAAAGTTTTGCAGACGCACGATGCGTCTTACCTGAAACCTTGAGCGGCCATTGCTAACGTGGTGTCGAGCATTCGGTTAGCAAAGCCCCATTCGTTATCACACCAGACCAGCGTCTTGATAAGGTGTGCGCCACTGACGCGCGTTTGAGTACCATCGACGATGGCGCTGTGCGGGTCGTGGTTAAAATCCACTGAGACCAACGGTAATTCCGTATAGTCAACTATACCATGAAATGCCCCCTGTGCCGCTTTTTGCAGCAACTGGTTGACTTCACAGGCTTTTACCGGTTTTTTCACCGTCACGCTCAGGTCGATGGCGGTGACGTTGATCGTCGGAACACGCACGGCAATCGCCTCAAAGCGGTCATTAAACTGCGGAAAAATTCGGGTGATCCCTGCCGCCAGTTTGGTATCCACCGGAATGATTGACTGGCTCGCTGCACGCGTGCGCCGTAAATCCGGGTGGTAAGCGTCAATCACCTGTTGATCGTGCATGGCGGAGTGAATCGTGGTCACGGTACCGGATTCAATGCCATACGCATCGTCTAACAGTTTGATGACCGGAATAATGCAGTTAGTGGTACAGGAGGCGTTGGAGACAATGCGGTGTTCAGCTTGCAGCTCATGCTGGTTGACGCCAAACACGACGGTCGCGTCGAGGTCGTTACTGCCGGGATGGGAGAACAGGACTTTTTTCGCACCTGCCGCGAGATGCGCTTCGCCATGTTCGCGGTTGCCGTACACACCGGTACAGTCAAGCACCACATCCACACCCAGTTCGCGCCAGGGTAGCCCGGAAATGCTGCTCTCATGCAGCACACGAATAGCGTCGTCACCCACATAGAGCTGATCTCTGTCCTGGCGTACATCCCAGGCAAAGCGTCCGTGGCTGGTGTCATATTTCAATAAATGCGCCATGCCCGTAGCATCCGCCAGTTCATTGATTGCCACCACGGTTATTTCCGCCCGACGTCCGGATTCATACAGAGCACGAACCACATTACGCCCGATGCGACCGAAGCCATTAATCGCTACGCGTACGGTCATAGATCTCCTGCAAAGCACTCCCTGGGTTTGAGGTGGCTGAAAGAGTAATCCAGCTACGCCCGAAGGGGAATCCTTGCTGTCACAAACTGCGATTGATTGGTCAATTGTCGAACATTTAATCGACTGAAACGCTTCAGCAAGAATAAGCGAAACGAGGAATAAAAGGAATGTCTGTCCAGATGAATAAGCAAGCTATATGACTTGCGTCACATTTTAGGTGGAATAATTTACGGCGAGGTAAAAGCAAAACGGTAACCGAGAGGTTACCGTTTTTAGTGTTTGCACCCTCTCCCAGTGGGAGAGGGCTGGGGTGAGGGCATCAGCCCGCACCGTACAAACAATTACAGCAGTTCTTTCGCCTTAGCGACAACGTTCTCAACGGTGAAGCCGAACTCTTCGAACAGCTGTTCTGCCGGAGCAGATTCACCGAAAGTGGTCATACCGACGATGGCGCCGTTCAGGCCCACATATTTGAACCAGTAGTCAGCGATACCCGCTTCCACAGCCACACGCGCGGTTACCGCTTTAGGCAGAACGGATTCACGGTAAGCAGCATCCTGTTTGTCGAACGCATCGGTAGACGGCATGGATACCACGCGCGCTTTCACGCCTTCGGCAGTCAGTTTGTCCCAGGCGGCGACAGCCAGTTCCACTTCAGAACCGGTTGCGATGAAGATCAGCTCAGGCTGGCCTGCGCAATCTTTCAGCACATAACCACCGCGCGCGATGTTCGCCAGCTGCTCTGGCGTACGATCCTGCTGAGCCAGGTTCTGACGGGAGAGGATCAGCGCGGTTGGGCCGTCCTGACGCTCAACACCGTATTTCCACGCCACAGCGGACTCAACCTGGTCACATGGACGCCATGTGCTCATGTTCGGGGTCACACGCAGGGAAGCCACCTGCTCTACCGGCTGGTGAGTTGGACCATCTTCGCCCAGACCGATGGAGTCGTGGGTATAGACCATCACCTGACGCTGTTTCATCAGCGCAGCCATACGCACGGCGTTACGCGCATATTCCACGAACATCAGGAAGGTAGAGGTGTACGGCAGGAAACCACCGTGCAGCGCGATACCGTTCGCGATCGCCGTCATACCGAATTCACGTACACCGTAATGGATGTAGTTACCGGCAGTATCTTCGTTGATTGGCTTAGAGCCAGACCACAGGGTCAGGTTAGACGGAGCCAGGTCAGCGGAGCCGCCAAGGAATTCCGGAAGCAGAGGACCGAACGCTTCGATCGCGTTCTGAGACGCTTTACGGCTGGCGATTTTGGATGGGTTCGCCTGCAGTTTAGCAATGAACTCGTTCGCTTTCGCGTCGAAGTCAGACGGCATGTCACCTTTCATACGACGGGTGAATTCAGCTGCTTCCTGCGGGAAGGCTTTCGCGTACGCAGCAAACTTCTCGTTCCATGCCGCTTCTTTGGCCTGACCTGCTTCTTTTGCATCCCACTGCGCATAAATGTCAGAAGGGATTTCGAATGCAGGGTGTTTCCAGCCCAGCGCTTCACGGGTCAGCGCGATTTCCGCGTCGCCCAGTGGCGCACCGTGGGAGTCGTGAGTACCCGCTTTGTTCGGTGAACCAAAGCCGATGATGGTTTTGCACATCAGCAGGGATGGTTTGTCAGTGACAGCGCGCGCTTCTTCTACCGCACGTTTAATCGAGTCAGCATCGTGGCCATCAACGCCACGCACCACGTGCCAGCCGTAGGCTTCGAAACGTTTAGCGGTGTCATCAGTGAACCAGCCTTCAACGTGACCGTCGATGGAGATGCCGTTGTCGTCATAGAACGCAACCAGTTTGCCCAGCTTCAGGGTACCTGCCAGAGAGCACACTTCGTGAGAAATGCCTTCCATCATGCAGCCGTCACCCATGAACGCATAGGTGAAGTGGTCAACGATGTCATGACCAGGACGGTTGAACTGCGCCGCCAGGGTTTTCTCAGCAATCGCCATACCCACTGCGTTAGCAATACCCTGACCCAGTGGGCCGGTGGTGGTTTCTACGCCAGCGGTGTAACCCACTTCCGGGTGGCCTGGTGTTTTGGAGTGCAGCTGACGGAAGTTTTTCAGCTCTTCGATAGGCAGATCGTAGCCTGTGAGATGCAGCAGGCTATAAATCAGCATAGAGCCGTGGCCGTTAGACAGTACGAAACGGTCGCGGTCAGCCCAAGACGGGTTCTGCGGGTTGTGGTTCAGGAAATCACGCCACAGGACTTCGGCGATATCAGCCATACCCATAGGGGCCCCTGGGTGGCCGGATTTGGCTTTCTGTACTGCGTCCATGCTCAGCGCACGAATAGCATTAGCAAGCTCTTTACGTGAGGACATTTTAACTCCAGATCGGACTGTTAAAGGCCATGCCCTTGACGACAGCGCGTTTTGGGCTACGCCGGAAAAAAGTGCCAACAATGTAACCCAAGCGGCATGCCATGTACATGGACCATTCTTTTGCAGCTTAAGAAATCTCTGGATCATGCTCGCATGTTGCGCAATCTGCTCGCCCGGCCTCGTCGATATTCCTTATACTTAGCCCGAGTCCGGCTTCGCTGCCGGTGCACTTTTCAGATTTTATTCAGATTAACGAGTACGGAAACAACCTCATGAAAATGCGTGCAATAGTGCTGGCCCTGGGTACAACGCTCCTGCTGAGCGGCTGTCAGAATATGGATTCTAACGGTCTGATGACGTCAGGCGCAGAAGCCTTTCAGGCCTATTCCCTGAGCGATGCGCAGGTTAAAGCGCTGAGTGACCAGGCCTGTAAAGATATGGACGGAAAAGCCACCCTTGCGCCGGCTAACAGTACCTACACGCAGCGTCTGAATAAGATTGCTTCCGCGCTGGGCGATAACATCAACGGCCAGCCGGTGAATTATAAGGTTTACATGGCGAAAGACGTGAACGCGTTCGCCATGGCGAACGGCTGTATCCGCGTCTATAGCGGGCTGATGGACATGATGAATGACAATGAAGTCGAAGCGGTCATCGGCCATGAGATGGGCCACGTTGCGCTCGGCCACGTGAAGAAAGGGATGCAGGTTGCCCTGGGCACCAATGCCATTCGCGCAGCGGCGGCCTCAGCGGGCGGTATCGTTGGCAGCCTGTCACAGTCACAGCTGGGCGATGTCGGTGAAAAACTGGTTAACTCCCAGTTCTCACAGCGCCAGGAGTCCGAAGCGGATGACTACTCCTACGATCTGTTGCGCAAACGCGGGATTAATCCTTCCGGTTTAGCCACCAGCTTTGAAAAACTGGCCAAACTGGAAGCGGGACGCCAAAGCTCCATGTTTGACGATCATCCGGCCTCAGAAGAACGCGCACAGCATATTCGCGACCGTATGGCTGCAGACGGAATTAAATAATTTTGGAAGGAGGCAAATTTGCCTCCTTTTTATTTCGCATGAATTGTTAACTTAACCGCACGTATCGGTAACGCCCCCGGAAGCCCCGCTAAATCAGCCTTGCCCATTGAAATCTTTGGTCACATAATTATTGCAAACGGTAACCTTTCCGGTAATTATCACGTCCGTAGTCATTCAAATTAATATATCCATACAGAGACGTTCCCTCCGTGAAAAAAGAATTATCATTAGTTGCTTTAAGCTTATTTACCGCATTACCCGCCGCTGCAAGCCAGCAATCCGACAGCCAGGGTTTTATTAACGACAGCCATTTGAACCTGTTTTTTCGTAATGCGTATATCAGCCGTGATTACCATCAGGGCCAGCAGGATAAAGCCGAATGGGGCCAGGGCATCATCGCGACCTTTGAATCAGGCTATACCGAAGGCGTGGTGGGCTTTGGGGTCGATGGCATCGCGCAATACGGCGTGCGTCTGGACGGTGGTCGCGGCAAGAGCGGCGCGGGCGGCATCGACTTCTTTAAACAGGAAGACGACGGCCGGGCGAAATCCGATCTGGCAAAGTTTGGTGCAACCGCAAAAATGCGCTTTTCAAACACCGTACTGAGCTACGGTAATCAGCGCCCTGAGCTGCCCATCGTTAATGCCGACAGCTCCCGCCTGCTGTTTGAAAGCTATACCGGCACCATGCTGACCTCAAAAGAGATCGACGGCCTGGAAATCAACGCCGGTTACTTCACCGACGAGCAGCGTAAAAGCGACGATCGCCACGACAGCGGGCTCAAGAGCCTCTCCTTCGGCGGCGCGAGCTACCAGTTCAACGACCAGTTCAGCGGCGCGCTGTACGCCTCGCATAATGAAGAGGTGATGAACAAGCAGTATCTGGGCATGAACTTCAAACAGCCGTTCAGCACCGGACAACAGCTGGTGCTCGACTTCAACGGGTATAACTCCCGTCTGGATCAGCGTTACGCTGACAGCCTCAACACGGGCCGCAGCAACACCATCTGGAGCCTGGCGGCAAGCTATATCTGGGATATTCACACGTTTAAACTGGCGTACCAGCAGAGCAGCGGCAGCACTGGCTACAACTACGGTGGCTACCGCGACCAGGGCGGCGTGGGTGACGGTGGCAACACCATCTGGCTGGCGAACTCCTACTGGTCTGATTTCAACGGAGAAGACGAGCGTTCATGGCAGGCTTCTTACGGTCTGGATTTCGCGGGGCTCGGCCTGCCGGGTCTGAGCTGGACCACCGCCTACGTGCGTGGCGACAACATCAAAACGTCTGAAACCAGCAACGGCAAAGAGCACGAGTGGTTTAACCAGATCCAGTACCAGGTGCAGGATGGTCCGGCGAAGGATCTTAAACTCAAACTGCGTTACTCCGTCCTGCGCGTCTCCAGCAACGCCAGCGATTACAACGTCGGTGGGGACGAGATCCGCGCTTACGTGGAGTACCCGTTTAACGTGTTCTGATGAAAAAAAACCTCTCCGCGGAGAGGTTTTTTTACGCCACGAGGGACTGGCTTATTCGCCTTTTTTCGCTGCCTGGATGTACAGCATTTCCAGCGCCAGAGTCGCTGCGGCCAGCGCAGTGATCTCGGACTGGTCATAGGCAGGGGCCACTTCCACCACGTCCATCCCGACAATGTTCAGATCCTTCAGGCCGCGCACCAGTTTAATGGCACGGTCTGAGGTCAGGCCGCCGATCACCGGCGTACCTGTACCCGGCGCAAATGCCGGATCCAGGCAGTCGATGTCGAAGGTCAGATAGACAGGCATATCACCCACAATCTGTTTCACCTGCGCGATGATGTCATCCACGCCGCGATCGTTAACCTGGCAAGCATCCAGCACGGTGAAGCCGTTGTCTTTGTCGAACTCGGTACGGATACCTATCTGCACGGAGTGGTTCGGGTCGATCAGACCTTCGTTTGGCGCGGTGAAGAACATGGTGCCGTGGTCGAACTCGCAGCCGTTCGCGTAGGTGTCGGTATGCGCATCGAAGTGCACCAGCGCCATTTTACCGAAGTGCTTCGCGTGGGCGCGCAGCAGCGGCAGGGTCACGAAGTGGTCGCCGCCGAAGGAGAGCATGCGCTTACCGGCAGCCAGCAGCTTCTCGGCATGGGCCTGCAGCTTTTCGCTCATCTCACGCGCGTCACCGAAGGCGTACACCAGGTCACCGCAGTCCACCACGTTCAGGCGCTCACGCATGTCGAAGTTCCACGGGAAGCGGTTATGCTCCCAGGCCAGGTTAGTAGAAACCTGACGGATTGCTGCCGGGCCGTGACGACCACCCGCGCGACCAGAAGTGGCCATATCGAACGGCACACCGGTGATGACCCAGTCAGCGTCGCTGTCGTACGGCTGGAAGTTCATCGGAAGGCGTAAAAAACCAAACGCGTTAGATACCAGAGAGTTATCGTACTGATGACCTAAAGTGCTCATGTCCTGACCTCATTCAAAGTCTATGTAAAAAAAATCCCCTCCGCGTCGTTAAACCCGACGAGGAAGGGATTGATTCGTAAATCGCTAATTGGGGCGAATTATCGCCGGTAATGCATACGGGTTCAAGTGAGTATAGCACTCTGCCGGATGACGGCTTCGCCTTATCCGGCCTGCAGTCGCAGGCCCGGTAAGCGCAGCGCCACCGGGCATCAGCGACTACTCGTCTTCCAGGTAGGTGTACCCGTACAGACCCGCTTCAAACTCTTCCAGGAACTGCTGCTGCAGCGCATCGTCCAGACCGGTGTTTTTCACCTGATCGCGGAACTGGGTCAGCAGCGTTTTCGGATCCAGCTGCACATATTCCAGCATGTCCGCCACGGTGTCCCCTTCGTCGGACAGCTCAACTTCCACGCTGCCGTCAGGGAAGACAAACACGTCAACCGCTTCGGTATCACCGAACAGGTTGTGCATGTTGCCGAGGATCTCCTGATACGCCCCGACCATAAAGAAGCCCAGCATTGGCGGGTTCTCCGGGTCGTATTCCGGCATTGGCATCGTCGTGGCGATACCGTCGCCATCTACGTAGTGGTCGATAGCGCCGTCAGAGTCACAGGTAATATCCAGCAGCACCGCACGACGTTCCGGAGCATGATTCAGCCCTTCCAGCGGCAGAACCGGGAACAGCTGATCGATACCCCAGGCATCCGGCATCGACTGGAACAGCGAGAAGTTGACGTAAATCTTGTCCGCCATACGTTCCTGCAGCTCGTCGATAATCGGACGGTGCGCACGGTTGCTCGGATCGAGCTGCTTCTGCACTTCGTGGCACATGTTTAGATAGAGCTGCTCTGCCCACGCGCGCTCCTGCAGGCTAAAGGTGCCTGAAGAGTAACCGACGTGGATATCGTGCAGATCCATCTGGCTGTCGTGCAGCCACTCGCGCAGGGAACGACGCGTGCCCGGCTCGTGCATCTCCTGCCAGGTTTCCCACATGCTTTGCAGGGAACGGGGAGCATCCTCTGCCGGCGGCGTCGCTTCGGTGGTTTCGCTGCGCTCAACGCCAATGATATTCGAGACCAGCACGGTATGGTGCGCCGTAACGGCACGTCCGGATTCGGTGATCACCGTCGGGTGCGGCAGGCCATGCTCTTCACAGGCATCGCCAATCGCCCAGATAATATTGTTGGCGTATTCGTTCAGGCCGTAGTTCACAGAGCAGTCGGACTGCGAGCGGGTACCTTCATAGTCCACGCCCAGGCCGCCGCCCACGTCAAAGCACTGAATATTGACGCCAAGCTTATGCAGCTCAACGTAGAAACGCGCTGATTCACGCACGCCGGTGGCGATATCGCGAATGTTGGCCATCTGCGAGCCGAGGTGGAAGTGCAGCAGCTGAATGCTGTCCAGACGACCGCGCTCGCGGAGAATTTCTACCAGCTGCAGCACCTGGTTGGCCGCCAGGCCGAACTTGGATTTTTCGCCACCGGAGGACTGCCATTTACCGGACCCCTGGGAGGCCAGACGCGCACGCACGCCAAGACGTGGCACCACGTTCAGACGCTCGGCCTCTTCCAGCACGATCGCGATTTCGGTCATCTTCTCGATAACCAGATAGACCTTGTGGCCCATCTTCTCGCCAATCAGCGCCAGACGAATATATTCACGGTCCTTATAACCGTTACAGACGATCACCGAACGGGTCATGCCCGCATGCGCCAGCACGGCCATCAGCTCTGCCTTGGAGCCCGCTTCCAGACCCAGCGGTTCACCGGAGTGGATCAGGGATTCAATCACGCGGCGGTGCTGGTTCACCTTGATCGGGTAAACCAGGAAGTAGTCGCCTTTATAGCCGTAAGATTCACGCGCACGCTTGAACGCGGCGTTAATCGAACGCAGACGGTGTTGCAGGATCTGCGGGAAGCAGAACAGTGCAGGCAAACGCTGGCCCTGTGCTTCGCGGGCTTTTACCAGTTTGGCAAGATCCACGCGCGCTTCAGGGACGTCGGGATCCGGGCAGACGCTAATGTGGCCCAGTTCGTTGACGTCGTAGTAGTTATTGCCCCACCAGGCAATATTGTAAGTGCGCAGCATCTTGCTGGCTTCCTGGGAGCTCATCGCAACCTCCTGCATAGAACGTAGTACACCCTGTTCGCCCGCTGACGAAGGCGAAAAAGAAGACATGTCGTCAGACATAGCGAACCTCAACTCTTTGTATTAAGTGTAAAACAGTTGACTACTATCGCAGCGTTATACGGCGATAACAACCCATAAACGGCTCCGTTTCCCAGCAGAGTATGCTGAAATCCAGACCGTGCGACCGGTTTCTTATTCATATCATTGTAAAACACGTATCCGAACTCTGTATGACAAGGTTCGGCGAAACCACGAGAAAACTCTTGTATTAACAAGAGCGCCCTTGTTCAGTTTTCACAAAGCGTAACCGGCCCTGGAATCCTGAGAAGCGCCGAGATGGGTATAACATCGGCAGGTTTGCAGACTAGAAATGCGGGTTGCGGGAATCAAATGCGCGCCAGAACGGCTGCGCTGAATTAGCGAAAAACGATGGTTCATTATCTCGTATCACCTCCACGGCCGCCTCTGCTGAAACGGACCACAAGCCAAAGCTAAAAGTTCACTGCTTAACCCGGCTGGAAGTGGCGACACGATGAATCCATCGAGCGCTTTTTTGGTTATCCTAAATAATTCGAGTTTCAGGAAGGCGGCGACGCAGCGAATCCCCGGGAGCTTACAAAAGTAAGTGACTGGGGTGAGCGAGGAAGCCAACGCACATGAAACTTGAAGTATGACGGATATGAGCCGCGCGCCGCGTTTTATACCGAGAAGGGGGCTAAAAAGCAAAACAAAAATGCGCGTGTTGCCAGTGCCGTCAGGAAAAATTTCCAGCGCTGTTTTCAACTCAGTGAGAGGTGAGTCAAAAAAAACTGGAAATCGGGCGAAGAAGTGACCTAAAATAGCCATCCAGATGTTAATCCATCTATACTGATTAACACTCATACTGCCAGTGTCAAAAACCTGCAGGCCTTGGTAGAATTATCTCCTTTGGCTATTCCACACAGCAGCTTGAGCTAACCAAATTCCTCTTAGGTGAAATAAAACATGGCAAAACACCTGTTTACGTCCGAGTCCGTATCAGAAGGACATCCTGATAAAATTGCTGACCAAATCTCCGATGCGGTGCTGGATGCGATCCTGGCCCAGGATCCAAAAGCGCGCGTAGCGTGTGAAACCTATGTCAAAACCGGCATGGTTCTGGTTGGCGGTGAGATCACCACCAGCGCATGGGTTGATATCGAAGAGATCACCCGTAACACGGTGCGTGAGATCGGTTATGTGCATTCTGATATGGGCTTTGATGCCAACTCCTGCGCGGTACTGAGCGCGATTGGCAAACAGTCTCCAGACATCAACCAGGGCGTTGACCGTGCCGATCCGCTGGAACAGGGTGCGGGCGACCAGGGCCTGATGTTCGGCTATGCAACCAACGAAACCGACGTGCTGATGCCAGCACCTGTCACCTACGCACACCGTCTGGTGCAGCGTCAGGCTGAAGTACGTAAAAACGGTACCCTGCCGTGGCTGCGTCCGGATGCGAAAAGCCAGGTGACCTTCCAGTACGACGACGGCAAAATCGTCGGTATTGACGCGGTGGTTCTCTCTACCCAGCATTCCGAAGAGATCGATCAGAAATCCCTGCAGGAAGCAGTGATGGAAGAGATCATCAAACCTGTTCTGCCAACTGAATGGCTGAGCAGCGCAACCAAATTCTTCATCAACCCAACCGGACGCTTTGTGATCGGCGGCCCAATGGGTGACTGCGGTCTGACCGGCCGTAAAATCATCGTTGATACCTACGGCGGCATGGCGCGTCACGGTGGCGGTGCGTTCTCCGGTAAAGACCCGTCTAAAGTTGACCGTTCTGCGGCGTATGCGGCGCGTTATGTGGCGAAAAACATCGTTGCTGCCGGCCTGGCTGACCGCTGTGAGATTCAGGTTTCCTACGCTATCGGCGTGGCGGAACCCACCTCCATCATGGTTGAAACCTTTGGTACTGAGAAAGTGCCTTCAGAACAGCTGACCCTGTTGGTGCGCGAGTTCTTCGACCTGCGTCCATACGGCCTGATTCAGATGCTGGATCTGCTGCACCCTATCTACAAAGAAACCGCTGCATACGGTCACTTTGGTCGTGAACATTTCCCATGGGAAAAAACCGACAAAGCCGCCCTGCTGCGTGAAGCTGCCGGTCTGAAATAATCGACTGACATCTCTTTTAAAAGGCCAGCCTTCGGGCTGGCCTTTTTTTTGTCGGGTGGCGGCTGAAAGGCGGACTATATGGAACCGATTACACCGCAACGGAAGCCTTCCGCTTTCAGAATATTCTCTTTGCATGATCGCCTTTCTTCTGCTGTTACATCCCCTTTCAGTTAAGTCTGAAATGTGCTCTTTCGCGATGCACATCACCTCATTTACCTCTATATTTTCAAAGCTTTAATTTTATTTACGGTTGCACATTAGTGTAACCGATTACACCAATGTGATTAATCTCACATATTTTTACGGGTCGCTCACCTACCCTTAATATCAATAAAACTGATAACCCAACTGGAGGGCATAATGCCTGACAATAAAAAACAGGGGCGCACGTCCAACAAGGCGATGACTTTCTTCGTCTGTTTCCTCGCCGCCCTGGCAGGATTACTTTTTGGCCTGGATATCGGCGTAATTGCCGGTGCATTACCCTTTATCACTGAAGAGTTCCAGATCAGCGCTCACACCCAGGAGTGGGTGGTCAGCTCCATGATGTTTGGTGCTGCCGTCGGGGCCGTCGGTAGCGGCTGGCTCTCCTTCAAACTCGGACGTAAAAAGAGTCTGATGATCGGCGCGATCCTGTTCGTTGCCGGTTCACTCTTCTCTGCCGCTGCGCCTAACGTTGAGGTGCTGCTGATATCCCGCGTGCTGCTCGGCCTGGCGGTGGGGGTGGCATCCTACACCGCGCCGCTTTACCTGTCTGAAATCGCACCGGAAAAGATCCGCGGCAGTATGATCTCGATGTACCAGCTGATGATTACCATCGGTATTTTGGGCGCATACCTTTCCGATACCGCGTTTAGCTACAGCGGCGCATGGCGCTGGATGCTCGGCGTAATCATCATCCCTGCGGTTCTGCTGTTGATTGGCGTCTTCTTCCTGCCGGACAGCCCGCGCTGGTTTGCCGCTAAACGCCGTTTCGTCGATGCCGAGCGCGTGCTGCTTCGCCTGCGTGATACCAGCGCAGAGGCGAAGAACGAACTGGAAGAGATCCGCGAAAGCCTGAAGGTCAAACAGTCCGGCTGGGCGCTGTTCAAAGAGAACAGTAACTTCCGCCGTGCGGTCTTCCTCGGCGTGCTGTTGCAGGTCATGCAGCAGTTCACCGGGATGAACGTCATCATGTACTACGCGCCAAAAATCTTTGAGCTGGCGGGTTACACCAACACCACCGAGCAGATGTGGGGAACCGTCATCGTGGGTCTGACCAACGTGCTGGCGACCTTTATCGCCATCGGCCTGGTGGACCGCTGGGGACGTAAGCCAACCCTGACGCTGGGCTTCCTGGTGATGGCGGCCGGCATGGGTATCCTCGGAACCATGATGCACGTAGGAATTCACTCACCAACCGCACAGTACTTTGCGGTAGGCATGCTGCTGATGTTTATCGTCGGGTTTGCGATGAGTGCCGGTCCGCTGATTTGGGTACTCTGCTCCGAAATTCAGCCGCTGAAAGGGCGTGATTTTGGTATCACCTGCTCTACCGCAACGAACTGGATTGCCAACATGATCGTCGGCGCAACGTTCCTGACCATGCTCAACACCCTGGGTAACGCCAACACCTTCTGGGTTTACGCCGGTCTGAACATCTTCTTTATCGTGCTGACCATCTGGCTGGTTCCAGAAACCAAACATGTGTCCCTGGAACATATTGAACGTAACCTGATGAAAGGTCGTCCTCTGCGCGAAATCGGCGCCCACGACTAATCCTCACACGGGAGGTGCCCCTTGCACCTCCCCGCTTCGCGATTTATGCTCTGCCCCTATGAAAGCTCCCCGTCTCCCCATTGCCATCCAGCAAGCCGTAATGCGCAGCCTGCGGGAAAAACTCGCCCAGGCAAACCTGAAGCTCGGGCGCAACTACCCTGAACCTAAAATCGTGTATCAGCAGCGTGGCACTGCGGCCGGTACCGCCTGGCTCGAGTCTTATGAGATCCGCCTTAACCCGGTTCTGATGATGGAAAATCAGCAGGCGTTTATCGATGAAGTGGTACCGCATGAGCTGGCGCACCTGCTGGTGTGGAAGCACTTTGGGCGCGTCGCCCCCCACGGGAAAGAGTGGAAGTGGATGATGGAGGCGGTGCTTGGCGTTCCGGCGCGCCGGACCCATCAGTTCGAGCTGGAATCAGTACGCCGCAATACCTTCCCCTACCGCTGCCAGTGTCAGCAGCACCAGCTTACCGTCCGTCGCCATAATCGCGTGGTGCGCGGCGAAGCGACCTACCGCTGCGTGAAATGCGGTGAACCGCTGGTTGCGGAATAATCACCTGAACTTTCAGGAACTTTCCTGATCTGACTGATTGCATACAGGAACAACATTCGTTACGTTGCGGGCTCGTTTTGACACGGAGTGTAAGATGTCCCGTAATGTTTCTCTCGCGGTCGCCTTTTTGACGACGGCGCTCTCAGGCCACGCGCTGGCTGACGGTATCACCAGTTTCTCTCAGGCCAAAGCGGCCGGTGTAAAGGTTAACGCTGACGTGCCGGGCGATTTCTACTGCGGCTGTAAAATTAACTGGCAGGGTAAAAAAGGGGTCGTTGACCTTGAGTCCTGCGGTTATAAGGTGCGTAAAAACGAAAACCGCGCCAGCCGTATTGAATGGGAACATGTCGTTCCGGCATGGCAGTTTGGCCACCAGCGCCAATGCTGGCAGGATGGCGGACGTAAAAACTGCGCCAAAGATCCGGTTTATCGCCAGATGGAAAGCGATATGCATAACCTGCAGCCCGCTGTGGGTGAAGTGAATGGCGACCGCGGCAATTTCATGTACAGCCAGTGGAACGGTGGCGAAGGCCAGTACGGCCAGTGTGGAATGAAGGTTGATTTCAAAGAGAAAGTCGCCGAGCCTCCTGCCCGCGCGCGCGGCAGTATTGCCCGCACCTACTTCTATATGCGTGACCGTTACGACCTCAACCTTTCCCGCCAGCAGACGCAGCTGTTCAACGCCTGGGACAAGCAATACCCGGTGACGGAGTGGGAGTGCCAGCGCGACGAACGCATCGCCAGGGTTCAGGGGAATCATAACCCTTACGTCCAGCGGGCTTGCCAGGCGTAAAAGAGCTAACCTACACTAGCGGCAATTTGCTTACATCGTATGACACACGGAATTTCTGACTATGCGCATTCCCCGCATTTACCATCCTGAACTGATTACCGCAGGCCGAGAAATCGCCCTGTCTGATGACGCCGCCAACCACGTTGGTCGCGTGCTTCGCATGGGCGCAGGTCAGGCCATTCAGCTGTTCGATGGCTCTAACCAGGTTTTCGACGCGGAAATTACGCGGTCCGATAAAAAAAGCGTGCACGTTAACGTGCTGCATGGCGAGGTGGATGATCGCGAATCACCGCTGCACATTCATCTGGGCCAGGTAATGTCGCGCGGGGAAAAGATGGAGTTCACCATTCAGAAATCCATTGAACTCGGTGTAAGCCTCATTACGCCACTTTTTTCTGAGCGCTGTGGCGTTAAACTGGATGCGGAACGTCTGAACAAGAAGATCCAGCAGTGGCAGAAAATTGCCATTGCGGCTTGTGAACAGTGTGGCCGTAACCGTATTCCGGAGATCCGCCCGGCGATGGATCTGGAGGCGTGGTGTGCAGAAGAGGACAGTGGGCTGAAGCTCAATCTTCATCCGCGCGCCAGCGCCAGCATCAATACGCTGCCCTTGCCCGTTGAGCGCGTACGCCTGCTGATTGGTCCCGAAGGTGGGCTTTCGGCGGATGAAATCGCGATGACGGCACGTTACCAGTTTACTGATATTCTGTTGGGACCTCGCGTTCTGCGCACTGAGACAACGGCACTCACGGCCATTACCGCGCTACAGGTACGGTTTGGCGATCTGGGTTGACGCATATTGGAGAGAAAGATGATCAAGCTCGGCATCGTGATGGACCCCATCGCAAACATTAACATCAAGAAAGATTCCAGCTTCGCTATGCTGCTGGAAGCGCAGCGTCGCGGCTATGAACTCCACTATATGGAGATGAACGATCTTTACCTGATCAACGGTGAAGCCCGGGCGCGCACCCGCATCGTTAACGTCGAGCAGAACTACGACAAATGGTACGAATTCGGCGCAGAACAGGACATCGCGCTTGCCGATCTCAACGTCATTCTGATGCGTAAAGATCCGCCATTCGACACCGAGTATATCTACTGCACCTATATTCTTGAACGTGCAGAGGAGAAAGGGACGCTGATCGTCAACAAACCGCAGAGCCTGCGCGACTGTAATGAAAAACTCTACACCGCCTGGTTCTCTGACCTGACGCCTGAAACGCTGGTGACCCGCAGCAAAACCCAGTTGAAGGAGTTCTGGCAGAAGCACGGTGATATCATCATGAAGCCGCTGGACGGAATGGGCGGCGCGTCGATTTTCCGCGTGAAAGAAGGCGATCCGAACATTGGTGTGATTGCCGAAACCCTGACCGAGCTGGGTACACGTTACTGCATGGCGCAGAACTATATTCCGGCGATCAAAGACGGCGACAAACGCGTGCTGGTGGTGGATGGCGAACCGGTGCCGTACTGCCTGGCACGTATCCCGCAGGGTGGCGAAACCCGCGGTAACCTGGCCGCGGGTGGCCGCGGCGAGCCGCGCCCGCTGACCGAAAGTGACTGGGAAATTGCCCGCCGCGTCGGTCCGACCCTTAAGGCGAAAGGGCTTATCTTCGTTGGCCTGGATATCATCGGCGATCGTCTGACGGAAGTGAACGTCACCAGCCCCACCTGCATTCGTGAAATTGAAGCGGAATTCCCGGTCTCGATCACCGGAATGCTGATGGACGCCATCGAAAAACGCCTGCAGAAATAACCCACCAATGAGTGACAGCGCCCGGGTTTCTCCGCATACTGGTCGCTGTCGCTTTTTAAACCAGGAAACAGTACCTCTGACAATGAATTTACAGCATCACTTTCTTATTGCCATGCCTGCTCTCCAGGACCCGATTTTTCGCCGCGCTGTGGTGTATATCTGTGAATACAATGAAGACGGCGCGATGGGCATTATCATCAACAAACCGCTGGAAAATCTTCAGGTTGAAGGGATTCTGGACAAGCTGAAAATCCCGGCTGAAGCGCGCTTGCCGGAAATCCGGCTGGATAAACCCGTGATGCTGGGTGGACCTCTTGCAGAAGATCGCGGTTTTATTCTTCATACACCGCCGGTATTCGCTTCCAGTATTCGCATTTCGGATAACACCGTCATCACTACCTCGCGCGACGTGCTTGAAACGCTGGGCACCGCTGAGCAGCCTTCTGAAGTGCTGGTGGCGCTGGGCTATTCCTCGTGGGAAAAAGGCCAGCTTGAGCAAGAGATCCTCGATAACGCCTGGCTCACCGCCCCAGCGGACATGAATATCCTGTTTAAAACCCCTATCGCCGATCGCTGGCGTGACGCGGCGAAACTGATTGGCATTGATATTCTGACCATGCCTGGCGTAGCGGGGCACGCCTGATGAGCGGAACACTTCTGGCTTTTGATTTTGGCACCAAAAGCATTGGCGTCGCCGTGGGTCAGCGCATTACCGGCACCGCACGTCCGCTGACGGCCCTGAAGGCCAACGACGGCACGCCAGACTGGAGTCTCATTGAACGTCTGCTCAAAGAGTGGCAGCCGGATGACGTGATTGTTGGGCTGCCGCTCAACATGGATGGCACAGAACAGCCGCTTACCGCCAGGGCGCGTAAATTTGCCAATAAAATCCACGGTCGCTTTGGTGTTTCCGTAAAGCTTCACGACGAGCGTCTCAGCACTGTCGAAGCGCGTGCGGGTCTGTTTGAACACGGCGGTTTCAGGGCGCTCAACAAAGGCAGCGTGGACTCCGCTTCTGCCGTCATCATCCTCGAAAGCTATTTCGAACAGGGCTTCTGAGCAAGGGGCCTAGAGTCGCCCCTGCGCCCGTCTCTCCGCCAGGCTCTGGTCAAAGTTCTGCATGCCCGCCTGCTGACCGGTTTGAATGATGCCGGGCAGTTGCCACGTTTTTCCTTCGCGAATCAGATTCGCCGCCGCAGCGGTATTCACCAGCAGTTCATACAGCGCGACGCGTCCATCCTGGAGATCGGGAACCAATCTCTGCGCCAGCACCGCCCGCAGGCTGCCGGCCAGCTGGTTGCGCACCGGATCTTTCTCCTGCGCCGGAAACGTATCGACCAGCCGTTCAATCGCCTGCGATGCCCCGCGCGTATGCAGCGTCGCCAGCACCAGATGCCCGGTTTCCGCCGCCGTCAGCGCCAGGCGGATCGTCTCGCTGTCGCGCAGTTCCCCCAGCAGGATCACGTCCGGATCCTCGCGTAACGCACCGCGCAGCGCTTCCGCAAATGACGGCGTGTGCTGGCCTATCTCCCGCTGCTGTATCAGGCAGCGTTCACTCTGGTAGATAAACTCCACCGGGTCTTCAAGCGTGAGGATATGGCCGTCGGTATGATGGTTGAGAAAATCGACCATCGCAGCGAGCGTGGTGGATTTGCCGCTACCGGTTGCCCCCGTCACCAGAATCAACCCGGCATCATTGGATAACAGTTCCGAAGTGGCCCGCGGCACGCCCAACGAAGCGAGTTGCGGACAGGTTCGCGGCAACAGCCGAAGCGTCACGGAGACACCTCTCATCTGCCTGAAGGCACTGCCGCGCAGGCGCTGGCCCCCCGCTACCGTCACCGCAAAATCCACCTGCCCGTTTGCCCACCATATTCCCTGCTGCTCGTCGTTGAGCCACGCTTTTAGCAACGCTTCAACGTCCGGAGGCGGAAACGGTGCCGGCTCAAGACGGCCTGTTCTGCGCCAGCGGGGTGGCGAATCACTGCACAGGTGTAGATCGGAGACGTTATGCTTTACACTAAGGGCCACCATTTCTTCCACATCCATAGACTACTCCTCGGAAAATGAACGACATTGCGCATAACCTGGCACAGGTCCGGGACAAAATCTCAGCCGCCGCAACGCGTTGCGGCCGTGCTTCAGAAGAAATTACGTTACTTGCAGTCAGCAAAACGAAGCCTGCGAGCGCCATCGCAGAAGCCATTGATGCAGGCCAGCAAGCGTTTGGTGAAAACTACGTTCAGGAAGGCGTGGACAAAATTCGCTACTTCCAGCAACAGGGGAATACGTCTCTGCAGTGGCACTTTATTGGTCCCCTGCAGTCGAACAAAAGCCGTCTGGTGGCAGAGCACTTTGACTGGTGCCACACCATTGACCGTCTGCGCATTGCGACCCGCCTGAATGACCAGCGTCCGGCAGAGTTGCCTGCGCTTAACGTGCTGATTCAGGTCAACATCAGCGATGAAAACAGCAAGTCCGGCATTGCGCTCGGTGAAGTAGATGCGCTGGCGGCAGAGGTGGCCGCCCTGCCGCGCTTAACCCTGCGCGGGCTGATGGCCATTCCAGCCCCTGAGTCAAGTTATGAAAGGCAGTTTGCCGTGGCACAGCAAATGGCTGTAGCATTTGAGGCGCTTAAAGCGCGCTATGACACAGTAGACACGCTTTCTCTGGGCATGTCGGATGATATGGAAGCCGCCATCGCGGCAGGCAGCACTATGGTGCGCATCGGTACAGCCATTTTCGGTGCGCGCGACTACACCCAATAATAAGGAAACCTGAGGAACGCCATGAAGACGTTGACTTTCCTGCTCTCAACGGTCATTGAGCTGTATACGATGGCGCTTTTGCTGCGCGTCTGGATGCAGTGGGCCCGCTGTGATTTTTACAACCCGTTCTCGCAGTTTGTCGTGAAAATCACGCAACCTGTTGTCGGACCGCTGCGCCGTATTATCCCGGCAATGGGTCCCATCGACAGCGCGTCTTTGCTGGTGGCGTTTATTCTGAGCGTTATCAAAGCAATCGTGCTGTTTATGGTCATTACCTTCCAGCCGATCATCTGGATTGCAGCCGTCCTGATCCTGATTAAAACCATCGGTCTGCTGATCTTCTGGGTGCTGCTGGTGATGGCCATCATGAGCTGGGTCAGCCAGGGTCGTAGCCCGGTGGAGTACGCCTTGATTCAGCTGGCCGAACCGCTGCTGCGTCCGATCCGTAACCTGCTTCCGTCTATGGGCGGTATCGATTTTTCGCCGATGATCCTCGTTCTGCTGCTTTATGTGGTCAACATGGGGATCGCCGAGCTGTTACAGTCCACGGGCGATATGCTGCTGCCGGGGCTGTGGATGGCGCTATGAGTGCAGTATCCACCTGCGCTGACGGGCTGGTTTTACGGCTGTATATTCAGCCGAAAGCCAGCCGTGACACTATTGTTGGACTGCATGGCGACGAGTTAAAAGTCGCCATCACTGCCCCGCCCGTTGACGGCCAGGCGAACGCGCATCTGACCAAATATCTGGCAAAACAGTTTCGCGTGGCTAAAAGCCAGGTCATCATTGAAAAAGGCGAACTGGGGCGGCATAAACAGGTAAAAATCCTCAACCCGCAATCTATCCCGACGGAAGTCGCGGCTTTGACAGAACAGGACTAAACCATGCAGAAAGTTGTTCTCGCGACCGGTAATGCCGGTAAAGTGCGCGAGCTGGCCTCGCTATTACATGATTTTGGGCTGGATGTGGTCGCCCAGACCGAGCTCGGCGTGGATTCCGCCGACGAGACGGGGCTGACGTTTATTGAAAACGCGATCCTGAAAGCACGCCATGCCGCACAGATTACGGGCCTGCCCGCAATCGCTGACGACTCCGGCCTGGCGGTTGATTTTCTCGGCGGCGCGCCGGGGATCTACTCTGCACGCTATTCCGGCGTGGACGCGACCGACCAGCAGAATCTGGAAAAGCTGCTTGTCGCGCTGAAAGACGTGCCGGACGAGCAGCGTACCGCGCAGTTCCATTGCGTGCTGGTCTATATGCGTCATGCGGAAGACCCGACCCCCATCGTCTGCCATGGCAGTTGGCCGGGAGTGATTACCCGCGAAGCGGCAGGTAACGGCGGTTTTGGCTACGACCCTATTTTCTTTGTCCCGTCCGAGGGTAAGACCGCTGCGGAACTGACCCGCGAAGAGAAAAGCGCGATTTCCCACCGCGGACGCGCCCTGAAACTGTTACTGGAAGCACTGCGTAATGGCTAATCTGCCACCTCTGAGTCTCTATATTCACATCCCGTGGTGCGTGCAGAAATGCCCGTACTGCGATTTCAACTCGCACGCGCTGAAGGGCGAAGTGCCGCACGATGACTACGTTGCGCATCTGCTGGCCGATCTGGACGCCGATGTCACGTACGCACAGGGACGTGAAGTTAAGACCATTTTCATTGGTGGCGGTACGCCGAGCCTGCTGTCAGGCCCGGCGATGCAAACGCTGCTGGACGGCGTGCGTGCGCGCCTGAACCTGTCAGCGGATGCTGAAATTACGATGGAAGCCAACCCCGGCACCGTTGAGGCCGACCGTTTTGTCGAGTATCAGCGTGCAGGCGTGAACCGCATCTCCATCGGTGTGCAGAGCTTTAGCGAGCCGAAACTGAAACGCCTGGGGCGCATTCACGGCCCGGAAGAGGCGAAGCGTGCGGCAACGCTGGCGACGGGGCTTAATCTTCGCAGCTTCAACCTGGATTTGATGCACGGCCTGCCGGACCAGTCGCTGGACGAGGCGCTGGATGACCTGCGCCAGGCGATTGAACTGAACCCGCCACATCTTTCGTGGTACCAGCTCACCATTGAGCCCAACACGCTGTTTGGTTCGCGCCCGCCAGTGCTGCCGGATGACGACGCCCTGTGGGATATCTTCGAGCAGGGCCACAGGCTTTTGACTGCCGCAGGCTATCAGCAGTATGAAACGTCCGCCTATGCGAAGCCAGGCTATCAATGTCAGCACAACCTGAACTACTGGCGGTTTGGCGACTATCTGGGGATTGGCTGCGGCGCGCACGGTAAAGTGACTTTCCCGGACGGGCGTATTCTGCGCACGGCGAAGACCCGCCACCCGCGTGGCTATATGGAAGGCCGTTACCTGGAACGTCAGCATGATGTCGAGGCGGTGGATAAACCGTTTGAGTTCTTTATGAACCGCTTCCGCCTGCTGGAAGCCGCACCGCGTGCGGAGTTTGCGCGTTATACCGGGCTGCCGGAGTCAGTGATTCGTCCACAGATTGACGAAGCGCTGGCGCAGGGGTATCTCACGGAATGTGAGGAATACTGGCAGATCACCGAGCATGGCAAACTGTTCTTAAACTCCCTTCTCGAGCTGTTCCTCACCGAAGGATCCTGAAGGCTGATTCAGGATTTTACATCCCGCGCTGCCGGCTGAGGGAAAGGCTGGCAGAGTGTGGGGATGGGCATTACTATTTCTCCTGCTGCGCGGCGCGGCTGGCTATTGAACTGGATGGCGGACAGCATGATGAAAATCAGGAATACGATCGTCAAAGGACGTTATGGTTAAACCAAAAGGGCTGGTACGTCATTCGTTTCTGGAACAACGAACTTTGTAATAACGAAGAGGCGGTGTTAGAAAAGATCCTTGAGACACTGAAAACGCTGCTACCCTCACCCCGGCCCTCTCCCTGAAAGGGAGAGGGTGCAAACCATGCCCGCCTTCAGCACCGTTCATACCCTGATGGCCCGTCACGGCCTGCTGCCGGGCACTTCACCGGGCATTCC
>NZ_WSPD01000046.1:0-1028 GCF_026319105.1 Enterobacter sp. HSTU-ASh6 | reverse complement strand
CCTTCACGGATTGCGAAACGCAGACCGTCGTCCATCGCGATTGGGTGGATCAGAGTCACAACCATCTTGATGTTGTCGCCTGGCATTACCATCTCAACGCCTTCTGGCAGTTCGATGGTACCGGTCACGTCAGTGGTACGGAAGTAGAACTGTGGACGGTAGCCTTTGAAGAACGGAGTATGACGGCCGCCTTCGTCTTTGGACAGGATGTACACTTCAGATTCGAACTTGGTGTGTGGCTTGATTGAGCCTGGCTTCGCCAGAACCTGACCACGTTCGATTTCTTCACGTTTGATACCACGCAGCAGAACACCAACGTTCTCACCAGCACGGCCTTCGTCCAGCAGTTTGCGGAACATTTCAACGCCAGTACAGGTAGACTTCGCAGTCTCTTTGATACCAACGATTTCAACTTCTTCACCAACTTTGATGATACCGCGCTCTACACGACCGGTAACAACGGTACCACGACCGGAGATGGAGAATACGTCTTCGATTGGCAGCAGGAATGGCTTGTCAATCGCACGCTCTGGTTCTGGGATGTAAGAATCCAGGAAGCCAGCCAGTTCGATGATTTTCGCTTCCCACTCTGCTTCGCCTTCCAGCGCTTTCAGAGCAGAACCACGAACGATTGGGGTATCATCGCCTGGGAAATCGTACTGAGACAGCAGTTCACGAACTTCCATCTCTACCAGTTCCAGCAGCTCTTCGTCATCAACCATGTCGCACTTGTTCAGGAACACGATGATGTAAGGAACGCCTACCTGACGACCCAGCAGGATGTGCTCACGAGTCTGAGGCATTGGGCCGTCAGTCGCAGCAACTACCAGGATCGCGCCGTCCATCTGCGCAGCACCGGTGATCATGTTTTTAACATAGTCGGCGTGGCCTGGGCAGTCTACGTGTGCGTAGTGGCGAGTCGGGGTGTCGTACTCAACGTGAGAAGTGTTGATGGTGATACCACGAGCTTTTTCTTCTGGTGCGTTATCGATCTGGTCGAATGCACGAGCAGAACCACCGTAGGTTTT
>NZ_WSPD01000045.1:0-1133 GCF_026319105.1 Enterobacter sp. HSTU-ASh6 | reverse complement strand
GTCACCAACGACACCACCCCGACCCTGAGCGGCAGCAGCGGCGTGGCGGGCGGCACCATCAGCATCTACGACAACGGTCGTCTGATTGGCACCACCACCGTGGGCAGCAACGGCAGCTGGAGCTTCACGCCGGATACGGCGCTCTCTGACGGCAGCCACAACTTCACCGCCACCGTCACCGACGGCGTGGGCCGCACCAGTGAGCCAACCGGCGGCTTCGGTATCGTTATCGATACAAAAGCCCCGGACGCGGCCTCTGACCTGCTGGTCACCGACAACGTCGGCGCCTACCAGGGCCCGGTCGTGAGCGGCGACACCACCGATGACAACACCCCGACCCTGAGCGGCAAGGCCGAGCCGGGCAGCACGGTGAACATCATCGACAACGGCCAGGTCATCGGCACCGCGAAGGTGAACCCGGACGGCACCTGGAGCTACACCCCGGACCAGCCGCTGGCGAACGGCGCACACGACCTGACCACCACCGTGACTGACCCGTCGGGCAACACCGGGCCGGAAGGTTCGCACGTGGTCATCACCGTTGACGTGGTCCCGGGTAAGGTGGAAATCACCGCCGTGACCGATGACACCGGCAGCGTGACCGGCAGCCTGTCCCAGAATGCGGTAACCGACGACACCCGTCCGCAAATCAGCGGCACGGCGAAGGCGGGCAGCACCGTGACCATCATGGACGGCAGCAACGTGCTGGGCACCACCACCGCGGGCGCAGACGGCACCTGGAGCTTCACGCCGAGCGTGGACCTGGGCCGCGGGGACCATACCTTCACCGCCACGGCGAAAGACCCGATGGGTAATGAGTCGAGCAGCAGCAGCTGGACCGTGACCATCGACACCGATGCACCGGTGAAACCGACCATCGACGCGGCGCTGGACGACGTGGGCAGCGTGCAGGGCGCACTGTCTAACGGCAGCAGCACCGACGATCCGACCCCGACCCTGAGCGGCAAGGCGGAAGCGGGCAGCACCGTGAAGATCTACGATCAGAACGGCCTGCTGGGCGAAGTGACGGCGAAAGCCGACGGCACCTGGAGCTTCTCGCCGGTGGCGAAACTGCCGGAAGGCGAGCACCGCTTCCACGTGACGGCCACCGACAGGGCGGGCAACACCAGTGC
>NZ_WSPD01000044.1:0-1182 GCF_026319105.1 Enterobacter sp. HSTU-ASh6 | reverse complement strand
GGGGTGAGCAGCTGTGTTTAAAGTCAACGGCTGACGACTAACCTGCCACCCATTTTTTATTGTCCCGCACCATCGCATTCAGGATTGTTACCAGCTTTCTGACGCAGGCGGTCATCGCGACTTTAAAGGCTTTCCCCTTGCTTCTCAGTCTCTCAAAAAAAGTCTGTATGGTCGGGTTATAGCGCACCGCTGACATTGCCGCCATGTACAGCGCTGCCCGCACCGCACTTCGTCCTCCCCAGATACATCGTTTTCCTTTCATCTTTCCGCTGTCATGGGCATAAGGACACACGCCTACCAGCGCGCTGATTTTACGTCTGTTAAGTTGTCCCAGCTCCGGCAGCATCGACAGCAGAACCGCCAGCGTTGTGCGTCCTATACCTTTGACGTCTTCCAGTAGCTTTACTTTCTCCTGCCATAACGGCATCACTTTTATCTGCTGATCGATGTCGTCATCCGTGTCCTTTATCTCTGCGTTAAGCCAGTCAATATGCCGTTTGATACCCGTCCGGATAAGTTCATCGCTGCAGGAGCCGTAGCGGTTCTGCTCCATGGTTCTGTTGTCCACCAGCTGGCGGCGGCGGGATACCATCATGGCGAGACGCTGCGTCTGTTCGTCCGGAGCAGGTCTGATATCCGGAGTCATCCTGCGGCCAAACTCGCAGATGATGCGGGCATCATTCGGGTCGGTCTTGAACAGCGTCCCGAGAGCGCGTGCGAAGTGTTTGACCTGAGCAGGGTTGACCACAGCGACCGGCAGACCGGCAAGCTCAAGCGTGGCAGCAAGAAGATTATGGTAGCGCCCCGTGGCTTCCATCACTATCCGTGTAACGGCGCGGGATGCGAGTGCGTCGAGGAGTTGCTGGTGTCCGTGTGGGGTATTCTCCAGATGGAGAAACAGTCCGTCAGGACTGATGAATACGTCAAAAGTGTCTTTGGCAATATCGATGCCGATGGTGATATGTTCAGTCATATTCATGTCTCCCGGCCTTGTAAGATGCGGGCTGGCACAGGCCGCCCGGGCAGCTGTTCGGGTTAACAGGAAAACTGATGCCACGCCATGAGCTCACCCGCGGGCTTGAAAACCCAGAGGGCTAACGGGCTGTGGCATCAGGTCAAACTCAGTGACAGTTTACCCGTCTGTTGACGGGTAACTGAAGTGACTTTAAACATACAAGGGCA
>NZ_WSPD01000043.1:0-1487 GCF_026319105.1 Enterobacter sp. HSTU-ASh6 | reverse complement strand
CCACACCTGCTCCGCGCCCGCCTTGTCCTCAAACCGCAGGGCGTTGGCGTTGTCGACCGAGCCGTCTTTTGTCCGGCTCATAAAGCCCATCTGCGTCGCCGCCGCCGGCAGCGCCCACGGCGGCATGCTCGCGTCGTTGTACACCCGCCCGGTAATGATCGGACGGTCCGGATCACCGTTGATAAAGTCCACCACCACCTCATCGCCCACGCGCGGAATTTGCACCCCGCCGTAGCCCTGGCCCGCCCAGGCGCTCGACACGCGCACCCAGCAGGAGCTGGTGTCGTCGCCCTTTGCCAGACGGTCCCAGTGGAACTTCACCTTCACGCGGCCGTATTTGTCCGTCCAGATGCTCTCCCCCTGCGGACCCACCACTTTTGCCGTCTGCGGGCCGTAGGTGCGCGGCCAGGACGTACTCTGCGCCGGGCGATAAGAGACCGACGCCGGGATAACCGTGAAATCAGTCCGGTGAATAGTTTCACCCTCGCCGCTGGCGTAGCGGTTCTCCTCGAAGTGATACCCCGCCGCCGTCACCAGATAGTCGCCGTTATCGCTGAAGAACGGCGCGTTAGTCAGGGTGAAAGTGTGGCCCGGCGCAATGCCTGCCGCCGTGGCAGTGGCCTGAATCTGCTGGTGCTCCACCTGCCAGCGCTCCTGGCGAATGCGGGCGTAGAACTCCGCATGCCCGGTATCCACAAAGCGTCCCGGCCAGTCGTAGACGTCAATGCTGCCCGGCTTCGGCGACGCCGGGTTCTGCTGGGCCTGGAACAGCCACGCGTTCGGCTTGCGGAAATCGTAATCGTCGAGGCTGTAAATCCCCGGCGTGACGCTGTCCTCCAGCGCCCACTGACCGATACCCTCTTCATCCGTGCTGCCGCCGGATGGCGTCTGGTGATACGGAATCACCTCGTAGCCGCTGAACGGCTGATGCTGGGTGGCGGCGTCGGTGAGCACGAGGGTGTGTTTGTCGGCCTCGTGGCTGAAGTGATACGCAATCCCCTCCAGCTCCATCAGGCGGCTGATGAAGTCCAGGCTCGACTCCTGATACTGCACGCAGTAGTCCCACACCCGGTAGCTGCCGGTGAGTTTGTCCTCGACGTTGACCTGATGCTCACCCAGCAGGGTTTTCACAATCTGCGGCACCGTCTGCCCCTGGAAGATGCGCAGGTTACGGTCGCGCTTCATCGGCCACAGGTCCGGCTCCACCGTCAGCTGGTACACCGCGTAGCGGGTCCCCGACAGCTCAACGGCGCTCACAGCCACGCGCGTGACTTTACCGTTGATATAGCGGGAGGTGAGCAGGTTCTGCGTCGGGATGGTCACCGTGACCGGCTGGCCCAGCAGTTTGCTGCGGTCAATACGCGCATCCGTGCCGAGCAGGGTCAGCGTCAGGGCGAACGACTCGGACATCGCCTCGCGGCCGGAGAGTTTCCAGAAGAGCAGCCCCTCGACCGGGAGCTGGACGGTAATTCGGTTGAGCATAATCG
>NZ_WSPD01000042.1:0-2710 GCF_026319105.1 Enterobacter sp. HSTU-ASh6 | reverse complement strand
CGGGCATGAGCCTGCATCCCTGCAGGCCACGCCCTCTCGGCGCATCCCTGCGCCTCGCCCCGGCCTTACGGAAACGCTTCGGCGATTTACAGCCGGACCAGGGCATCGCTGTAAGTCATTAATTTTGCTGAAGCAACGTTCATCGCTTCAGGTAAAAAATTACTGGGGATTCCTCAGCCCAAAGGGAGAGGGAACTAAAAACGCCCTCACTCCTCGTCCCGCCTCTTTTCCCGATGCTTCAGCCACAGCCTGACCCCAATCACCGCCCCGACCACCAGAATCAACCACGCCCAGTGTTTCAGGTGCTGGTCGAGATTATGCAGCCACGGGCCAATCACTTCGCCCCCCACGTAACCGAGCGTGGTAAAAATCAGCGCCCAGGCAACAGCGCCAATAATATTGAGCGGCAGGAAAATTTTAGGCGGCAGGCGGCTCGCCCCAATCAATATCGGCCCTATGATTCGAAAGCCGTACATAAAGCGGGTGCCAATCACAAACAGGTAAGGGTGGCGCTGGATCAGCCGTTGCGCTCTGCGGATCTTCTTTTGATGCTTAGCAAAACGTTGCAGCAACGCAGGCCCGAAACGCAGTCCCAGAAAATAGAGCAGCTGATCGCCAATCATGCCGCCCAGCGCGACGGCGGCAACCACCAGCGGGAATTTTAGCAGCCCCTGATGTGCGGCGACGCCGCCCAACAGCGTGATGGTTTCACCTTCTGCCACGCTCCCGACCACCAGCGCAGCGTATCCGTATTGTTCAATAAATCCGTTGATATCCATTACGTCAATATCATCTCCCTTAGTATGTCTCGCTTAATCATATACCCCATGAATCAACAGCGGGGAAATCAACGGAAATTTCCCACTGTACATAAAATAATCTAAAGCCTGCATTATACTTAAGGTATCGATGACGGGCCGACAACAAGGGGGCGCTATGAACCATGTCTGGGGACTTTTCTCCCATCCCGATCGTGAAATGCATGTCATTAAAAGTGAGAACGAAACGGTCTCGCATCATTACACGCACCATGTGCTGCTGATGGCTGCGGTGCCGGTAATATGCGCTTTTATTGGAACAACACAAATCGGCTGGAACTTCGGGGACGGCACCGTGGTTCAGCTCTCCTGGTTTACCGGGCTTTATCTGGCCATTCTCTTCTATGGCCTGATGCTGGCGGGGGTGGCGGTGATGGGGCGCGTTATACACTGGATGGCGCGTAACTACCCGCAACGTCCATCGCTGGCGCACTGTATGGTCTTCGCCGGATATGTCGCGACCCCGCTGTTCTTAAGCGGTATTGTTGCGCTCTATCCACTGGTCTGGTTGTGCGCGCTGATCGGTACCATTGCCCTCTTTTACACCGGTTATCTGCTGTATCTGGGGGTCCCAACCTTCCTCAATATCAATAAAGAAGAGGGCCTGAGCTTCTCCAGTTCAACGCTCGCCATCGGCGTGCTGGTCCTGGAGGCGCTACTGGCGCTGACGGTTATTCTTTGGGGTTATGGATACCGTCTCTTCTGAGTTCACTGCATTGCTGGCGTAAATGCCAGCAATGCAGCATCTGTTCACGATTATCCGCTGGCGACAACGCCCGGTGACCGCTATGATGCCGAAGCCAGCCTGTGTTTCTCCGTTGACACAGGCGGTGTACGTCATTACGTGCGTGAATAATTATCAGAAGTCTCACCATGCTGAAATTCCGAGTCTCTTTACTTAGCCTGGCGCTGTTGCTGGGCGCGTCCGCTGCCGTGCCAGCCGTCGCCAAAACGCCCGCGGTGACCACCGCTGCTGCCCAGCCGCAAATTGCCTCCGGCAGCGCGATGATTGTTGATCTCAACACTAATAAGGTGATTTACGCCAGCCATCCGGACCTGGTACGCCCGATCGCCTCGATTACCAAATTAATGACCGCGATGGTGGTGCTTGATGCCCATCTGCCGCTGGACGAAAAGCTGAAAGTGGATATCAGCCACACGCCGGAGATGAAAGGGATCTACTCTCGCGTGCGTCTGAACAGTGAAATCAGCCGGAAAAATATGCTGCTGCTGGCGCTGATGTCGTCTGAAAACCGTGCGGCGGCGAGCCTTGCGCATCACTATCCTGGCGGCTATGACGCGTTTATCCGCGCGATGAACGCCAAGGCCAAAGCGCTGGGTATGAACAATACGCATTATGTTGAACCGACGGGTCTGTCGATCAACAACGTCTCCACGGCGCGCGATCTGACGAAACTGCTGATTGCCAGCAAACAGTACCCGCTGATTGGACAGCTTAGTACCACCCGTGAAGAGATGGCGACCTTTGCAAACCCGGCCTATACGCTGCCGTTCCGCAACACTAACCATCTGGTTTATCGGGATAACTGGAATATTCAGTTAACGAAAACCGGTTTTACCAACGCGGCAGGGCACTGTCTGGTGATGCGCACGGTGTTTAACGGTAAGCCTGTGGCGCTGGTGGTGATGGATGCCTTCGGCAAATATACCCACTTCGCCGACGCGAGCCGTCTGCGCACCTGGATTGAAACGGGGAAAGTACAGCCTGTGCCGGCTGCGGCATTGACGTATAAAAAGCAGAAAGCGGAACAGATGGCGACGGCGCAAAACGACTGAGCCTCCTCTGCGCGCTGATGCCCTTGTATGTTTAAAGTCACTTCAGTTACCCGTCAACAGACGGGTAAACTGTCACTGAGTTTGACCTGATGCCA
>NZ_WSPD01000041.1:1748-4861 GCF_026319105.1 Enterobacter sp. HSTU-ASh6 | reverse complement strand
ACTACCATCGGCGCTACGGCGTTTCACTTCTGAGTTCGGCATGGGGTCAGGTGGGACCACCGCGCTAAAGCCGCCAGGCAAATTCTGTTTAATCTGTATCAAAGCTGAAACTTGTGTCGTCTCTTCGCCAAAACACCTTCGGCGTTGTAAGGTTAAGCCTCACGGTTCATTAGTATCGGTTAGCTCAACGCATCGCTGCGCTTACACACCCGACCTATCAACGTCGTCGTCTTCAACGTTCCTTCAGGAGCCTTAAAGGCTCAGGGAGAACTCATCTCGGGGCAAGTTTCGTGCTTAGATGCTTTCAGCACTTATCTCTTCCGCATTTAGCTACCGGGCAGTGCCATTGGCATGACAACCCGAACACCAGTGATGCGTCCACTCCGGTCCTCTCGTACTAGGAGCAGCCCCCCTCAATTCTCCAGCGCCCACGGCAGATAGGGACCGAACTGTCTCACGACGTTCTAAACCCAGCTCGCGTACCACTTTAAATGGCGAACAGCCATACCCTTGGGACCTACTTCAGCCCCAGGATGTGATGAGCCGACATCGAGGTGCCAAACACCGCCGTCGATATGAACTCTTGGGCGGTATCAGCCTGTTATCCCCGGAGTACCTTTTATCCGTTGAGCGATGGCCCTTCCATTCAGAACCACCGGATCACTATGACCTGCTTTCGCACCTGCTCGAGCCGTCACTCTCGCAGTCAAGCTAGCTTATGCCATTGCACTAACCTCCTGATGTCCGACCAGGATTAGCTAACCTTCGTGCTCCTCCGTTACTCTTTGGGAGGAGACCGCCCCAGTCAAACTACCCACCAGACACTGTCCGCAACCCGGATTACGGGTCTACGTTAGAACACCAGCCATTAAAGGGTGGTATTTCAAGGACGGCTCCATGCAGACTGGCGTCCACACTTCAAAGCCTCCCACCTATCCTACACATCAAGGACCAGTGTTCAGTGTCAAGCTATAGTAAAGGTTCACGGGGTCTTTCCGTCTTGCCGCGGGTACACTGCATCTTCACAGCGAGTTCAATTTCACTGAGTCTCGGGTGGAGACAGCCTGGCCATCATTACGCCATTCGTGCAGGTCGGAACTTACCCGACAAGGAATTTCGCTACCTTAGGACCGTTATAGTTACGGCCGCCGTTTACCGGGGCTTCGATCAAGAGCTTCGCGTTGCCGCTAACCCCATCAATTAACCTTCCGGCACCGGGCAGGCGTCACACCGTATACGTCCACTTTCGTGTTTGCACAGTGCTGTGTTTTTAATAAACAGTTGCAGCCAGCTGGTATCTTCGACTGATTTCAGCTCCACCCGCAGGGGCTTCACCTACATATCAGCGTGCCTTCTCCCGAAGTTACGGCACCATTTTGCCTAGTTCCTTCACCCGAGTTCTCTCAAGCGCCTTGGTATTCTCTACCTGACCACCTGTGTCGGTTTGGGGTACGATTTGATGTTACCTGATGCTTAGAGGCTTTTCCTGGAAGCAGGGCATTTGTTACTTCAGCACCGTAGTGCCTCGTCATCACACCTCAGCGTTAAAAGGTACCGGATTTACCTGGAACCTCCGCCTACATGCTTAAACCGGGACAACCGTCGCCCGGCTAACATAGCCTTCTCCGTCCCCCCTTCGCAGTAACACCAAGTACAGGAATATTAACCTGTTTCCCATCGACTACGCCTTTCGGCCTCGCCTTAGGGGTCGACTCACCCTGCCCCGATTAACGTTGGACAGGAACCCTTGGTCTTCCGGCGAGCGGGCTTTTCACCCGCTTTATCGTTACTTATGTCAGCATTCGCACTTCTGATACCTCCAGCAACCCTCACAGGCCACCTTCAACGGCTTACAGAACGCTCCCCTACCCAACAACACATAGTGTCGCTGCCGCAGCTTCGGTGCATGGTTTAGCCCCGTTACATCTTCCGCGCAGGCCGACTCGACCAGTGAGCTATTACGCTTTCTTTAAATGATGGCTGCTTCTAAGCCAACATCCTGGCTGTCTGTGCCTTCCCACATCGTTTCCCACTTAACCATGACTTTGGGACCTTAGCTGGCGGTCTGGGTTGTTTCCCTCTTCACGACGGACGTTAGCACCCGCCGTGTGTCTCCCGTGATAACATTCTTCGGTATTCGTAGTTTGCATCGGGTTGGTAAGCCGGGATGGCCCCCTAGCCGAAACAGTGCTCTACCCCCGAAGATGAGTTCACGAGGCGCTACCTAAATAGCTTTCGGGGAGAACCAGCTATCTCCCGGTTTGATTGGCCTTTCACCCCCAGCCACAAGTCATCCGCTAATTTTTCAACATTAGTCGGTTCGGTCCTCCAGTTAGTGTTACCCAACCTTCAACCTGCCCATGGCTAGATCACCGGGTTTCGGGTCTATACCCTGCAACTTAACGCCCAGTTAAGACTCGGTTTCCCTTCGGCTCCCCTATACGGTTAACCTTGCTACAGAATATAAGTCGCTGACCCATTATACAAAAGGTACGCAGTCACACCCGAAGGTGCTCCCACTGCTTGTACGTACACGGTTTCAGGTTCTTTTTCACTCCCCTCGCCGGGGTTCTTTTCGCCTTTCCCTCACGGTACTGGTTCACTATCGGTCAGTCAGGAGTATTTAGCCTTGGAGGATGGTCCCCCCATATTCAGACAGGATACCACGTGTCCCGCCCTACTCTTCGAGTTCACAGCCTGTGCATTTTCGTGTACGGGACTATCACCCTGTACCGTCGGACTTTCCAGACCGTTCCACTAACACACAAGCTGATTCAGACTCTGGGCTGCTCCCCGTTCGCTCGCCGCTACTGGGGGAATCTCGGTTGATTTCTTTTCCTCGGGGTACTTAGATGTTTCAGTTCCCCCGGTTCGCCTCGTTAACCTATGTATTCAGTTAACGATAGTGTGTCGGAACACACTGGGTTTCCCCATTCGGACATCGCCGGGTCAAAGGTTCATATCACCTCGCCGGCGCTTTTCGCAGATTAGCACGTCCTTCATCGCCTCTGACTGCCAGGGCATCCACCGTGTACGCTTAGTCGCTTAACCTCACAACCCGAAGATGTTTCACTTCTGATTGCGAAAATTTGAGAGACTCGAACACACATAAC
>NZ_WSPD01000041.1:0-1633 GCF_026319105.1 Enterobacter sp. HSTU-ASh6 | reverse complement strand
CAAAGGCAGGTTCTTTAAGGTAAGGAGGTGATCCAACCGCAGGTTCCCCTACGGTTACCTTGTTACGACTTCACCCCAGTCATGAATCACAAAGTGGTAAGCGCCCTCCCGAAGGTTAAGCTACCTACTTCTTTTGCAACCCACTCCCATGGTGTGACGGGCGGTGTGTACAAGGCCCGGGAACGTATTCACCGTAGCATTCTGATCTACGATTACTAGCGATTCCGACTTCATGGAGTCGAGTTGCAGACTCCAATCCGGACTACGACGCACTTTATGAGGTCCGCTTGCTCTCGCGAGGTCGCTTCTCTTTGTATGCGCCATTGTAGCACGTGTGTAGCCCTACTCGTAAGGGCCATGATGACTTGACGTCATCCCCACCTTCCTCCAGTTTATCACTGGCAGTCTCCTTTGAGTTCCCGGCCTAACCGCTGGCAACAAAGGATAAGGGTTGCGCTCGTTGCGGGACTTAACCCAACATTTCACAACACGAGCTGACGACAGCCATGCAGCACCTGTCTCAGAGTTCCCGAAGGCACCAATCCATCTCTGGAAAGTTCTCTGGATGTCAAGAGTAGGTAAGGTTCTTCGCGTTGCATCGAATTAAACCACATGCTCCACCGCTTGTGCGGGCCCCCGTCAATTCATTTGAGTTTTAACCTTGCGGCCGTACTCCCCAGGCGGTCGACTTAACGCGTTAGCTCCGGAAGCCACGCCTCAAGGGCACAACCTCCAAGTCGACATCGTTTACGGCGTGGACTACCAGGGTATCTAATCCTGTTTGCTCCCCACGCTTTCGCACCTGAGCGTCAGTCTTTGTCCAGGGGGCCGCCTTCGCCACCGGTATTCCTCCAGATCTCTACGCATTTCACCGCTACACCTGGAATTCTACCCCCCTCTACAAGACTCTAGCCTGCCAGTTTCGAATGCAGTTCCCAGGTTGAGCCCGGGGATTTCACATCCGACTTGACAGACCGCCTGCGTGCGCTTTACGCCCAGTAATTCCGATTAACGCTTGCACCCTCCGTATTACCGCGGCTGCTGGCACGGAGTTAGCCGGTGCTTCTTCTGCGGGTAACGTCAATCGCTGTGGTTATTAACCACAACGCCTTCCTCCCCGCTGAAAGTACTTTACAACCCGAAGGCCTTCTTCATACACGCGGCATGGCTGCATCAGGCTTGCGCCCATTGTGCAATATTCCCCACTGCTGCCTCCCGTAGGAGTCTGGACCGTGTCTCAGTTCCAGTGTGGCTGGTCATCCTCTCAGACCAGCTAGGGATCGTCGCCTAGGTGAGCCGTTACCCCACCTACTAGCTAATCCCATCTGGGCACATCTGATGGCAAGAGGCCCGAAGGTCCCCCTCTTTGGTCTTGCGACGTTATGCGGTATTAGCTACCGTTTCCAGTAGTTATCCCCCTCCATCAGGCAGTTTCCCAGACATTACTCACCCGTCCGCCACTCGTCACCCGAGAGCAAGCTCTCTGTGCTACCGTTCGACTTGCATGTGTTAGGCCTGCCGCCAGCGTTCAATCTGAGCCATGATCAAACTCTTCAATTTAAAAGTTTGATGCTCAATGAATTAAACTTCGTAATGAATTACGTGTTCACTCGTTGAGACTTGGTATTCATTT
>NZ_WSPD01000040.1:0-4890 GCF_026319105.1 Enterobacter sp. HSTU-ASh6 | reverse complement strand
CGCCTCGCGGCCGGAGAGTTTCCAGAAGAGCAGCCCCTCGACCGGGAGCTGGACGGTAATTCGGTTGAGCATAATCGTTATTCCACTATGGACTAATCTCGGTGTTCATTGAGATATTTTTTAAATCGTGATTATTTAAGCCATAAACCTGAAAACATAAGGACGCTACCCAGGGAAACTACGCTTTTAGCAACGATAAGTAAGCCAGGCGCAACGACGCGTGTTATAGACGATATTGCTTCATAATTTTCAGCATTGTATTTTTTGTGCCCTCCAGTAATCCCGGAAAAGATCGTGCAGAGCAGCACAACGGTAACTTTTAGTCCCCATACGCACAGGAAAGACATGGAAAAGATAATCGAATAGTGTTTCGCCGTTGCGACGGAGAATAATGACATTGACTGAGCAAACCATTTCAACGTAAAACCAATAACAACCGTAGCCACTAGCACCAGAACGAACATCAATCCGGTAAGGCACCACTGTTTTTTACTGAATAAGTCTTTTCCATTCCAGATAAGCGCTAGCGTCCAAATCATGAAGAGAATAAAGAAAAGCCAATGAATCATAACGTACCACATTTATACATATTGTTCTCCAGGCATTGTCAAAACAACAAGATACAGCTTAACGCGGCGAGAGATTTTACTACCAGGCGTAATATTGGCCCGAACCGTTGATTGACTATCTTCTCTTGTCGAAGAATCTGTATTTTCCAATTTTTATCACGCAGGGATGCTTTTAACTAACAAACCATTAGGTACAGACAAAGAAAAAGGCATAGTACAATACACGTACCAGATGACTAATATAATTATAAGAAATTGTCCTCTGGAGCTCTATCGAACAGTTCACCTGCCATTTTGGCGATACGTTCGTGCTGTACGAGTTTGTTTTTCCATTCCTGCGGAATACCGGAATAACCATATAATGCTCCCGCGATTTGTCCCGCCGTCGCGGCAACGCTGTCAGCATCATCGGCAAGATTAGCGGCCAGTAGAATGGCATCTCGGAAATTATCCGTATTCCATACGGACCACATCGCGGCCTCAAGCGTATCAATAACGTAACCACTTGAACGAATCTGGTCACGAGTTTTTTGCTTATACTCGCCCGCATTAATAATCATTACACGTGGCTGGAGCGGCATAATATGTGGAGCGAAAACAAATTCTTTGTTGCTCCCATTAATTATATATACAAGTAAATAGTTTAAATACTGTGTGCTATTTATTGCTTCCGATGCACCATGTGTAGCAATACTTTGTTTTTTGGATTCATAAAATGATTTGCTTAATGACTTTCTAAAAAAAATAGAGACAGGTGCTTGCCTGATAATGGATGCATTACCTGCAGTTTCTGGTGAAGTATTACCGCTCCAGCCAGGACCAATAGCCAAATATTGTTCTAAAGCAAATCGAGTTGTATTCCCTATATCAAAACAGACACCATTTGAACTGTTATAACCATGCTGATACCATGCCAGAAGTTTATTCCTAAAGAATATAGTATCAGCATCACCTTTCTCAAGAAGAGTTTCCGCAAGGCATAATGCCATGGAAGTATCATCCGTCCATTCGCCTGCGCGCAGTCGAAATGGCCCACCCCCTGTCATATCCTTAACGTGTGCTCTGTCACGTGGTAGAAATTCGAGTGTGGTGCCTACAGCATCCCCGACCGCAAGACCAATAAGCGCACCTATCGCGCGATCCCGTGATTCCGCAAGCGAGATGTTACATAATGGTGTTGAATCCCATTTTTGTTGTGCATCGCAATCAAAAGATGATGCTAATGGTTTATCATTATATTCATACTGCATCCTCCGCTGGACTGAAAGACTGCTAATAGGTAAGTACTTACGATATCTATCTACATATTTTAACAATACATTCAAATTAGCATGTAAATCAATCACCATTCACCCATAATAAAAATATTTAACACCCAGCACTAAAACTCATCAGGATATTTCTTATTGAGCTTTTGTTGCTTTGTTCTGTAATTGGCGTCAACCTCATGCGGCAACCTAACCTTTAAGCCTCGGCGGATTTGATCCACAATAAACCAAGCATCCGACAATCTTTCAAAAAACAACTCATCAGAATTTTCAAACTCCTTCACTGCATACATACCGAACGTCATTTTCCATAATTTTGCCTTATCCTTTTCCTTACCTTCTATTAAATCCCGTAAAAATAATAATTGTTGTACAATAGAGTCGTACATTTGTAAAAGCGGGTTATGAGGGTTAAGATTTTTGACCTCAGCATATCTCTTTTGAGCTATAACCAATGCTCTTTCAACATAACCAAAGATTGTTATTTCATTCATTGCAGTGAATCGAATTGTCTTAAAATATTACACATGATAGCAAGTTATGTCCCCATTTTCCCGTGGTAATTCTAACCAGGATGATTACATTTAAAACTTTAATCAAAAGTTGCTCATCACTTGCGATATCTCTTTTGCCTTTTCAAGTACTCGACGTCTTGCTCATGGGGGAGAATAACCTTCAATCCTTGCCCCATCTGAGAAGCTATATAATTAGCATTGGACAAATGCTGAGCAAGCTCGGCATCGGTAGTATCAAACTCTTTGGACGCAAGCACTCCAGGATTCAATGTGTGTAATTTACTTTTATCTTTTTCAGCACCCGTTAGAATGGATCTTATATAATCCAACTGATTCTTTGCCATAATATATAAAGAAAATGTAGGGTTTTGTTCCAATCGATGATTGATTGCATCAATAGCATCATTGATATAATCCAGCGCGGTGTAATTTTCTTTACTCATGAGTCAACTTAAATATATCCTTTTCGCTTGAAAGCATTTGTATTGCCCCACCTTTTGTCTGGTAGGGTACATCTTTCACTGACCAAGTATCAAGCGCGGGCAAAGAAGTACTATTCTCTTGTCGAAGAATCTGTATTTTCCAATTTTTATCACGCAGGGATGCTTTTAACTAACAAACCATTAGGTACAGACAAAGAAAAAGGCACGCTACAATACCCGTACCAGATGACTAATATAATTATAAGAAATTATCCTCAGGAGCTCTATCGAACAGTTCACCTGCCATTTTGGCGATACGTTCGTGCTGTACGAGTCTGTTTTTCCACTCCTGCGGAATACCGGAATAACCATATAATGCCCCCGCGATTTGTCCCGCCGTCGCGGTAACGCTATCAGCATCATCAGCAAGATTAGCTGCCAGTAGAATGGCATCTCGGAAATTATCCGTGTTCCATACGGACCACATCGCGGCCTCAAGCGTATCAATAACGTAACCACTTGAACGAATCTGGTCGCGAGTTTTTTGCTTATACTCACCTGCATTTATGATCATTACACGCGCGCACAGTGGGAAAACATGAGGCGAAAAAGTTTCTTCTTTTTGATAACCGTTAATTAAATAGTGCAATACCAATCCGAGAAACTGGCATGCGTTAATTGACTCTACCGCGCCATGCGTTGCTCGACTCTGAGCCTGGGATTCGAAGTAAATCGCACGCAGCGATTTTCGACGAAAGATAGACACCGGAGCTTGACGAATAACCCCAGCATTACCAGCAGTGTGTTTCTCTGTATTACCATACCAGGAAGGTCCGACACGCATATACTGTTCAAGTGCGAATCGCGTCGTATTCCCGATATCGAAGCACCGACCATTACTGCTATTCTCTCCGTCAAGATACCATTTCAGGAGATATTTTCTAAGCACATCGGTGTGCATTCTGTTTTCTGAAAGATAAGTCTCTGCCAGACATAATGCCATGGACGTATCATCTGTCCATTCACCAGGTTTTAATTGAAAAGGTCCGCCACCAATCATATCCGCTACATGTTCACTGTCTCTTTTCTTAAACTCAAGAGTGGTGCCGACGGCGTCCCCAACAGCCAGTCCCACAAGCGCCCCAAGCGCTTTATCACGTGAAACATCTTCAGTCGTAATTAAAGGTAAAGTTGCATCCCAGGCTTGTGAAGAACTCAAATTATCAATACTGTTGCTTCTAATTGCCTTACGGACATTAACTGGCAGGTATGTATGATAGCGATTAGCATAATGATTGATTACTGAGTCTTCGGAATGAAGGTCGATCATGGTCTTTCCTTTAATTCCATATTCATTATTCCAGGTTCATCTGACCTGCTGATAACCTCAAACGATGTATTCGGCTTAGCACCAGACGCGTTGTCACGTCATGCCGTCCTTCATTATTTTTTACTGGCACGAGACACAACAAAAGTAAACTCACTGGCACCATTTTCGCTCAGGGTAAATAAATTCATGGTTCTGTCTTTATATACATTTGGTAACGCCAGCGTAGCTTCCTGGAGAGTATATTCCGCCATACGAGTTACTTTTATTTGTTGGCATTAATAACAAAAAAACTATCCACTTCCTGCTGGATTTCACTCTGATGGGATGACCCAGGAGGATCGATGGCATTGCTTCCACCGGCAGGATTCAGATGCAGTTCACCGCCAAGCGTGTTTATCTGCGCGTTCTGTTTTGCGGTAAAGTTAAAGTTATTACCAATGATATTAACGCTGCCATCTTTCGATAATTCAATGGCGCTTTCACCACACTCCAGCCTCAACGTATTGCCCGCTGAAATAATAAAGTTGTTAACCACTTTATCGCTGCGACTGTTACCCGTCAGGCAAATGACGTCCCCTTTAACGCCCGCCTGCTGATTTTTCACCACCCGTAAGGTTTCATTTTCACCTACAAACTGGGTACGATTTTTTTCCGTGGCATGCGATTCATCATTTTTGACGTTAATATCCAGATTGCGCTCGGCCTGGAGCCACACCTGCTCCGCGCCCGCCTTGTCCTCAAACCGCAGGGCGTTGGCGTTGTCGACCGAGCCGTCTTTTGTCCGGC